>NZ_JBEXHW010000047.1:0-35973 GCF_040608235.1 Streptomyces sp. NPDC005202 | reverse complement strand
GCGGAATCCCCGGAACTACCTGGCCTTTCTCGGTCTCGCCGCCGCCCTGTGCTGCTACAAGCGCCTCGTCCGCCTCACCACGTAGGACACGGTCTTAGGCGCCCGGCAAGAGCGGGACCTCCCTGGACGCCGAAACGGCCTTATGAGTGGGCGCGACGAGACCTGAGACGGTGTCGACCATCCCCTCCAGGCGGGGCTGAAGGACGAGGTTCCTGACGGCGCCGGGCAGCTTGGATCCGATGTCGGGGACGGTGACTGGGGGTGCGTCGGGCTCTCCGCCGGGCTGGCCCTTCGATGGGTTCGGGGCAGGCGTCGGCCTCGGCGCCGGCGTCGGACTCGGCTTGGGATTGTGCTTGGACGGCGACGAGCCACTGGGCTTCGGACTTCTCGACTTGCTGGGCGAGGGCGAGGTCGAGGGGGTGGAGTACCCGCTCGCGGAGTCCGGCAACGGGTAGGGACCCGTCTCGGTGCTGTTCGGCACCTCGTGATGGCCGCTCTTGAAGTACTCGAACCAGGACTTGACGGTGCGCAGATATTCCGCGGAGTGGTTGTAGCCGAGGATCGCCCGGTCTAGGTCGTTCGAATTGGACAGGTCGCGTCCGCCCGCGCACAGGTACCGGCCGGCAGCGAAGGCGGCATCGTAAATGTTGCTGGGGTCGTTCTTGCCGTCGGCGTTGCCATCGGTGCCCCAGGTCGCCCAGGTGGACGGGATGAACTGCATCGGGCCGACCGCCCGGTCGTATGTGGCATCGCCGTCGTACACACCGTTGTCGGTGTCCGAGATGTTGGCGAAACCATTGCCGTTGAGCTGAGGGCCAAGGATGGGCGAGCGCGTCGTACCGTCGGCGGTCACTCGCCCGCCCCAAGCCTGACCGGACTCGACCTGGCCGATGGCGGCGAGGAGTTGCCAGGGCAGGTTGCAGCCCGGGTTGCTCTGTGCAAGCGCGGCTTCGGCCTTCCTGTACGCGTCGAGGACGGTGGCCGGAATGGCCGCGCCACCGATCACTCTGGAACCGGACGCCGACAAATCAGCGGATGGACCCGGCTTACCGGGCGTCATCAGCGGAGGCAGAGCGGTGTAATAGGGCGTAGCACCCGAAGTGGAGGAGCCAGACAGCGGAGTGACCTTCGCGGCGGGAGCGACCACGCCTGGAGCCTGCGAGGCGGTGAGCGCCGCCATCGCCGTCGCAGCGACCGCCGTTCCCGTGACACCTCTGCGTATCCGCAAACCGAACTTCCCCGACATGCGCAAAACCCCTCCCAATCTCAGATTGCGAACATTGACACGGCGACAACTTGTCTCTTGTGAGACGAATGCATAGATACTTCGAGTGATATGGAGTTCACATCTCCCGTGCGGGCTAGTTCTGTGCTTCTATTAGGCTTGCGTAAAGTGCGCGCTGTTCGACCTGCAGCGGCGCTCCTCCGCAACCGAATCGACCGCGTTCATCGTCCCGGTTCGGTTCAACTTGACCCAATCACCGTGTCGGCCTGCTCAACAGCACATTGGCGAACGTTTCGACGTCCGGCGCCAAGTTATTCCACATGCATACACCGCCGTATCTGATCCGGTGATCTGGCCGAGCGCGAGGCATCCGAGCTGGCCAGCTCCACCCGTCAATCCCGCGAACGCAACCTCGGTGCCACAGACAACTTCACTCATTTAAGAATTCTCCACGAAGGTGGACATCCGGAAAAACTACGGAAGTTGATGAGGTTACACCGGGCTACCGTGTTGCAAGGCCGTGCACCAACGGCTGTGCCAATCCTTGCGGAGGTAGAGCAATGCACGTCCCATTCACCGTCGCGGACTTCCTGGAGCGCGGCGAGACCGGCTTCGCCGAGAGTGTGGCCGTGGTCGACGAGCCGAGCCAACCGGCGGACCCTCTCGGGCAGCTCACCTACCGCGATCTCGCCAACCGGGTCCGCGCCTGGCAGGCAGGTTTCGATGCGCTGGGGATCAGTGCGGGCGAACGTGTGGCGGTTGTCAGCCACAACTCCGCGCGCCTGCTCGAACTCCTGCACGCGGTGCCCAGCAGCGGCCGGATCTGTGTGCCGGTGAACTTCCGGCTCAGCAGCAACGAGGTCCGCTACATCGTCGAGCACAGCGGCGCGTCCGTGCTGCTCGTCGATCCGGAACTCGAAGCAGCGCTGTCCCACATCAAGGTGGCGCACCGGTTCGTGCTGGGCGAGCAGACGGACACGGAACTGCTGCGGTTCGCCACCGAGCCGGTCCCATGGGCGTCGCCCGACGAGAACGCGACGGCCACCATCAACTACACCTCGGGCACCACCGCTCGGCCCAAGGGCGTGCAGTTGACCCACCGCAACATCTGGGTCAACGCAGTAACCCTCGCCGTACACACCCGCGCCTGGGAGCACGACGTGTACCTGCACACGTTGCCGATGTTCCATTGCAACGGATGGGGAATGCCCTTCGGCCTCGCCGGGCTCGGCGCCCAGCAGATCGTGCTGCGCAAGGTGGACGGCACGGAGATCCTCCGCCGCGTCGAGCGGCACGGAGTGACGTTGATGTGCGGCGCGCCCGCGGTGTGGAACGCGGTGCTCGAGGCGGCGCAGCGGTGGGAGGGGGAGATTCCAGGCCGCGATCGGGTGCGGGTGGTGTGCGCCGGTGCGCCGCCGCCTAGCCGGACCATCGCGCGCATCGGTGAGGAACTGGGCTGGGAGTTCCTGCAGATATACGGCCTGACCGAGACCTCTCCGCTGCTGACCTTCAACCGCTCCCGCTCGGCGGACGACGCCCTGCCCGCCGAGGAACGCGCGCGCAAGCTGTCCCGCGCTGGGATTCCGGCGCTGGGGACGCGGCTGCTTATTTCCGATTCGGGCGAGGTGCTGGCCCGCTCGAACGTGATTATGGACGGTTACTGGAACAACCCCGAAGCCACCGCGGACGCGTTGCGGGACAACTGGTTCCACACCGGCGACGGCGGGTCGGTCGACGACGAGGGGCACCTGACGATCTCGGACCGGAAGAAGGACGTGATCGTCACCGGTGGCGAGAACGTCTCCTCCATCGAGGTGGAAGACTGCATCTTCTCGCACCCGGAGGTGGCCGCGGTGGCGGTGATCGGCGTGCCGGACGAGAAATGGGGCGAGACGATCAAGGCGCTGGTGGTCAAGGCCGACGGCGCGACGGTCACCGAGGCGGAGATCATCGCGCACTGCAAGCAACGGCTGGCCGGGTACAAGGCGCCGACCTCGGTGGAGTTCCGCACCGCAATCCCGCAGACAGCCACGGGGAAGATCCAGAAGTTCAAGCTTCGGGAGCCGTACTGGAAAGGCATGCAGCGCAAGGTGAACTGAACAACTCGTGAGCGATGCGGCCATTCTGCCCGGCCGCATCGCTCACGAGTCAGTCCAGGAGGCCGGCCTCGCGGGCCACCCTGGCGAGTTCCGCCCGGCTGCGGACGATCAGCTTTCGCTGCACGCTGGCGCGGTGGCTCTCCACCGTCCGAGGCGAGATGCGGAGTTCGTCCGCCACCTCGGAGTTCGTCAGGCCGGCGGCGATGAGCTTCAGCACTTCGAGCTCCCTGGACGACAGGCTGTCCAAGTCCACGTTCGGATGCCTCTCAGCGCCCTGGGAAGCCGTTTCTTCCGGCACGTACGTGACGAACTTGTCGTCCTTCATGACCGCGTGCAGGACCTCGATGAGCTCTTCCTCCATACATTCCTTCGTGATGTAGCCCCTGGCCCCGAGAATCTTCGCCTTCTCCACATAGCCTCGGGCGCTGTACATGCTCAGCATCACGACGTTGGTGCCGGGCGAGATCGCGGCGATCGAGCCCAGCAGGTCGAGCCCGCTGCCGTCCGGCAGCCGGATGTCGACCACCGCCAGCTCCGGCCGGTACTGCTCGATCGCCTCGACGAGCAATTTCCCCGTCGGGGCGGCGGCTCTGAGCTGGAAGTTCGGCGTGCCCTCGAGGATCCGGCGGATCCCGGAACGGATAATGCCGTGGTCGTCACACACCACTACACCGATCATCGTCTGGTCGGCACCTCCACCATCACGGTCGTGCCCTGACCCGGCTGGGAATCGATGGTCAACCGGCCACCGGCCAGTCGCGCCCGCTCCCGCATCCCGATCAGCCCGAGCGACCTGCCCTGTCTGTTCCGATCGACGTCGAAGCCGACCCCGTCGTCCTCGACGACCACCCGCACGGTGTCGCCGGAGGAAACGAGCACGACGCTTGCCTCGGTGGCTCGACTGTGCCTGCCAACATTGGTCAGTGCTTCCTGCACGATGCGGAAGAGCGCGGTTTCCGCCGACGCCGGGATCTGACCCCCCTGCCCGATCACGCCCAGCTCGAACTGGATCGGGAAGATCCGGCGGCAGTCCTCCACAAACTGCTCAATACAGCCGGGCAGGCCGAGGTCGTCGAGCCCGGACGGCCGCAGCGACCAGGCCACCGTGCGCACCGCCTGAATCCCTTGCCGGACGATCCCCCGCACGTCCACGGTGAGTCTGCGTGTGGTTTCGTCGCCGGCTTGCTCCAATTTGCCGAGCCCGTCCATGATGCCGGCGAATAGGTGGCCGAACTCGTCGTGCAGGTCCCGCGCGATCCGATCACGCTCGGCCTCCTGTACTTCGACGATCCGCTCCATGGACTCGCGACGGAGCCCTTCCCGTTCGATGACCGCACCCGCGAGCGCAGCCAGTACCTCGACGGTCGGCGCGTGCTGATCGCCTTGGCCGAGCGGGAAGGCCGCGACCACCGATTTCGCTTCGAAACCGTCGATCATCACCTTCTTGGCGACGCGTTCGGTCCGTTTCGTCGGCACCAGTTCTTCCGCGGCGTCGCCGCTGGCGATCTCCACCCGGCGCGCCGTGGTCGTGGCGGCGGTCGCCTCCCGCAGTTTCTCCAGCACCTCGTCGACGTCGTCGGAGGCAACGATGCTGCCGACGGCGCTGACCAGCGCCTGGTGTCGCGAGGAGTCCCCGACCGTGGGCATGACTCGCGACGACACCGCTTCGACGATCCCGCGGTCCACCCGCACCCCCAGCGGGCGGCACATTTCCGAAGCCGGGCGCAGCCGGACGAGCGAGCCACGGCGCGCGTCCGCCCAGGCATGCTCCGCCACCAGCGAGCAGGCGGCGAGTTCACCCTCCGCCCGCGCGCGGGTCGCGCTGTGCACCGCCGCACGCAAGAGCAACCGGCCACGCCACGCGTGCCCCTGCGCGAACGACATCACCGCCCATTCCCTCAACACCCCGGGGCGCTCGGCGCGGAAAACGAGCGCCCACCGCAGGGCACGGGCCAGCTGGCGGCGGGCGAGTTGGGCACGGACCCGCCGCTCCTGCGCCCACCAGGCGGGCGCCTTGTCGTGCCACAGACGGAGCACCTGCAGGTGCGAGGTCACGATGGGCGCGACGAAATGGTTCCTGGTGCCCGACTCACGCAGCGACTCGTTGGCCTTGCGGAAGGCCTCCACCGCGTGCTCGTACTGTTCCGAATGGAACAGCCGCCAGCCCCTGGCCGCCTGCAGCATCGCGGTGGTATGGAAATCGTCCGAATTGGTCTGCCGCAGTTCACGGACGATCGTGTCCGCGCTGACATCGCCGGGCAGGCAACGGGTCCAGATCGCGAGTGCGGTACCCGCACCGATGCGGTCGCCGATCCGCTTGCCCTCCCAATAGGTTTCGCGTGCGATCACCCCCGCTTCGTGCAGCCTTCCCTGCCGGTACCGACAAAGCGCCTTCTGCCACCGCGCAGCGATCTGTTCCCACCGGTCACCGACGACATCAAAGGCGGCGATCGCGGTGTCAAACGCCTTGATCGCTTCCTCGTAACGGTCGGCCGCGTGCAGCACGAAGCCCCGGAAATGCTGCGACTGCGCGATTCCCCAGTCCTCGTGCTCCGCCTGGCGAAGCCGCAGCGAGCGGACCACCAGCCGGAGCGCGACCGTCGCGAAAACCGGGGTGAGCCCGGCGATGCATACCGCCGCGGTGGAATACGCCTGCGACCGTTCGCGCATGCTCCCGCCGGCCCGGGAAATCCGCAGAGTGCGGAGCATCCCCCAGACCACCCAGACCGGCGATCGCGCGAACCACCACTCGTACACCAGCCGGTTGTAGATACGCGCCGCGAGCCGGGCCCGTTCGCTCCCCGCCCCCTTCCTACCCGGCCGCAACCGTCGCGGGCACAGCCCGAGGGCCAGCAACCCCAGCTCGCCGACGCAGGAAACGGCGGCCGCCCAGGAGCGATCCGGCACCCTCAAACCGAGATGCCGCATGCCCTGTTTCATCCAGTCCGCCGCGTCCTCCAGTCGACCGGTCTTGAAGGCCAACTCGCCGAGCAGCGTCGCTACCCTGGCCGACTCGATCCCGTCGAGCGCGTTCGCCGCGTCGTAGGCGACGGAAAGTTCCTTGGCCGCCAGGTCATAGTTGCCCAGCAGCATGTGGACTGCGCCCAGGCCGCTGTACACCCGGAACCTGTCCAGCTCACTGACGGACTCCAGAAGTTGAAGCCCTGCCTCGGAAATCTTGAAATTGCTCTCCGCGACGTCGAGCGCGTGCTGCCGCAGACCCGCTTCGCCGGCCCGCACCGCATACGGCATCGCCAGACCGAGCTGGCCTGCCCGATCGAAGTGGTACGCGATCTCGTAGTCGCTCTGTGCCTCGGCCGACCGTTCGAGCGCCTGCGCTGCCCGGCGGTGCAGATCCCGACGGCAGTCATCGGTCAACGACCGCAGCACTGCGTCCCGGAGCCGGTCGTGGGTGAACACGAAGCCGCCCTCGCCGGGTACCTGCCGGAGGATCCCGCGGTCCATCGCTTCCCGGAGCAGATGATGGGCTTCCCTCGTCCCGACACCGAGTGCATCGCACAGCGTCGAGGACGAGAACTGGCGGCCGAGAATGGCTCCCTGCCGAACCGCCTGCTTGGTGGCGGCCGGCAACCGGTCCAGCCGGGCGGAGACGAAAACGTCCACCTGCGCGGGTTCGCGCCCGTCGGCCGGAGGGAACGAGCGGGACTGGGACAGTAGCGGAAGCGAGCGCATCTCGTGCTCGTCCACGGCCCACCGATCGCCGTCGTGGACCAGCGCGGAGGAATCGATGAGCGCGCGGAAGACCGACAGCGTCTCCAGCGGGTTACCCCGGGAGTAGCCGATTACATAAGGGATGATCTCGGCCGGGAGCCGGTCGCCGACCGACCGGACCAGTTCCTCGGTTTCCGAAGAGGACAGTGGTCGCAGCTCGAGGAAATCGGCGCTGCCCCAGGTCTTCACCTGCGCGACGGCTTCCGGCCGGCAGGAGCTGATCAGACTGAGATGCGTGGCCTGCTCCGGCCCGCGGGAGATCGCCGACGCCAGCTTGGCGAGCACCTGCCAGCTGAGGTCGTCAGCCCACTGGCAGTCGTCCACGATGAGCACCCCGGGGCGCGCGTTGGTGAACACTGCCTGGAAAAGCCGGGTGACGGCCGTCGCGACCGCCAAGGCGGAACCGCCCATCAATGCCTCGCCGGCAACGCCGGACACTGGCAGGTCGGCGAAGATGGCGGAGAGCCCGGGGACCAGTTCGATTACCGGCGGCAGGAGCTCACCCAGCTCGTGGCCGACCATCTCGGCCTCGGCCGGGTGGGTGCGCAGGTAGAGCATGATGTCCCGCAAGGGTTCCGCGAACAGCCCGAGGGGGCGCTGCGCGGAGTAATCGAACGCGCCGCCACGCAGGACGGTCACCCCCGCGTCGTCGGCGTGCGCGGCGACCGCGTCGAGCAAGCGGGTCTTGCCGACCCCGGACTCGCCGCTCAGGCATACCACAGCCCCTGCGGAACGAGCGGCGCCCTCGACATAGGAGGTGAGTTTCCCCAGCTCCGCGCGCCTGCCGATGAGTGGAGGGTCGACGTAGGCGAGCGTGCCGCCGGTACGCGGGGTGGCGGTCGGCGACTGGCCGGTCTCGCCGATACTCGTCGCCCGCACCGCTTCGACCCCGGCCAACGCGTCCTCGGCGCTGGCGTAGCGCTGCTCCGGCAGAGGACCGAGCAGCCTTTCGAAGATCGGCCGCAGCGCGGGCGGCACGCCCACTACGGCGAGCAGGTGAGCAAGCCCTTTCGGGGTGGTTCTGTACTTCTTCGCCTGCGCTCGCAACGCACTGGCAGTGCGGTTCCACTCAGCGGCGGCTTCGAGCAGAACCCAGCCGCAGGCGTAGATGTCCGCCGCGAAACCGACCGTCCGGCGCACGTCCCCGGCATGCTCGGGCGGCAGGTACCGGCCATCGGCGGAGCCGACGGGGGGTGTGGTCGCGGCCAGCTGGGTGCGGGAGACGCCCGCGTCGAGCAGGACGAGCTGGCCGGTGTCCTCAGTGAGCATGATGTTCGCCGGTTTCAGGCCGCCGTGCGCGATCCCCATGCCGTGCAACTGGGCGAGCGCGTAAAACAGCTCGCACATCAGCCGGACGTAGGCGTCGATCGACGGACGCGGTTCTTGCGCTGCCCATTCCCGGATGTCCCGGCCCGCCACGAACGGCCGGGTGAGGGTCACCTCCCCGGGACTGGTGTTCGCGATCTTGCTCGGCATCAGGAGCGGCAGCCGGGAACCCCACATGACATCGAGTTCCTGGGCGAGCCAGTCCCAGCTCCACGGCCAGGTCAACGAAAGGTCAAGCCGACGGACGACAATACGATTCCGCGCTTTTCCCGAGACGCCGAGTGCCGTGCTTATTCCCCGCGAGGCACGCAGGTCGCGAACGACCTCGATTCCACCGTCAAACCGCAGAAGATCTGGCGCCATTGCCGTACTCCCGGTCTTGTCCATCAACGATGAGCATTTCCGTCTACGCCCTGACGAGTGGAGGTCTTGTGAAGCTCCTTGCTTGTACGAGTGTTGACGCTTTCGCAACGGTCAAGGGGCATTGCATCACGCCACTGCCGTCACCTGATCCGGGCACGATCGGAAGGGCTCAATTCTGTTGGATACGCAGCCACCTGTCCACCGCCCAAACACGGCTGATACTTTTTCGAAACCCTCGTCATGCTCACGGAAGGGCACCTCTGGCTCCCCGCAATTTACTGACCTGACCAGTTACTTGCATAAAGGTCAGACCGAGCTAAAAGCACCTCTTCGGAGATCAGCAACCGACCGGGACAAGCGTGCCGATCCCGGCCACCGCGAAGACCACGGCGACCACGTAACAGGTCCGGGCACCACGGCGCAGCGTCCTCGATCGCCGCTGGCGGTCCCTCGACGACAGCCACGGCGGCACCTGGTGCGCGTTGCGTAGGCCCCACCGGCCGAGCACGACCAGCGCGCCGGCCATAAGCAGCGGCACCACGCTCCTCGCGATGATCATTGCAACGGCCGGGTGGGCGCCGGGGCGTTCCCGGGGACGGACTCGTCCCCCGGCGGGGCCGCCGGGTCGGCCGGCCGGTACCGGTCGGCGTACTGCACGTCGGCGTGCTTGATCTGCTCGGCCAGCCAGCGCCGCCAGACGCCCAGCGACTTCTCCAGCAGCAGCGTGTCCTTCAACTGGCCCTTGACCTGCGCGAACTTTGCGGGGATCGGCGGGAGGACCTGGTCCACCCTACCCACGTTCCAGCCATGCTCGTTGTGCACCGGGCCGAACACGGTGCCGGGCTGCGCGGCGAAGGCCGGTCCCCGGTAGCGGTCGTCCAGTTGGTCGCGGCTCAGCTCGCCGAGGTCTCCGCCCGAGGGGCCGGTGGAGTCCAGGCTGGTCCGCTTGGCCACGTCCTTGAACGCCGCGCCGGCCCGGATGTCGGCGAGCACCTGGTCGGCTTCCTCCTTGGTGCGCACGACGATGTTCCGGAGGTGCCGTCGCTCCGGCGTGCCCAGCTGATCACGGCGCTGGTCGAATGCCTTCCGGACCTGCTGGTCGGTGACCGACTGGCCGGCGGTGACCTGGTCGAACAACTGGTTGAGCGCAAGCTGACGTTTGATCTCGGTCAGCACGGCGACTTCGGAGGTACCGGCATTACCGAGCACCCGGAAGAATTCGTCCTGCGCGGACGGGCCCTCACCGATCTGCTGCGAGATGTACCGAGAAAGGACATCGCGCGCCGCTTTGTCGGCGATCTTGATGTTCCGTGCACGCTCGGCGTCGTCGAGAATGACACTGACCGCCAGTGCTTTCGCGCCGTCCCGCCAATACCGATCCAGGGCTTTCGCGTCCGACGGCCGCCGCACGCCGTAAAGCGCCCGAAGTGTGTCCATTTCCTTGTTCAAATCGTCGACCGGGACCATTTTCCCGCCGACACGGAAAGCGACGCCATCCGGTAGTTCTCCCGATTTCCACCAGAAGTAACCGCCAGTGCCGCCACCGAGCAGGAGCACGAGCACGATGGCGAGTAGTGCCTTCGCCCGCTTCAAGCGCGGAACCCGCAACCGGCCGCCTACCGTGACCAGCCGCCGCAGACGGCCAGACCGCTCGGCAGCCGTGTCCTCGACCTCCTCGGGACCTGCGGCTTCCTCGACTTCCTCGGCACCTGCGATGTCCTCGGCTTCCTCGGTGTCCACGATGCCGTCCGTGGTGTCCCCTATGGAAAGTTCATCGGCTTTCATGCCATTACTCCTACTACCGTGGACTTCTGGGACGGTTCCGGCTGAAGGACCGGTTTTCGGGGCTCCCGCCGCACGGTCATCGCGACTACGCAGGACGCGGAGAGCAGCGCGAGGACGACCGAACCCGCGAGCAAGACGCCGAACTCACGGATCACAGCAAGCCGAGACGCGGCAAGCACCGCGTAACCCACGGCCGAGGTCACCGTCGCCAGCACCACCGAGCGAAGCAGCCGCCTGCTGCCCTGCCTGGCCGCCTCGGAGAGCAGCACGGTGAACTCGCAGCCGATCGCGGTGGTCAGGGAACCCAACGCCACAGTCACGGGGCTGAGCGGGATTCCGGTGAGCCACAACGCACAGAAACCGGCGCCGGTGGCCATCGCGCCCGCGGCCACCGCGCGGACCGCGTCGGAACGACGACGCAAGCCGATGAGCAGGACAACGCCCGCCGCGCCGATACCGGCGAGGTTGCCCCAGGTCCGGTCGGCGGACACCTTCTCCTGCGCGGTCACCGCCACCATCGGCAGCCCGGCCAGTTCCGTGTGGTAGCCGGGCGGGGCAGACGGCAGGCTCGCCTGCACCTGATCGCGTAGCCGTTGCAGCGCACCGAGATCGTTGATGTCGACGCCGAAGCTCAGCACCGCGACCTTGCCGTCGTTGCGGATCACCGAACCGACCAGATACGGCGGGAGCAGCCGGAGCGCCGAAGTGAGTTGGTCACCGGTCGGTGCCGGGCCGAGGAACGGGAGCAGGGAAACCGGCGACACCACCGGCCGCATCCGGTCGCCATGCGTGGAGATCACGCTTGTCTGGGCCCGCCGCATCCAGTCGAACGCTTTGACCGAACGCACGTTGTCGCCGCGGAGCACGATGTCGAGCTCGCCGGAGGAGCCGACCCTCTGCTCGACCTGATCTGCGTCAGCCAGTGCGGGCAGGCCGTCCGCGAAACTCCGGAAGTCCGAGCGCAGCGGCAATCCGGGCAGCAGCGTCCAGCCCGCGATCGCCGCCACCACGAGGAGCATGCTCACCCCGACCCGCACGCCCCTCGTCGACGGCGGCCAGGCCATTGCGGCAGCTGACCGCCACCGGCCACGAGCGTGCGGTGCCGGGGCGCCAGCGAGCCAGGGCGCGAGCGCCAGCCCGGTGAGGGCGGAGAAGAGCACCCCGACTGACAGCGCCAGCCCGAGATCGCGCACGAACGGCAACGGCGACAGTGTCAGCGAGGCGAAACTGGCCGATGTTCCGGCGGCCACCGCCAGCACGGCACGACGGCGGGCCCGCTGCGCAAAATACATCGGGTAGAACGCGCCGATCCCCAGCAGCACCGAGAGGAACGCCAGTACGCCAAGGGAAAGCGGCCGATTCAGCCAGCCGAACAAGGCGACGGTGAAGCCGGTGGAGAGCAGGGCAGTCAGCACGGGGCCCAGCCGTCGGCTCCGCCGGGTCCAGGGCGTGCAGAGGAAGCACGCGGCGACGGCGAGCACGGCGATACCGCCGAGGAGAGGGATCTCCTTCGCAACCTGCTCCCCCACACCCGAGGCGACCGCAGGGACCCCGGAGACCGTGGTCGCCTTGGTGCGGATGCCGGACTTCGCGACCGCCTGGCGGATCCCGGACACCAGATGTCCCGTGGCGTCGGCTGTGCTCCCTTCCCGCGGCCGGACCAGGATCGCGATCGAGTCGGCGGAGGGGATCACGAAATGCCATTGTGGCCGTGGCTGCCCGTCGGGGTTGTAGACCACGTTGCCGACGAACTTCGGGTTCCGCAGCGTGGGCAGCCCGGCGGGCAGTCCCTGGACCAGCAACGGCCCGTACCGCGCGTCGAACGCCTGCACCGCCTTGTCACCGGCGCTCTGGACAGCCTTGTCGCTCGCCCCGGACTTCTTCGCGGCGTCCTCCGCGGCGGCACGCTCGGCATCCCGGCGGCCGGTCAGCTCGGCCAGGAACTGCTGTGTCCGGCTGGCGATCTGGTTGACGATCGTCGCCGGCCCGTACACGGCGGCGACGTCCGGCAGCCTGGAAAGTCGGCCTTCCAGCTGGAGGACCTTTTGGATGTTGTCCTCGTCGAGCAGCTCCCGCTCGCTTTCGGACTCCATCAGGACCACGACCGGATCGCCGCCGAACGAACCGGCCAACTCGTTCAACCTGGCGACCGACTTGTCGCCGGACGGGAGGAACGAATCAACTCCAGTCTCCATTGTGGATCTGGCGAGGCCGCCGACCAACGCTCCTGCCGCGAGCACCAAGCCCGCCGCGATCATGATTCCCTTGCGGGTGGGACGAACCCGCAACCGCGCGGGCACCCGAACTCGCAGACGACCGATCAGCCTCCGCACGCCGCGTCGCGCCACCGGCTATTCACCGTCCCTCTTCACCCGCGGGTAAGGCCTATTCTCCGGCCCAGGGTTGTTCAGCGTGCCCGGCGAGGGGTACGGGTTGTGCTTGTTCAGCGGGCCGAGCAGGCTGTGGTTGAGCGGGATCGGCAGCCCCTTGGCGCTGTACTCGTCCAAGATCGGGTAGACGTTCCAGTACTTGCCGTTGGCGTCGCCGTTGATGACACTGTCGTTCCAGTTCGTGAAGTAGGCTGCGATTTCCGGTCCGTAGGGCCGGAGGTAGGTCAGCATGGGGTTGACGTCGGACATCGCGACCCGCGCGTTGGGAATGAGCTGCCGCAGATCGGTGGACAGCTGCGGGACCCTCCTCAGGGTGGCCGGGGACTTGTTCAGCACGCCGTCGAGGGATGGCAGCAGACCGCGCAGATCCGCCGAGGTAGCTGGCAGTTCCGTCAGCGCCGTGTTCAGTGCCGGCGCGGCCGCGTTGAGGTTCCTCGCGACCGGTGCCAGTGAGCCGGACAGCTTGTTCAGCCCGGTGCTGGCCTGCTTCGCGGTGTCCATTAGGGTGGGCAGCCTCCGGACGACGTCCTGAATCTGCTCGGCACCGCCCGCGGTCGCCTTGGTCAGCTCATCCGCGTTCTTCACCATCTGGGCGATCTGGCCCTGGCGGCTGTCCAGCGCGGCGAGCAGCGTGGCGCTGTTGCCGGCCAGCTGCCGCAGATCGTGGGACTGCGCGGCCAGCGCGCCGAGCGCGTCGTTCCCCTGCCTGCCGACGTCGCCGAGCCCGGACAGCGCCGCGGACACGTCCTGCTTGGTGCCCTTGGTGCCCGTGCCGAGCGACCGGAGGCTACTCGCCAGCGCGGCCCGGGTGTCGCCGTCGAGGCTGGTCAGCACGTCGTTGAGCTTGACGGCCGGTTTCACCGTTTCTGCCGGAAGCTTCGCGCCGCTGGGAATCTCCGGCCCGTGACCGTCGACGATCTGGACGAAGGTCTCCTCGACGAGGGTCTTGTTCCGCAGCTGGAAGGTGACCCCCTGGTGGAGCGGGTGCTCCTTGTTCAGCTGGAGCGTGACCTCAGCGTTGCCGCCGTGCACCTCGATCTTCTCGACGTCGCCCACCGGGACGCCGGCGATCATCGCGTCGCCGTTGTACACCAGGTTCGCCGTTTTCGGCGCGGTGAAGGAAACCTGGTAGCCGGACTTGCTGACCAGCGGCAGCTTGCCGCCTGAATTCACCCACAGGTAGGCAAAGATGACCGCGCACACCGAGATGAACAGGCAGAGCACCAGCAGTCGGATGGCCGGTAGCGCGCCATGAGCTATGCGCATTGGTTCACCTACCCGGTTTCGGCGTGGACAGGAAATTGAACAGATCGGTCGGGATCGAGGACGGCGCGATGCCCACCTGGGCGCGCAGCACACCGGCGTTGCTGTCGGTGAGGCTGGTGACCGAGCGGGTCTGCACGACGAACGCGCCGAGATCGTTCAAATGGGACACCAGGTTCCCGGTCACCGGGTCGAGGTTCTTGGTGATCGACCGGAGCGACGGCAGTGCTCCGTTCAGCTTGCCGACGAACGGGCGCAGGTCCGCGACCACCGGACGGGCCTTGGCCACCACCGGCGCTGCAGAGTCCACCGTGTTGCCGACCTGGTCGACGGTTTTCGTCAAGCGGGACAAGGAGTCCGGCAGCGTGCCGGTGGCCCTGTGCAGGTTGTCCAGCGTCGGATCGAGCTGGTTGGACAGGCCCTGCACGGCGTCGGTCGCCTGCTTGAGTTGGCGCGTCACGTCGGGCAGCGTGGCCAGTGTCGCGTCGAGTGTATCGTTGCGCTTGCCGACGGTGTGCAGGGTTCGCTGCAGTGCTGTGGCCAGCTCGGAAAGCCGCTTGTCGTCGCCACCGACGCTACTGGCGATCTCCTGGAGCGAGGTGACCAGCTTGGCGAGCGTGTCCTTCCTGGTCTGCAACGCTTCCGCCACCGGCCGCAGGTTCCTGGCGACTTGGTCGGTCGCGGACACCCCCTCCGGCAACTGGTTCGGTGCCTTGGCGAGCGCCACATCGGCCTCGGACAGCAGGCTGGTCAACGCCTCCCGGGTGTTGACGTCGAGATGCCCGAGCACCTCGTCGACCTGGATCGGCCGCGTCGAGTTGCCCACCGGGAGCACGCCGTCCTTCTTGAGCTCTTTGCCCGGCGGGCCGCCGGGGTTGAGCTCCACGTACATCTCGTTCAGCGGGCTTTTCGGACGCAGCACGACCTTCGCGTTGTCGTAGACGTGGTACTGCGGATCGATCGCCAGTCCTAGCTTGGCGTTCCCGTGGTCGTCCACCTCGGTCGACCTGATTTCGCCGACCTGGACGCCCGCGATGCGCACCTCCTGCCCGTTACCGGGGCTCACGCCCGGGCTGCTCTGCAGGGTCGCGTAGAAGGGGAACTTGTCCTCCCAGGGCCAGTCAAACCGCTGATTGGTCAGGATGATGCCGCCGGCCACCCCAGCCAGGACGACCAGCGCGACGGTGACCGCGACGTTCCGGCTGAGCCCCGGCTCGTTCTTCATCCGCTCCCACGCCCGGACCAGGCGGCGAAGCTTGCTCATCGGGGACCACCCTCCGATTTCTGGACAGGCATCTGGATCAGCTGGGAGACCAGCTGCTCGAAGCTGATGGGCAGCCCGCCGACCGAGCCCGGCCCGACCCCGGCGTGCGCCATGATGACGTGCCCGTTGCGGTCCGAGACCACGGCTTCCCGCACCATGTTCGCGGCGAGGAACCCGACCTCCTTGTAGAACGGCTTGTTGGAACCCGAACCCGTGTAGTTCCCGGTGCCGTTCCACGGCGAGAGCGTGAACTTGGTGATCGGGCCGTTGATCCGGTCGAGTACCGGACCGTTCAGCCCATTCATCACTTCGGTGGCCTGCCGGCTGGCCGGCACCAGGTCCTGCACCAGCGGGCGGGTGTCCACCAGCAGCTTCCTGACGTTGCTGACGAAGGGCTTGGCCTTCACCAGTACCGGATCGGCGTGCTTGAGCGTCGTGTTCAGTTCCCGCGCGACCGGCCTCGCGGAATCGGCGGTGTTCTTCAGCTTCCCGAGCGTGGTGTCCAGTCGGGACAGACCGGATTTCGCGCTGTGCAAGGCATCCGGCAACGTCTGGAGGGTGCCGGAGATGTCCCGAGCCCGGTTGCCCAGCACCGAACTGGTGGACGACAGATTCCGCACGATGGAGTCGAGCTGGCCGTCCTGCTCGGTGAGCACGCGGCTGGTGGATTCCAGGCCGTGCACCAGGTTCGTTAGATCCGTGCGCGGGTTGGTGCCCTGGGCGGCGGTCAACACCTGGCCCGCGGGCACCAGCGCGGGCGGCGCGTCGGCCAGCAACTCGTCGATGGCGGTGGATCCGCCGTTGCCGAGCGTCTTGTCCAGCTGGGCGATGGACGAACGCGCGCCGTCCAGCGCCGAGGGCTGCAACGCCCTGGTGACCTTGTCGAGCTCGACCGGGACCTTGGTGCGCTGGACGGGGATCGTACCGTCGGGACTTCCCTTGTCCCCGCCCGGAACCAGCTCGACGTAGTACTTACCGCCGAGCAGCGTCACCGGGCGGACCTCCGCGGACGGGCTCTTGCCGAGCTTCTCCCGCACGCCGTCGTCGATCTTCACCTCGACCATGGCGGTGCCGTCGCCGTTCCGGTCGACCGAGCTCACCCGGCCGACCGGAACACCGGCGACCTTCACCTCGGTGACGTCTTCTCGGAGCTTGTAGTCCTCCGGGAAGTTGATGCGCAGCACGTCGCCAGCGCTCAGCGTGGTGGCGATGCGGTCCTTGTTGAACAGGGCGGCACCGATCGCCAGTGTCACCACCGCCATCAGCACACCGATCTTCGCCGGGGAAAATTTCCGACGGCCGCCGGCCTCATTCCTACCGAACATTTGCATGCCGACTCACTTTCCCGCTCGCTGGCCAAGCGGACCGTTTGCCCGATCCTTGCTCGCCTGACCCGGTGCCGGATACGCGTTGCGTGACACGGTCGAGTCCTGGACCGGAAGGGTGCCGAGCACCGACTCGGAGCCGACGTTGAGATAGATGCGCAGCCAGTGCCCAGCGGCGTCACCGTTGCTGAGCGCGCTCGACGTGTTGGTGAAGAACGTGGCGATCTCCGGCGCGTACGGCTTGAGCACGGCGAGCGGGACCTGCAAATTGCCGAACGCCTTGGTCAGCACGGGTGCCAACGGCCGCGCGTCGGTGAAGGTATGCGAAAGCGTGGAGACCGCCGGTTTGGCTTTGCCCGCGACGTTGGGGACCTTGTTCAGCGGGGTGACCGCCTGGCGCAGCACGCCCCGGACATCCGGGGTGGCCTGCCCCAACGCCGCCGCGCCCGGTTGGAGCTGCCATGCAGCGGACGCGGTCTGCGCGAGCGGACCGCGTACGGTGTGCAGCGCGCCCCGGACGTCGCGAAGTGTCTCCGGCGCCCGCTGCAACGCTTCCGTCAGCGGCTTTCCGTCGTCCACCGACATCGCCTGCATGGTGGTGTCCAGCTGCCCAAGCAGCTCGCCGAGCTGCTCCTGACGGCCGGCGAACCGGCGGGCCAGGCTGTTCGCGGTGGTCAGCACCGAACGAAGGTCGGCCCCGTCGTTAGTGCTGAGTGCCCGGGCGACCGTGCCGAGGTCCGGCAACATCTTCGGCGCCGCCGACAGCACGTCGTGCACGTCCTGGCTGTGTCCGCCGGCACCGCCGCCAACTTCCCGGACCGTGGTGCCAAGTCCCTTGCGGGTCGGCTCGTCGAGGACCCTGAGCACATCGGACAGATCTTGCGCAGGCGTGGTCTTCGAGGCGGGCAGGGTGTCGTCCGGGCCCAGCACCCCAGCACTGGCGTCGCCGGGATTGACATCGATGAACTTCTGCCCCAGCCCGGAACGCTCGTCGACGACTGCGGTGGCGTTGCGGTAGATCTTGCGTTCGTTGTCGAACGTGAGCAGAACCCGCGGCTTGCCGTCGACCAGGTCGATCTCCTTGACGTGGCCAACTCGCACGTTCGCCACGCGGACGTCGTCGCCGGCCTGCAAGGATCCCACGTTCGTGAAGGCGACCTTGAGCTGGGTGCCCGTCTGCCACGGCACGCCGTAGGTCGCGTTCACTGCCAGCAGCGACGAGGCGGCGAACACCGCAAGCACCCCAATGCCGATGAGCACCGCGCGACTCGGTCGCGTCCTGCGTATCGCTGCCATTAGGACCCTCCCACCAGGAACCCGAGGGCGCCGGATTCTTGTTGTTTACTCAGGCCGGTGACGCCGCCGTCCGGCTGCGGTTGCGGGCTGAGCAGGCCAGGCGAAGGCAGCGGCTGCTGCTGGTGGGGTTTCCCCTTACCGGTGGTGAGCAGCCGGCCGACACCAAGATCACCCTTGAGCCCGGGAACGGTGCCCGTCGCGGAGAACGGCGTCGCTATCACCCGCCCGCGGAAGTAGTGCGACACCCCGTCGTGCCCGGTGGTGCACAGCGCCCAGTTCCTGATGAACGCCATCACCGCGGAGATGTTCTTAGTCAGCCGGGACACCAGCGGGTTCGCCGACCGGATACTTGACGCCAGGTCTGGGCCCGCCTTGCGCAACTCGGCGGCCACCGGTTGCGCCTGGTCGAGCATGCCCTGTGCCTTGTCCAGCACGGGTTGCGCGGACGCCAGTGCGGGATCGGCCGAGTCGGCGAACTGCTTCAGCTCGTTGCTGATCTGCGCGAGGTTGTCCGTGGTGGGGCGCAGCGACTTGAGCATCGGGGTCGTCGAGTTCGCGGTGCCGACCACCTGCGCCAGCGTCGACCGCGCTTCGTTCAACGTCGACGGAAGTTCCGCGAGCGTCGCCTCGAATGCCTGCTGCTGCTCCGACGTGGTGCCGAGCAGCTGGTGCGCCGAGCCCACCAGGCCGTCCAGCGTCTTGCCCTCGTCGCGGGCGAGCGCGGCGGCGACCGGCCCAACGTTGTCGACGACGTTGTTGAGCAACTTGTTCTGCTCGTTGAGGATCTTGACCAGGCCGTCGGTGTCGCGCATCGCCGGCCCGAGCGCCTTGATCGTCGCCTGGATGTTGGCGCCGTTGCCGCGCGCCCCTTCGCCGAGCATGGTGATCAGCGCGGCCAACGACTGCCCGGTCGGATCGTCGACGGTGTTGAGTACCTCGTCCAGATCGGTGTTGCGGGCGGTCCGCTCCACCGGGATCTTGGCACCCGGCGCCATCACCGGCGCCGAAGGTGTGCCGCGGTCGAGCTCCAGGTAGCGCTCGCCGAGCAGACTGACCGGGCGGATCGTCACCTTGGCGTCGTTGTGCAGCGGCAGCGCCTCGGGGTTCAGCTCCATCGTGACGTCGGCTTTCCCGTCCTGCGCCGTGATCTCCGCGATCTCGCCGACCTTGACACCGTCCACTTTGACGTCGTTGCGCACGAGCAGCGGGCTGGCGTCGGCGAATTCGGCGGTCAGCAGGGTGCCGTTCGGTTCGGAACTTTGGTGGATCCCCCAGCTGGCGATGGCCGTCACACTGACGAAGATCACCGCGGCGATGACTCGGGCCTTCGACAGAATCGTTTTCCTGCCGGTGATATTCGTGGTCATCGCACTTCACTCCCGAAGGCGTCGGTCCACGGCTGGCCCCCGGCTTCACCCGGGTACGGGAAGGGCCGGTACTTGAAGTCGGGCGGAAGCATCACGCCCGGATTCATGTTGACGCTTTCCGGGCTCACCGAAAGGTGCAGCCGCGCGTAGTGGCTGTTCTGGTCGTAGTCGGCCATCGCGCTGCCCCAGGTCGAAAAGTTCGCGGCCAGCTCAGGGGTGTAGGGGCGCAGGAACTGTACGGCCGGGCGCAGGGCGCCCACCGCGGAGTTCAGGCCGGTAACCGATGGGTGCGCGGTGTCCAGCAGGCCGGGAGTGTTGTCCAGCAACACATCCGCCGCGGCCAGTGTCGGGCGGAGCTCGCCGACGAGCGGCCGCAGGTTGCGCAGCACCGGGGCGAGATTGCCGGCGACACCGGGCAACCGCTCAGTGGCCGGGCGGAGGTCATCGAGCAGCGGGGCGACCTTGTCCGCCACGCCGGGCACGTGGCCCAGTGTGCGGTTCGCGATGTCCAGCGTGCCGGGCAACGCCTTCAGCGTGTCCGACAACTGCTGCCGCTGCCCGGCGGTTTGCGCGGAAAGGGTGGACAGGCCGTTGACGATGTTGCGTAGATCGCCGTCCCGCGCGGTCAGCGTTTTCACCATATCGTCGACGCGGCTGACCATCTGCTTGATCGCCGGGCCGTCTGTGCCGAGTCCACGCAACACGTCGCCGAGCGCGGCCACCGCGGGTCCGCTGGTCTTCAGCGTCGACCGCAGGTCCTGCTCGTGCCCGGTGACCGTGCCGTCCAACCGCCGCACGAGCGAGGACAACCGAGTCCGGGTCTTCGGGTCGAGCGCGGCGAGCACCTGGTCCAGTTCCATCGGCACGGGCATGTCGCCCTTGAGCATCCCCCCGGACGGGACCGCCGCGTTCTTCGGCGGGCCGTCGGTGACGGTGACGTGGCGCTCGCTGAGCAGTGCCCGCCATTCAACCTGCACCTTGGCACCGTCGTGCAGCGGCACGTGGTCGGCGTCCATGGCCAGTTCGACCCGCGCCTTCCCGTCCTGCACCTTGATCGAGGCGACCTGCCCGGCTTGGAAACCGTTCATCAGCACCGGGCTGCCCTGCACCACGTTCGTCGCTGACGGCAGCAGCACGCTGACGCGATAATCGTCCCTACTCAGCCACCAGGCACCGGCGCCGAACACGGCGACAGCTGCCAACGCGGTGATCATCACACGTCGCATGCGCCTCAGTCCATCCCCAGCGGTCCGGCCGATTCACCGGAAAGGAGCTGGCGGACGAACGGATCTTCCGAGGCGAACGCCTCTTCCGCCTCGCCGTAGTGCACGACCTTGCCCTGCCAGATCACGCCCACGTAGTCACTGACCTTGCGGGCGCTGCGGATGTCGTGCGTGACCAGCAGGTAGGTGCCCTTGTGCCGGGCGTGCATCTCCAGGATCAGGTCGCACAGCAGGCTGGTGCGCACCGGGTCGAGACCGGAGTCCGGCTCGTCAAACAACACGATGTCCGGGTTCATCACCAGCGCACGCGCGAACCCGGCGCGCTTGCGCATACCGCCGGAAATCTCCGACGGCGACTTGGTGAATGACTTTTCGAGGCCCACTTCGGCCAGCCGGCTCATCACGATCTCGGCGATCTCGGCCTCGGACATGTTGGTGTGCTTGCGAAGCGGGAAGGCTACGTTGTCGAACAGGTTCATCGACCCGAACAGCGCGCCGTCCTGGAACAGCACCCCGAACCGTTTACGCAGCTCGTACCGCTCCTGCTCGCTGACCCGCCAGATGTCCTTGCCGAAGACCAGCACCTCGCCAGCGTCCGGTTCTAGCAGGCCGACGAGATGCTTGATCAGCACACTCTTCCCGGTACCCGACGGACCCAGGACCGTCGTGATGGCGTTGTCGGCGAAGTCCAGGTTCATTCCGCGCAGCACCTGGAAATCACCGAAGCTCTTGTGCACACCGCGCACCTGCATCGAGTGGGGAGCCCCGTTCGATGCGACGTCCTTCCCCGTCGGCAGCGTACCGACGCCGGCCGTGCGCTCGGTGGGCTCAGCGTATTCCACCCCCGAACTCGTGCTCATCTTCATGCCTGCTCCTTGAGATTGGCAAACGGCTAGTTCGCGATTGGGGCGTTGGGATTGAGACCCCAGAACAACTGCGTGAACAAGGTGCTCACGATGTGGATCATCACCATGTTCACCATCATCGACTTCGCGGTGTTGGTGCCGACGCCGACCGGACCGCCTCGCGAGTTGTATCCGTAATAGCAACTGACGAAAATGATCACCGTACCCATGGTCATCACTTTTGCGAGCACCATCAGGAAGTCGACCGGGTTCTGGTACAGCCAGAAAATGTAGTTGTACCCACCCGGCGAGACGACGCGCAGCTGCAGCACGGTGACGAGGTATTCGGAGATGAACAGCATGCCGAGCCCGATGGTGTACAAGAAAGGCATGGCCATCCACGTGGCGAGAATGCGCGTGCCGACGAGGTAAGTGCGGGAGTTGATACCCATCACTTCCATCGCGTCGATCTCGTCGGTGATGCGCATCGACCCGATTTCCGCGACCAGGCCGCAGCCGACCTTCGCGGCCAGGATGTAGCCCCACATGTACGGGGACATCTCGCGGAAACCGCAGTAGACATTGAAAATACCGGAGTACAGCGGTGCGCCGATCTGCTTCAGCGTGTAGCTCGCTTCGGTCGCGCACACCGAGCCCATCACGAACTGCATCGCCCAGATGATCAGGCCGCTCGAAAGGATCAAGGTGGCGGCCTGGCGAAGCACTTCACCGACGAAATGTCGAACGTCGGGAAGCCCTCGGATCGTTCTGGCGGAGAATTGGGCGATCTCGCCGCCGGTGGCGAAACTCTGGTGGATCTTCGTCCCGATCACGCCCGGTGTGATGACCAGATCTTCCGGCTTCGGGGCGCCGCCACTCTTCGAATCCCGCCCGCGTTCCGGGCGGAGAACGCTAGTCATATGCGCCTCGCTTCCAAGGTCACTTGTAGACGTGCATATCGGGGTTCAGCCCGAGCAGGATCGTGGTGAACACCCAGTTGAAGACCCAGATCGCGGCGAACGAGATCACCACGGCCTGGTTGACCGCGCGACCCACACCGCTCGGCCCGCCCTCGGCACGGAAACCCTTGTAGCTGCACACCACGCCGATGATCAGGCCGAAGACCGTCGTTTTCACGACGCTGCCCCAGATGTCGGTGGTGGTGGCGTTGTCGAAGAAGCTGTTGACGAACGCCGCAGCGCTCGCGTCGAAGACGAACACCGCCGCGATGAACCCGCCGATTACGCCGAACACCAGGGCGACCAGGTCCATCAGGCCGGTCATGATGGTCACCGCGATCACGCGCGGCAGGATCAGCGTGCGGATCGGGTCGACGCCGAGCACCTCCATCGCGTCGATCTCCTCGCGGATCCGACGGGCGCCGAGGTCGGCGGTCATCGCGGTGCCCACCACGCCGGCGATGACCATTGCGTTGATCCACGGGGCGAACTCCCTGACGCTGGCCATGATGAAGAAGGCGCCGAGCCGCTCCGGCACACCGAAGAGGTTGATGATGTTCCCGCCCTGCAGGCCGGGCGCGCCGAAACCGAACGCGATCGTGGCCACCATCATTGGTAGCCAGCAGAGCTTGAGGATCTGGACCATCTGGTCCCGTACGTCGCCCCAGTAACCGACCGGACGGCGCAACGCCATCATCAGGACCCGGCCGCCGAGCTGGGTCATCTCACCGGCCTGCCGGAACGGGCTGGCCACCATGGACAGGTGTTTCGACGTCGCCTTCGACCGGTTCCGGTGCCTTGCCGGCGAAGGCGACTGCACCGCGCTACTCATCCGAACCACCCGACCTGGACAGGCGGCCGCGTGCGAAGCCGGTGCACGCACTGACCAGCACGGCGACGGCCAAAGTGGACACGATCTGCACCGGCGAGTGGCCGTCAGGCTGCAGTAGCACCAAGGGCAGGATCAGCAGGTACGCGCACACCGCGGAAATCAAGCCGTACCAACGGAAGTCGGCCGAAGCTCCCTGCTCCCACGCGGCCACCACGAAAGCGGCGACCGCGGTGAGGACCAGCCAGAAGGGACCGACCACAGGCACGAACCCCACTGCCGCGGGCGCAAAGAGGCCGCCGATCAGCAAGACGACGAACCCGCGCCAGGCGCCGCGCACCGCGGCCACCGGATCGAACTTGTCGAACCAAGAAATCATCATCGTGATCCGTCCCGCTTTCCCGGTGAGCCGTACGTCAGGCCTTCTCCTCGTCCAGTACGCGAGGCTCCAATTCGATGAGCTTGGCGATGATGTAGTTGAACTGCGGAATGTTCTTCATCATCGGGCCCATCTTCCCCTTGACCGAGATCTGCTTGCTGACCAGCGCGATGTTCACGCTCAGCTCGCCGGTCACCAGCATCCGCTCCCAGTTCTCGCTGTTCCCGGTGAGCACGAATTCACTGTTCGGCGCGTCCGCCACGCTGTCGTAAACGGTGACGTCCGACATCACGCCCTCGGTGAAATTCATCCGGACGACGAGCGGGAGTTTCCCGGTGTAGACGTGGGTCATCCCGAACGTCATCTTCCTGGCCTTCTTGCGCCAGACCGGGTCGCCGTTGAGTGTTTCCGCGAGCGCGTCGTAGAGCTCGCGGGTACCGAAAGTAGGCCTGCTGGTCATTGTTCTTCCCTTTCCCTACAGATCGTTTCCGCCCGCGACCTCGGCGAGGCCGCGCACACCCATTCCGCCGTCACAGTTGATGATCGCGCCGGTCGATGCCGACGAGTTGTTCTTCGAGGCCAGAAGTACGTAATTCCCGGCGTAGTCAGCGGCTTCCGGCAGCTTCTGCAGTACCGTGCACTGCCTTACCAGATCGTCAAGGGGAACCGAGGCAATGGTGGTCTCGCCGAGGCCGAGGGAACCGGGGCCCCGCAGGTCGGTGAGCATGCCGCCGGGGGCGACCCCGTTCACCCGGATCTTGGGGGCCAGTTCGAACGCCAGCTGCTTGATCAACCCGAGCACCGCGTGTTTGGACGCGGTGTACAGCGGGCCGCCGCCACCGGGATAAAACCCGGCGTTGGAGACTGTAAAAATGATCGATCCGCCGGTTGCGGCCAACTCACGAACAGCGGCCTTCGCGCCGAGCAGATAGCCCTTGACATTGATGTGGAACATCTCGTCGAACAGCTTGTCCAGGCCGTCCTCCGGCATGTCGACCAGCTTGGTCGAGAAGTCCCAGATCGCCGCGTTAGCGACGAAAGTGTCGAGCTTTCCGAAGCGCGCCACGGTTTCTTCGACGACCCGGACATTGTCCTGATAACGAGTCACATCGCCGTGGACGCCGATCACTGCGTCGCCGAGATCGGCTTCGAGCTTGGCGAGTTTGTCCGCCGACTTCTCCAGGACACCAACCTGCGCACCTTCGGCCAAGAACCGCTCGACCACCGCGCGGCCGAGGCCGGAGCCACCGCCGGTGACAATAGCGACATTGCCCTGCAACCAACCCATGTTTGATCCCTTATCGCTTGTCTGTGTCACACCTCTGCCGCGTGCATGGCGGCGTCCGCGCTGCTGATCGCGATCCGGATGTCGACCGACTCGTCCCGCACGGCGTCGGTGTCCACGAACACTTCCTGTGCCAGCGCACGCCGGATCGCCCGCAGCTCGCGACGCCGGTTCACCGCCACCGCGCCCTGCACGCGTCCCTGATCGGAGAAGACCCACAACGCGCCCTCGGCGCTGTCCGGGTCTCCTCGGCGGACCACGTCGGTGCCGAGCATGGGCAATCCGGCGATCTCCCAACGCTTTCCGTGCTGTTCGGTCCACGCCCAGGGAATCTCGTCATACGGCTCGTCATGGCCGAGCATCGACTCGACCGCGTTCGCAGCCTGGTTCTGTGCGTTCTGCCAGTGCTCGACGCGAAGCTGCCGGTTGAAGGTCCGGCTGGGAAACCGCGCCAGGTCGCCGGCGGCGTAGATCTCCGGGATCGAGGTACGGCTCGACGAGTCGACGACCACGCCGTGGTCGACCGCGAGCCCGGCGCTGATCGCCAGGTCGGCCACGGGCTCGGAACCGATGCCGATCACGACCGCGCCGGCGGGCAGCACCGTGCCGTCCGCGACCTCGACGGCCTCCACCCGGTCGAAGCCGTGAATCGACTTCAGCGGCGACCGCGCCAGGACCTTCACGCCGCGGCGGTGGTGCTGATCGAGCAGCCACCCGGCGGCTTCCACCCCGAGCACCTGCTTCATCGGCAAGTCACCGGCCATCAGCAGGGTGACGTCGGCGCCCTGCTCGGCGAGGGTTGACGCCAGCTCGGAGCCGATGAAGCCCTCACCGACCACGACGACCGGGACACCGCGCTCGATGACTTCCCGCAGTGCTACCGCGTGTTCCAGGTCCCGTAGGTAGTGCACCCCGCTCAGCGACTCGCCGGGCACCCCGACCGAGCGGGGCCGCACGCCCGTGCACAGCAGCACGCGGTCCGCGTCGACCCGCTCGCCGCCGTCCAGTTCGACCGCGCGGTCGGCCGGACAGAGTTGGGTCACCGGCCTTCCGAGCACCAGCTCAATGTCCCGCTCCGCGTAGGCGTCGGCCGGATGAACCAGCAACCGCTCCGCCGGCAGCTGTCCGCCGAGGAACTCCTTGGACAGCGGCGGGCGTTCGTACGGCAGATGTTTTTCGGCGCCGATCAACCGGATCCGGCCGGAGAACCCGCGCTCGCGAAGCGTGACCGCCGCGCTCGCCCCGGCCAGTCCGGCGCCGATGACGGCGACCGAGTCGAACGATGCGGTCATGAGGCGTCCGCCCACTCCGGCTTGGTTCCCACCAGGACGACTACCGTGTCGTCCCGGATCTCCACGGCGTGCGTCCGCACCGGCCTGCTGGCCGGCAGGGAGCAGGGCTTTCCGGTACGGAGATCGAAGCGGGAAACATGCCAGGGGCACTCGACCGTGTGCCCTTCGAGGTCACCCTCGCTCAGTGAGGCGGTCGCATGCGAGCACGTGTCGTCGATCGCGTAGAACACACCGTCCACATTGAATACCGCGATGGGACGCTCCGCGTCGATCTTCCGTACTTGCCCGGGCGGAAGCTCTTCCGCCTTGCACACCACAAGGGTTTCCGAACCGGAGGGGACGGACGAGCCCATGAGCATACCTTTCAACTCGAACGAACTTTCCGGAGGTCAGACCATGGAGCCGCGGTGGCCCCAGAGGCTCGGCCCGGCGATTTCGGTCACCGTCCAGGTCGAATCGTCGACCAGCACGCCGCCGTGGCCGTATTCCAGCCCGAAACCCGACGGTGTCCTGGCGTAGAAGGAGAACATCTCGTCGTTCGAATGACGGCCAAGGTCCATCATGATTCCGGCACCGCCGTCACGGCAGGCGTCGTGGGCGCGCCCGACCATGTCCACTTCGGACACCTCGACCATGAAGTGGTGGATTCCCTTTTCGGGCGCCTCGATCAACGCCACGCTGTGGTGACGTGGGTTGCACCGCAGGAAGGCGACCCTGGCCGGTCCGAGGCGCATGGTGTCACTGAGCCGGAATCCGAGTACGTCGGTGTAGAAACGCAGGGCATCGTCGAAAACCGGAGTCATCAGCACGACGTGGCCGAGCCCCATGCCGTCTGTGACGAAGCTCGCCGATCGAGGGGAGATGAACGGTTCGACCGACTTTTGCTGACCGTAGAAGAAATCCAGATTGAACCCGGAATTGTCGACCGTCTGGGCCAGCCCCTGGACGTCGCGTGCGGCCGCTTCCTCCGCACTGCACCGGGTGACCTTCAGACCGTCATCCTCGAGCCGTGCGATGACGTCATCGAGTCCCGCGGCGTTCGGGACCTCCCAACCGATCCGGGTCAGTTCCTCGGTGTCGCCCTCTTCGAACTCCAGGCGGTAGCTCCGCTCGTCCAGGCGGAACCGGGTGACGCCGTCGGGGTTGTTCGCAACGGCCTGCATGCCGAGCACGTTCCCGGCGAACTCCCGCCATTCGTCCATTTTGGACGTCGAAATTGTGAGATGCCCTAGTGAGTTTACGGACACGTTCTCCTCCAAGGTCGTTTCAGGACGAGGCCAGGAAACTGACCGTCAGCCGGTTGAACTCGTCGCGGTGCTCCAGCTGGGCCCAGTGCCCGCACCTCGAGAACACGTGCAGCCGCGCATCCGGCATGCGCTTCAGCAGGAAGAAGGCCCCGTCCAGCGGAAGCACCCGATCATCACGTCCCCACACCAAGAGGGTCTTGTGCTGGATCCGGTCGACGTCCCGCCACAGTTCCTCTGGCAGTCGGTCGCCGTCCGGGCCGAACGCCTGGTAGAGACGGGTCGCGTAGTCCATCGCCTCCGGGGTCGTCGCGGCGGCGAACCGGTCTTCCAGCACCTCCGGCGGCACCGTCTTCGGCTCGTAGCTCATGACTTTGATGAGATTCTTCATCCGGTCGATGCTGGGACCGGGCGGGGCGTAGAACGAGAACAGAACCTTCAGGCCCTCCGACGGGTCCGCGGACAGCAGGTTCAGCGCTCCGCCCGCGGGACCCATCAGCACCAGCCGGTCGACCCGATTGGGGAAGTCCAGGGCCAGCTTCAGCGAGGTGCCGCCGCCGAGCGAGTTGCCGACCAGGTGCACCTGCGGAATGTTGAGTGACTCCAGCAGCGCATCCAGCACCCGGGCGTTGAACGTCCAGACGCCGTCCTTGACCACCGGCTTGTCCGACTTTCCGTAGCCGGGCTGATCGACTACGAGTACCCGGAAGTCTTGGGAGAGTCCGGGCACGTTCTGCGAGAAATTGCTCCAGCCCGAGGCGCCGGGGCCACCGCCGTGCAGAAGCACGAGCGGTGGCCGCGCTTCAGCCGCAGCCGTACGCGCACCGGTGTCGTGATAGTGAATGCGAAGGCCCTCGAGATCGGCGAAACGCGAAGTTTCGTCAGCGGTGAGGTTGCCGCTCGTGCGCGTCATACTGCTGCCTCCGGATTTCAGAAGAAGATGCTCATGTTCTTGGCGAGGATCAGGGTCTGGTCGAGGAAGATCTGCCGGCGGGCGATCAACCAGCCGTAGTCTGCGTCCTCACTTCTCCGGAGCACGTCCTCACGGAAACCGACGAAGAAGTCGACGTCGCGATCGAGCCGGCCTCGGTAGAGCAGGATGTTGCTGCGGACGAGCAGTTCGTCGGGAGAATCCCCGGGCTCGATGATCACGTTGTGCACCATGTGCCTGGTCCGCGAAGGCGGCTCTTCCGCCCACGCCATACCCGACCTGATGCGGGTGACCCGCTCTTCCAGATGGCGCTTGTTCTCGTCGAAATGCGCGACCTCGTTCGGCGCCGAAAACTCCTTGTCGAGTTCGCGTTCGTAGCGAACTGTCCGGGTCGGCATCCAGTAGTGGGTGTCGTCGCTGAACAGGTCGAGCCATTCCTCGAACCGGCGCTCATCGAGGAACCTCGCCTCGAGGTAGAGGAACTGCTCGATCTGGTGCTGCAGCTCGACACTGACCGAAGTCACGGGTGAGCTTTCGAGTAGTGTGGTCATCCGGAAACCTCCACGGCCTGTCGCACAGATGCCATCAGTTCGTCCCAGGACATGCCGCTCGCCATGTCGGCCCACCGCTTGTAGAAACCGCGTGCCGCCATTTCGCAGTAGACGCGGTTCAACTTTCCTGGGAAATCTGGGTCGTCGTGCCATTCGTGGCCGAGACCCATCTGCAGGTTAAAACTGCTCTGCTTGGCGATGTGACCGCGCAGCACGCGCTGGATCTCGCTCCAGTTCTCGCCGTCGTCCTGCTCGAAGAGGCCGGCCACACTGAACGTGCGACCGGTGCCGATCCGCTGCGCTTCACGCACGTCGGCTGGGGCGTTCTTGTCCACCAGCGTCCAGGCCCAGACCTCCATTTCGTTCGGGCCCTTCGGGTGCCAGATCCGCAGCGTGTTGATGCCCGGCAGGAACGAGAAGTTCGGGAACAGCGTCGCGTGCGCCCCGCGCATGCGCTCAGCCCGCGCGTCGCCGAGCCGCCCGATCGCCTCCGGGTTCCCACCCTGGAACCAGTCGGCGGGCTTCTGCCCGACGATGTTCGCGAGGACGTCACCGGACTCGACGAAGAATCCGGTACCGTGCCCCAGTTCCGAGCTGAACTGGCGGCCCTTCGTACCGTCCATCGGGAAGACTTCTTCGTCGACGTCCTGATCGTCCGGCGTCAGCGCGAGCACCGCCGAGGCGTGACTGATCGGCGCGTGGTACATGTCGCTGCAGAACTGCTCCGCCGCGAACTTCCAGTTCGCCGGGAACACCCACCGGTGAGCACCACCGATGAGTTCGGTACCGGCGGCCGTCCGGTCGGCGAAGGCGTCGAAATAGAACCGGAAATCGCCGATGTAGTCCAGAAGAGGAGGCGCGGTGGGGTCCCAGGTAGCGAAGATGAACCCCTTGTAACTGTCCACCTGGGCGACCTTGACGGCGCCCCATTCGGCCTTGTTGATTTCGTCGTGGTAGGCGTCGTCTTCACTGGGAACGCCGACGAGATTTCCTTCGAGGTCATAGGTCCAGCCGTGGTAGCTGCACGAGAAGCTCTTGGCAGAACCCGCATCCGCCCGGCACAGCCGCATACCGCGATGCCGGCACTGGTTCATGAAGACACCGACCGAACCGTCCCGCTTGCGGACCACCAGCACCGGGTCCTCGCCCATGTAGGTGGTCACATAGTCCCCACGATTCGGAATCTGGCTGTCGTGCGCGAGGAACAGCCAGCACCGCGCGAAGACGTTCTTCAGCTCTTGCCGGTAGATCTCTTCGTCCTCGTAGATTCGGGGATCCAACGTACCCTGTTGGACGTCCACCAAATCACGGATATCCATTACCAATTCAGGCCTCCTTCGAGCGACCCTTGGCCTCACTCTGTGGCGTTGGTTCAGTCAGTGTGCAATCTGACACAACGACGGGCATCCGTGAAACATACGGAAAGCTGCCCGGAGGTAGCCCGGTTGCTCCTCCGCCAGGGCTTCGGCGTAGTCGCCGCTTGAGCGGGTTGTATCCTGATGAGTGGTGGTGAGGGGCCCCGAGACAGAGCAGGCACGGTTTCCCAACATCAGGTGGGTGTCGAGTCCATTGATCCCACGGAAGTCCGTGCCTGCCGTCGCATTTTCCCCGATCCCCCCCGTTCTTGATCAACCCCGTGATCAGCCGGACACGGCCGAGCATGAACTGCCCGGTCTGCTGGCCCGGTTGGCCGAAATCCCCGATCCGCGCAAGCCCGTGGTGTCCGCCATGGCCTGGTGTAAGTCCTGGCGCTGGCGGTCCTGCTCGGTCCTGGCCGGAGCGACCTCGCTGCTGGCGATCAGCGAGTTGGGTCGCCGATGCCCCGCCGACGGTCCTGGACCGTCTCGGTGCCGACTGCCCGCTGACCGGCACCCGGCCAGTGCCCGCCGAGACGAAGGACGCGGAGCTGCTGGTGCTGCGGCACGAGAACACCGTCCTGCGCCGCCGGGTCGCTGGCCCGGTCCGCTACGAGCCCGCGGACCGGTTCTGGCTGGCGGCGCTGTCCCCGACATCCCCGCGAGCGATCGAAAGTATCCGGCGCGAGGCCCTCGACCACGTCCTGATCACAGGCGAGGCCCACGCCCGGCAGGTCCTGGCCGCCCACCAGTAGCACTACAAGGGGCACCGCCCGTCGGGCTCGCCATCAGCTTTCACCCGAGTCCGAACAACAGCCCGCCACCGTGCACGGCGTCGATACGCGCACACTCCTGCGCACCCGCGTCCTCGGCGGCGTCATCAACGAGTAACACTACGCCGCTTGACCAGCAGCGATGACTTTCCGAGCCCGACAGGGTCGAATGATCCCTTGAGGTTGTCCCGCCGCGGTCAGATGCCCCCGCGGAGGACGCGGGACAGGCCAAGGGCCGCCGTCCGCACCGCCGGAGCCAGCTGGGCGGGGCGGAAGCGCGGCCGCGGCAGCGCCACCGAGAGCGCGGCCACGGCCGTGCCTCCGGCGAACACCGGGGCTGCGATGCAGCTCACCCCCGGCGCGGCCTCCTGCTCCTCGTAGGCCAGGCCCGACACCTGGATCTTCTCCAGCGCCGTACGCAGCCGCGCCGGGTCGCTGATCGAGTGCGGGGTGAGGCTCGGCAGCGGCCGGGACAGTACCTCTTCGGTCAGCTCGGCGCCGGAGAAGGCGAGCAGGGCCTTGCCCACACCGGTGCAGGTCAACGGCAGGCTGCCGCCGATGCGGGAGGGCAGTTGCAAGGCATCGTGCCCGTGGATGCGCTCCAGGTAGACCACCTCGAAACCCTCGCGGACCCCTAGGTGGACTGTCTCGCGGGTGGCCTCGAACAGATCCTGCAGAAACGGCAGGGCCGCCTCGCGCAGATCGCGCCGGCGCGGCACCAGCGAGCCGAGTTCGAACAGCTTTCCGCCGAGCTGGTAGTGGGCGCCCGAGCGCTCCAGCCAGCCCAGGCGGAGGAGTTCCGCCGCCAGCCGGTGAACCGTCGGCTTGGGCAGGCCCGTGCGCTCCGAAAGTTCCGTAAGGCGGTAAGGACCCCCGGTCGGGCGGAAGTATTCGAGGATGAGTGCGGCTTTGTCCAGCATGCTGCCACCCGCATTGTTCCGTGTCACGAAACAAGGATTGTTCCAACGAGGGCGCAGTGTCTATACCGGGAGGCGTGATCGGTGGCACCGAGAGCCCCCGTCCCCACCACTCCCCTCTGGAGGTAGCCCCGTGCCGACCGTCCCCGACCGCCTCCAACCGGACGCCGTCCCACCGGCCGTGGTCAAGGCCGCCGACGTGCTGGCGGAGGCAGCCCGCACCGGGGCCGCCTGCCCGCCGGTGCGCACGCTCTTCGACGACGGTGACATCGAGACCGCCTACGTCGTGCAGCAGCTGAACGTCCAGCGCGGTGTGGCCGCCGGCCGCCGGATCGTCGGCCGCAAGATCGGCCTGACCTCCCCGGCCGTGCAGCGCCAACTCGGCGTGGACCAGCCGGACTTCGGCGCGCTGTTCGCCGACATGGCCGTGCCGGAGGGCGGCGAGGTGCCTGCCGGGCGGCTGCTCCAGCCCAAGGTGGAGGCCGAGGTCGCACTCGTACTCGGCAGCGACCTGCCGCACCGCCAGTGCACCGTCGTTGATGTGCTGCGCGCCACCGAATTCGCGCTTCCCGCCTTGGAGATCGTCGACAGCCGGGTACAGGACTGGGACATCTCCATCGTCGACACCGTCGCCGACAACGCCTCCAGCGGTCTTTACGTCCTGGGCGGCTCCCCCGTGCCGCTGACCGGGGTCAACCTCCGCTCCGTACGGATGACCATGACCCGCAGCGGCGAGGTGGCCTCCGAGGGCACCGGCGCCGACTGCCTCGGCAGCCCCCTCAACGCGGCCGCCTGGCTGGCCTCGGCCCTTGCCGAGATGGGGGACCCGCTGAGGACGGGAGACCTGGTTCTGACCGGGGCCCTGGGGCCAATGGCTCCTGCTTCTCCGGGTGATGAGTTCGAGGCTCGTATTTCGAACCTGGGCTCTGTACGGGTCGGGTTCGTCGCGGAAGGAGAGAAGCGATGAGCAGTGAGACGAACGCCCGCACCAAGGTGGCGGTCATCGGGTCGGGCAACATCGGCACGGACCTGATGATCAAGGTGCTGCGGCTGTCCGACAGCCTGGAGATGGCCGCGATGGTGGGCATCGACCCCGACTCCGACGGCCTGGCACGGGCCCGCCGCCTGAAGGTGGCCACCGCCCATGAGGGCGTGAACGGGCTGGTGAAGATGGACGAGTTCGCCGACGTGGAGATCGTCTTCGACGCGACCTCCGCCGGCGCCCACCGGCGCCACGACGAGCTGCTGCGCGCGCTCGGCCGCACCCTCATCGACCTCACCCCAGCGGCCATTGGCCCGTACGTTGTGCCGCCGGTCAACGGCGAGGCGCACCTGGACGTCCCGAACGTCAACATGGTCACCTGTGGTGGCCAGGCCACGATTCCGATCGTGGCCGCCGTCTCGGCCGTCACCCCTGTCCGCTACGGGGAGATCGTCGCCTCCATCGCCTCTCGCTCCGCCGGGCCCGGCACCCGGGCGAACATCGACGAGTTCACCGAGACCACCGCCTCGGCCATCGAGCAGGTCGGCGGTGCCGCCCGCGGCAAGGCGGTGATCATCCTCAATCCGGCCGAGCCCCCGCTGATCATGCGCGACACCGTGCACTGCCTGGTCTCGGACTGCGACACCGAGGCGGTCACGGCCTCGATCGAGGAGATGGTCGGCCGCGTCCAGGGTTACGTGCCCGGCTACCGCCTCAAGCAGAAGGTGCAGTTCGACCGCGTGACGGCCGACGACCCGCTGCGCGGGCTGCTGCCCGACGGGGCCGCCGGCGCCGATGCGGTGAAGGTCTCGGTCTTCCTCGAGGTCGAGGGCGCCGCCCACTACCTCCCGGCCTACGCCGGAAATCTCGACATCATGACCTCGGCCGCGCTGCGCACCGCGGAGCGCATGGCCGCACACCGCTCCAGCGAGGTGGCAGCCCGATGACCACGACCGAGCCCACCGCGACCGCACCGGTCGCCGAGCCCACCGCCCTGTACGTCCAGGACGTGACCCTGCGGGACGGCATGCACGCGGTCCGGCACCGCTACACCGTCGAGCAGGCGCGGGCCATCGCCGCCGCGCTGGACGCCGCCGGTGTCGGCGCCATCGAGATCGCCCACGGCGACGGCCTGTCCGGCTCCAGCATCAACTACGGCGTCGGCGCCCACACCGACTGGGAGTGGATCGAGGCCGTCACCGACGTCACCCGCGACGCGGTCCCCACCACGCTGCTGCTTCCCGGGATCGGCACCCTGCACGACCTCAAGCAGGCGCACGCCCTGGGTATCCGCTCGGTTCGCGTCGCCACGCACTGCACCGAGGCCGACATCTCCGCCCAGCACATCGCCGCCGCCCGTGAACTGGGCATGGACGTCGCCGGATTCCTGATGATGTCCCACATGGCCGAGCCGGCCGAACTCGCCCGTCAGGCCAAGCTGATGGAGTCCTACGGAGCCAACTGCGTCTATGTCACCGACTCCGGCGGCCGGCTGACCATGGACGGGGTACGGGACCGCTTCCGCGCCTACCGCGATGTGCTCGACACCGCCACCGAGCTCGGCATCCACGCCCACCACAACCTGGCACTCGGCGTGGCCAACACCGTCGTCGCCGTGGAGGGCGGGGCCGTACGGGTCGATGCCTCGCTGGCCGGGCAGGGCGCGGGGGCCGGCAACTGCCCGCTGGAGGCGTTCATCGCCGTCGCCGACCTCATGGGCTGGAAGCACGGCTGCGACCTCTTCCCGCTCATGGACGCCGCCGACGACCTGGTCCGCCCCCTGCAGGACCGGGAGGTACGGGTGGACCGCGAGACCCTCAGCCTCGGCTACGCCGGCGTGTACTCCAGCTTCCTGCGCCACGCCGAGGCCGCCGCCGCCCGGTACGGACTGGACACCCGCACCATCCTCGTCGAGGTGGGCCGACGAGGAATGGTCGGCGGCCAGGAGGACATGATCACGGACGTCGCCCTGGACCTCGTGTCTCGCGCGATCTGACGATGCGCAGTGGGCTCGGCTGGAACCGCTGCTGCCGAAGGGCAAGAAGCCGGGACGGCCGCCGATTTGGACCAAGCGGCAGCTGATCGACGGCGTACGGTGGCGGACCCGCACCGGGACGCCATGGCGGGATGTCCCGCGACCTTGAGTGAACAGTTGTAATCCACAACTGTTCACTCAAGGTCGATCACCAAACCTCTCACCAAAGGACCCCGATGATCTTCCTCATGGCCGCCCTACTCCTGCTGGGCACACTGCTCGGCGTGGCAGCACACACCCCCCTGCCGGTAACTCTGCTCGCAGCGACCGTCATCGGCGCCTGGCTGCTGGGCTTCGCGCTTCGAGAGCGCATGCACGGCAAGGGAGACGCCCGATGAACTCCGCCGCCCAGCCGCGTCGCCCCCGGCAGCCCCGGTCCAGCGCCGCCCTCCGTCGCGACGCCGACGGAATGGCCGTCGCATCCTTCGTATTCGGCCTGGTCGGACTGCTGGTCTTCAACCTCCTGCTCGGCCCCTGCGCCCTCGTGCTCGGCGGACTCGCGCTCACGCAGGGTACCGGCCGCCGAGGCCGCGCCCGCCTGGGTATGGGGCTCGGCGCCGCCGATCTCATCCTCCTCGCCACCGTCGTCACCGCGAACGGCACCGTCTCCTGGAGCTCCACCGGCTGACAATCGGGCTGATAACCGGCTGCGAGGGCTTGAGGTGCCTTCCGCTCCGAAGCCCGGCGCGCCCCATACCGGGAACCAGCGGGCGAGATCCTGCTCGATCCGCAGGTCATCTGCGAGCAGCGCCCGTACCTGCAGCTTCAGCGCGTTGTCGCGCCTCTCCACGCCGCCCGGGAGCGGCGCGAAGGGATGATGTCGGCGTACTCCTTAAAGTGCTCAGCTAAGACCGTGTCCTATGTGGTGAGGCGGAGCAGTCGCTTGTAGCAGCACAGGGCTGCGGCGAGTCCGAGAAAGGCCAGGTAGTTGCGGGGGT
>NZ_JBEXHW010000046.1:0-36288 GCF_040608235.1 Streptomyces sp. NPDC005202 | reverse complement strand
TCGCTGCGCTGAGCGCTCCCTTGGGTGTGGGGTGCTGCGCTGCGCGCTCCCTGGGGTGCGGGGCCCCCCGCGCGCGTGGGGCCCCTCTCCTTTTCGGGGGGTGGCGGTTTCTTCGGGGGATGGCGGTCAGTGCCCGAAGTCGAACCAGTTGACGTTCACGAAGTCCGCCGGCTGTCCGCTGGTGAAGGTGAGGTAGACGTCGTGTGTGCCGGTGACCGAGCTGATGTTGGCCGGGACGGTCTGCCATGACTGCCAGCCGCCCGTGTTGGCCACCGCGAAGCTGCCGATGGGGGAGTTGGTGCGGCTGTCCAGGCGCACCTCGACCAGTCCGCTGACGCCGCTCGCCGCACCGCTCGCGACGCGTGCGTGGAACTGGGTGGCCGCCGTGGAGCCGAAGTTGACGCCCTTGTAGAGAACCCAGTCGCCGTTCGCCAGCGAGCCGATGTCCTGCCCGCCGCCGGTGTCGGTGGTCGTCTCGGTGCTCACGCCGCTCTGGCTGTCGTACGACTCGGCCTGGATGGCGCTGTAGGCGTCGCGGTTTCCGGACGGCGGAGGTGTGGTACCGCCCCCACCGCCCGTCGACTGGAGCACCTGCACATAGTCGACGACCATCGGGTGGTCGGGCTGGGTGTCGCCGTCCAGGCCGCCGCCGAGGGCGTCCGGGAAGCCGCCGCCCATGGCCACGTTCAGGATGACGAAGAAGCCGTGGTTGGTGGCGTTGGCCCAGGTGGTCGCGTCCATCTGGTTCGCCGTGACCGTGTGGTAGTTGACGCCGTCGACGTAGAAGCGGATCGCCTCCGGGCTCACCGAGCGGTCCCACTCCATGGCGTAGGTGTGGAAGCCGGACTGGCACGTACTGCCCGGACACGCCGTGGAGTTGCCGATGCCGGTGGTCTCGTTGCACGGGCCGCCGGGGTTGGTGCCGCAATGCATCGTGGCCCACACCTTGTTCAGCCCCTGGACGTTCTCCATGACGTCCAGCTCGCCGACGCCGGGCCAGTTCTGGTAGTTGCCGCGGTAGGGCGCGCCCAGCATCCAGAACGCCGGCCAGTAGCCCTCCGCCGCGGTGCCGGTGACGTTCGGCATCTGCAGGCGTGCCTCGACGCGCAGCTTGCCGCCGGCCGGGGGCTGGAAGTCGGTGCGGGTGGTCTCGATGCGGCCCGAGGTCCAGTGGCCGGCCGCGTCGCGGCGCGGGGTGATGAGCAGGTTTCCGTTGCCGTCCAGCGAGACGTTGTTCGTGCTGGAGGTCATGGTCTCGACCTCGCCGGTGCCCCAGTTGGCGGCGCCGCCCGGATACGACGTCCCGGTGTCGTACTGCCAGTTGGAGGTGTTGACGCCGGAGCCGGCGGCGCCGTTGAAGTCGTCGAGGAAGACCTGGGTCCAGCCCGACGGGGGCGTGGGCGCGGAGGCGTTGGCCGGCAGGGTCGCGACGGTGGCGGCCGCCGCCGCGAGACCCAGGGTGCCAAGGACGGCGACGAGCGCCCGCCGTGCGGAGCGGCGTCTGCGGTGGGTGCCGGAGGGTGTGCCGGAGAATTCGCTCATGGGGGTGCCTCTCGGGTACGGAGCGGAAGCGCGGGAGCCTTGCTCGAGGGCGCCGGCGGGTCCTTGAGAGCGCTCTCAAGCGGTGTTGCGCCGCTAATGTGCTCTCGGCCACCCCCGTCGTCAAGAGTTAAAACAAAGAAAGTCCTTTCGCTGTACGGGAGTTCAGCAGATGAAGGAGGAGTTTTCCGGGATGTCGGGCCCGACGCCCCCTGGACCGGCCCGGGGGAGCGACCGCTGATCGCGTGAAGCTGCTCGGCGCCTGACCGCTGAGGTCAGCCTGCAGGCCTGCCGACCGCGAGGCTCAGGTCCGCTCCGGCTGCCATCCCAGTGCCCGCGAGATTCCGCGTGCCGCGAGCCGGACCGCCGGGACCAGGACCGGTACCTGTGCGTCGGCCTGCGGCACCACGACGGACACCGCGGCCACCACCGACCCGCCCGGCCCGCGCACCGGAGCCGCCACCGACAGCGCGTCGTCGGTGACCTGACGGCTGCTCACCGCCACACCGGTCCGCCGGACCTCGGCCAGCACGCGGCGCAGCCGCACCGGATCGGTGACGGTGTACGGCGTGAAGGAGGCCAACGGGCCCGCGCAGTACTGCTTCTGGAACTCCGGGTCGCCGTGCGCGAGCAGCACGAGCCCCACCCCGGTGGCGTGCAGCGGCCAGCGCGCGCCGATGCGGATGTGGACGCCGACCGCCGAACGCCCGGAGATCCACTCGATGTAGACGACCTCCGCCCCGTCCTGCACCGCCATCTGCACGTTCTCGTGCGTCGCCTCGTACAGGTCCTCCAGGTACGGCAGCGCGATCTGCCGCAGCGCCAGCCCGCGCGGCGCGAGGGCCGCGACCTCCCACAGCCTGAGCCCCACGTGGTACGCGCCGGAGGCGTCCCGCTCCAGGGCGCCCCATTCGGTCAGCGCCCCCACGAGCCGGTGCGCGGTGGTCAGGCTGAGTCCGGCCCGGCGGCTGATGTCCGTCAGGGACAGCGCCGGGTGCTCGTGGTCGAACGCGGCCAGCACCGACAGCAGCCGGTCCGGCGCCGAGCGGGTGGTCATGGCCGCGCGTCGTCGCCGAGGCCCGCCTCCGCCACCCGCAGCAGCAGCGCGTGCAGGGTCTCCCGCTCGGCCGGGTTCAGGGGGCCCAGGAGGTCGTTCGTCACGCGCCGACCCGCCTCGTCGGTGCCGCGCAGGAAGGCTCGGCCGTCCTCGGTGAGGACGACGATCCTGCTGCGGCGGTCGTCGGGGGAGGGACGACGCTCGGCGAAGCCCAGCTTCTCCAGGTCGTCGACCAGGCCCACGATCGCGCTCGGGTCGTAGCCGAGCCGGGCGCTGAGCTCCCGCTGGAGGGCTCCCTCGGAGCCGGCGAGGAAGCGCAGCACCGCGTAGTGGCGCAGACGCAGCCCCGACTCCTGCAGGAAGGCGTTGAACAGCTGCCCGGAGCGCAGGCCCAGGCGGTACAGGAGGTAGCCCGTGTCCGCATGCAGCCCGCGCATCCACGGCTCGTGCGCGTCGATCGGAGCGGGGTTCAGGGACTGTTGCTGGCGGGCGATGGCGGGCTCCCGGGTCGAGGCCCCGAAGGGGGCGGTTTCCGTGTGTGCTCCCAGAATGGCGTACCGGGCCGGTCGGCAACAACTATTGACGTCAACAATTATTGCTCTTAGCTTCGATCTCGTAGTCGCACCTCTCCGCCACCGCGGCCGGTGGCCGCCGCTCGCCGCCATCACACCCGGTGGCCGCGCCTCGCCACTGCGACCGCCCGTGGTCGTCTCTTGCGAAGGGATCCGCCCGTGTCCAGCATCGATCTGACCGGCAAGGCCGCCGTCGTCACTGGCAGCGGCCGCGGCCTCGGCCTCGCCTACGCGCACGCCCTGGCCGCCCACGGAGCGTCCGTGGTCGTCAACGACATCGACGAGGCCGTGGCCGAGCAGGCCGTGAAGTCCATCTCCGAGGCGGGCGGCACCGCCGTGGCCGAGGTGGTGCCGGTCGGCACCTCTGACGCCGCCGACCGGCTGGTGGGCCGTGCCGTCGAGGAGTTCGGCCGGCTGGACGTCCTGGTCACCAACGCGGGCATCCTGCGCGACAAGGTTCTGTGGAAGATGACCGACGACGACTTCGACGCGGTGATCACCACCCACCTCCGGGGCACCTTCACCTGCGCCCGCGCCGCCGCCGTGCGCATGCGCGAGCAGGGGGAGGGCGGCACCCTCATCCTGGTCGGCTCGCCGGCCGGCCAGCGCGGCAACTTCGGGCAGACGAACTACGCCGCCGCCAAGGCCGGCATCGCCGCCATGGCCCGCACCTGGTCGATGGAGCTGGCCCGGGCGGACATCACCGTCAACGCGATCGTGCCGGTCGCCGCCACTGCGATGACCGAGACCATCCCCGCCTTCGCCCCGTACATCGAGGCCATGAGGAACGGCGAGCCGCTGCCGGACTTCCTCCGCAAGGGCGAGGGCTTCGGCACCCCCGAGGACTGCGCCGCCCTCGTGGCCTTCCTCGCCTCCGAGGCGGCGCGCGGCATCACCGGCCAGGCGATCGGCATCGGCGGTGACAAGGTGGCACTCTGGTCGCATCCGCAGGAGATCAGGGCGGCTTACGCCGACGGCGGCTGGAGCCCCGATGCCCTGGCCGACGCCTGGCGCACCTCGGTCGGCGCCGAGCCGCAGACGGTCGGCATCCCCGCGCCCAGGCTTCCGGAGGCGTGATGGACCTCGAGCACCTCGTCGCGATCGACGTCCACACCCACGCGGAGGTCTCCGCCAAGGGGCACTCCTCCCTGGACGACGACCTGCACGACGCCTCCTCCGCCTACTTCAAGGTCGAGGGCAAGCGGAAGCCGACCCTGGAGGAGACCGCGGCCTACTACCGCGAGCGGAAGATGGCCGCCGTGATCTTCACGGTGGACGCCGAGTCCGCCACCGGCACCGAGCCCGTCCCCAACGAGGAGGTCGCCGAGGCGGCCGCCGCCAACCCGGACGTCCTCATCCCCTTCGCCTCCATCGACCCCTTCCGCGGCAGGGCGGGCGTGCAGCAGGCCCGTCGGCTGGTCGAGGAGTACGGGGTGAAGGGCTTCAAGTTCCACCCCAGCATCCAGGGTTTCTTCCCCAACGACCGCTCGGTGGCGTACGACCTGTACGAGGTGATCGAGGAGACCGGGACCATCGCACTCTTCCACACCGGGCAGACGGGGATCGGTGCAGGCGTCCCGGGCGGTGGCGGCATCCGGCTGAAGTACTCCAACCCCCTGCACGTGGACGACGTCGCCGCCGACTTCCCGCACCTGAAGATCATCCTGGCGCACCCGTCCTTCCCCTGGCAGGACGAGGCCCTCGCCGTCGCCACGCACAAGCCGGGCGTGCACATCGACCTGTCCGGCTGGTCGCCGAAGTACTTCCCGCCGCAGCTGGTGCAGTACGCCAACACGCTGCTGAAGGACAAGGTCCTCTTCGGCTCCGACTTCCCCGTCCTCACCCCCGACCGCTGGCTCGCCGACTTCGAGAAGCTGTCGATCAAGGACGAGGTCAAGCCGAAGATCCTCAAGGAGAACGCCGCCCGCCTGCTCGGGCTGACGAAAGCGTAAAGGGTTGTGAGATGCGCAACGAGGGACTGGGGTCATGGCCCGCACGCCGGGCCCGCAAGACCCCGCACCGCACCGCCCTGATCCACGGTGAGCAGTCGACCGACTACCGCACACTGCATACGCGCACCACCCGCCTCGCCCACGCCCTGCGCACCCGGGGCGTGCGCCGCGGCGACCGTATCGCCTACCTCGGCCCCAACCACCCCTCCTTCCTTGAGACGCTGTTCGCGGCGGGCACCCTCGGCGCGGTCTTCGTCCCGCTCAACACCCGCCTCGCCGGCCCGGAGATCGCCTACCAGCTCGCCGACTCCGGCGCGAAGGCCCTCGTCCACGCCCCTTCCCACGCCGGACTCGTGGCCGCACTGCCGGGCAGCACGGACGTCCGGACGTACATCGAGGTCGGCGCGGAGTACGAGGAGGCGGTGGCCTCCGCCGCGGACGACTTCATCGACGAGCCGGTCGGCGCCGACGACACCTGCATCATCATGTACACCTCGGGGACGACCGGCCGCCCCAAGGGCGCCATGCTCACCCACGGCAACCTGACCTGGAACGCCGTCAACGTCCTGGTGGACACCGACCTGACCGCCGACGCACGCGCCCTGGTCTCCGCCCCGTTGTTCCACACGGCCGGGCTGAACATGCTGACCCTGCCGGTGCTGCTGAAGGGCGGCGCCTGCATCCTGGTCGAGGCCTTCGACCCCGACACCACCTTCGACCTGATCGAACGGCACCGGATCACCTTCATGTTCGGGGTGCCGACGATGTTCGACCAGGTGGCCCGCCACCCCCGCTGGCCGGAGGCCGACTTGTCCTCCCTACGGATCCTCACCTGCGGCGGCTCCCCGGTCCCGACCCCGCTGATCGAGGCGTACCAGGAGCGCGGCCTGACCTTCCTCCAGGGCTACGGCATGACCGAGGCCGCGCCCGGGACCCTGTTCCTGGACGCCGAACACGTTGTCGGCAAGGCCGGTTCGGCGGGCGTGCCGCACTTCTTCAGCGACGTACGGGTGGTGCGGCCGGACATGACGCCGGTCGATGTCGGCGAGACCGGCGAGGTCGTGGTGCGCGGGCCGCACGTGATGCCCGGCTACTGGGGGCTGCCCGAGGAGACGGCCGCCTCCTTCGCCGAGGGCTGGTTCCGCAGCGGGGACGCGGCCCGGGTCGACGAGGACGGATACGTGTACATCGTCGACCGTATCAAGGACATGATCATCTCCGGTGGGGAGAACATCTACCCCGCCGAGATCGAGGACCTGCTCCTCGCCCACCCCGACATCGTCGAGTGCGCGGTCATCGGCGTACCGGACGACAAGTGGGGTGAGGTGCCGCGCGCGGTCGTCGTCCCGCGCGAGGGTGCCGAGCTGGACCCCGACGAGGTGCTCGCCTCCCTGGCCGGACGCCTCGCCAAGTACAAGATCCCCAAGTCGGTTGTGGTCGCGGACGAACTCCCGCGCACCGCCTCCGGAAAGCTCCTGAAGTCCCAGGTGCGCAAGCGCTACGGCAGCCAACTCTCCTAAGGAACACGCCTGTTATGAGCATCACCGTCAACGGTCTCGACGAACTGAAGAAGCTCGCCGGCAGCGACCTGGGCACCAGCGACTGGCTCGAGATCACGCAGGAGCGCATCAACACCTTCGCCGACGCGACCGACGACCACCAGTGGATCCACGTCGACCCCGAGCGGGCCGCGGAAGGTCCGTTCGGCGCGCCGATCGCCCACGGCTGTCTGACCCTCTCCCTCTTCATCCCGCTCTTCACCGAGCTGCTTCAGGTCGAGGGTGTGTCGACGAAGGTCAACTACGGCCTGAACAAGGTGCGTTTTCCCGCCCCGGTGAAGGTCGGCTCCCGCATCCGGCTGGTCGCCCGGCTCGCCTCGGTCGAGGAGGTGCCGGGCGGGGTGCAGATCGCCGTCGACGGCACGATGGAGATCGAGGGCGGCGCCAAGCCCGCCGCCGTCCTGCAGAGCCTGTCGCGGTTCTACGCCTGAGCGCCCCTGCCCGAAGGCGTATCACTGAAGGCGTATGTCTGAAGGCGTATGTCTGAAGGCGTATGTCTGAAGGGCCGGGCAGCCAGTCGCCGTTCTTCCAGGTGTCGAAGACGATCCCGTGGGCGTCGGAGTTGGTGGTGATCGTGTAGAGCTTCCCCTCGGCGAGCAGGGAGTCCTACAGCCCCGCCCACCGTCGCGGTCGCCCAGTCGAAGCCGCCGTACGTGAGATAGGCGTCCGCCGGACAACCGGCCCAGGACTGCGCCGACGGCTTGTTCTCATACTCGCCGCGGATCGACGTCGAGCTGCGCCGGCCGGGGAGGGCGGCGCCCTGCGCGCCCGGCGCGCCCTCCATGCCGATCATGATCTCGGGGGCCGCGTCCCGCCAGGTGCGGATCTCGTGCGGGGAGTCGATGCCCAGGCGGAGGGGGTGGTTGGCGATGACCAGGACGTCGTCGACGTAGCCGGAGCGGCGCTGCTGGGCCAGCCACTGGATGGCCTTGACGGCGTGCGCCTCGTTGCGGGCTGTGTCCGGGCTGGTCGGGGAGCCCTCGGAGTAGCCGAGGAGCTTGCCGTCGTAGGCGAGCTCGAACTGCGTCAGCAGGTCCACCTCGTGCGGGCCGGGCGCGACGAACACGGTGGCGTGCTCGGCGGCCGGGATGTACCACTCCAGACCCTGGAAAATCAGCTGGCGCTGGTTCGCCGCCCGCGCCTTCAGGATCTCCTCGTGCTCCCTCTTCGCGCCGGGCGTGCCCGAAGTTGGAGTGCTCGTTGAACACCATCCAGTCCAGGCCGTACTGGGCGGCGGCCGCGGCCGGCGGCCCGGAAGAGGTGGTAGGTGTGGTAGCCGTCGTCGGACGCGCCCCCGAACGTCTTCCTGCCCTGGAAACGCTGCGGGCCGAACGCGTCGAGGTACGGCGTCGAGCCGCGCTGGTCGTCGGTCGACGACTTCACGTCGTGGTTGCCGGCGAGGACGCTGTAGCCGACGCCCCGCCGGTCGAGGATCCCGAACGCCTCGCCGATCGCGGCGAACTCCTCCCGGGCGCCGTTCTGGGTGAGGTCGCCGAGGTGCGCCAGGAAGACGATGTTCTCGTCCCTGCCGTGCTCCAGCAGATAGCGCAGGGACGCCTCGACGGGTGCCCTGTCGATGCTCGGCCCGTCGAAGAGGTACGGGGTGTCGGGCATCACGGCGAGCGTGAAGCGCCGGCTGTCGGGATCGGGCCGCCGGCGGTCCGCCGCGGCCGGCGCCGCCTCGGCCGCGGCCGGCAGGGCGACCTGGGCCGTTGCGGCCGCTCCCGCAGCGCGGTGGCCCGGAGGAAACCACGTCTTCCGGCACCGGCCTGCGCGGCCTCGCCCTGGTCGCGCTCAGGCGACGTACACACGTGTGCTCCGTGGGTCTCCGTGAGAAGAAGGGCAGAGAAGAAGGACAGTCGGGGGATTCAGAGAACGCGCAGGGTCCAGCTCCAGCGGTGAACGCCCGCTGCGATGCGGTACGACGGTGAGGTGTCGGGCCCGCAGGAGGCCGTGCCCAGCCCGCGGTGCGCCGCGTCGAGGTGCACTATGCAGCCGGGGCGCGGCACCAGCTCGTCGTGGTGGGCGGCGGCGGTCAGGTCCTCGGCGCGGTAGCGGGTGACGGAGACCTGGCGGGGCTCGTCCAGCTCGACCGCGAGGCCGGTGGCGTCCGGCGCCGACAGCGTGAAGCGGCGGACCCCGTGCCGGCCGCCGCTCTCCTGCGGGCGCAGGTACGGGGTGAACAGCTCGTCGACGGGCATCGAGTAGTGGCCCACGGGCGCCCCCACACTGCGGTCCGGGTACGACTCCCAGGGCCCCTGCCCGAACCACTCCAGCAGCTCGAGACCCGCCACCGTCTCGAAGACCGACCCGACCCGCGCCACGTCGTCGAACTCGTCGGGCAGTTCGGCCGACTCCTCGATCCGGAGGCCGCCCTCGACCGGCGTGAACACCTGCCGGTGACGGACCACGCCGATCGGGCCGGCGTACTCGGTCAGCACGGTCACCCGGCCGCTGTCCCGCTGGACGGAGACCGGCTTGCGGACGAGGGCGTCCAGCCCCCACGCCCGCCAGCGCGGCGCGATCCCGCCCAGCTCGTCGTTGTCGGTGGGCGCCCGCCACAGCGACAGCGTGGGGGCGGCGGTCAGCAAGGGATGGACCAGGAGCCCGTCCGCGTCCACCTCGACGGTCCGGCCCGGCACGGCGACGGCCGGCGCGAGCGGAGCCGGCGCGCGCAGCCGCACCTGCGGCGCACACACCTCCGTGCCGCGCGGCGCCCAGGGCAGGTCCTCCGCCGTCGTCACCCGCAGCGTCAGCCAGGCCTCGCCCCCGTCCTCGGGCAGCTCGAACGGCAGCGGCACCGCCGCCGTCTCGCCCGGACGCAGCGCGGGCAGGGCGGCCGGCGCGGTCAGGGTGCCGCCGTCGGCGAGGGACAGCTCCCACTCGGCGGACAGCCAGTCCAGTCCGCGGAAGTGCTGGTGATTGCCGATGACGAGCCCCTCGTGCCGGAAGCACTCCAGCCGCACGGGCGCGGCGATCTCCCGGTGCTCGTACAGCGCGGGCTTCGGCGTGCGGTCGGGGAAGACCACGCCGTCCGCGATGAACGCGCCGTCGTGGACCGCCTCGCCGAAGTCGCCGCCGTACGCCCACCGGTGACCGGGCGCGGCGGCACCGTTGTCGTACAGCCCGGCGCCCGCACGCCCGGCCGGTCTTCCGTCACTCACGCGCTGGAGGATGCCGTGGTCCCAGAACTCCCAGATGAAGCCGCCCTGAAGACCCGGGGTGGACTCGATGGCCGCCCAGTGGTCGGCGAGCGTGCCGTTGCTGTTGCCCATGGCGTGCGAGTACTCGCACAGGATCAGCGGCTTGGTCTGCTCCCGGACAGGGCGTGCGCGACGCAGTCCTCGATCGGCGCGTACATCGGGCAGGCGATGTCGGAGGCCAGGTCCGGGTCCGCCCAGCCGCGCTTGGCGGCGCCCTCGTACTGAATCGGCCGCGTCGGATCGTGCCGGCGCACCCAGCCCGCCGCCGCGTCGTGGTTTGCGCCGTAGTCGGACTCGTTGCCCAGCGACCAGATGATGACCGACGGGTGGTTCTCGTCCCGCAGCACCATGCGTGAGACCCGATCGACGAAGGCGTTGAGATAGCGCGGGTCGTCGGCGATCTCGTGGGCGTGGTCGTGGGACTCGATGTCCGCCTCGTCGACGACGTAGAAGCCGAGTTCGTCGGCGAGGTCGTACAGCGCCGGGTCGTTCGGGTAGTGGGAGGTGCGGATCGCGTTGAAGCCGAAGCGCTTGAGCAGGCACAGGTCCGCTCGCATGTCGTCGTACGACACCGTACGGCCGGTCAGCGGATGGAAGTCGTGCCGGTTGACACCCCGGATGAAGACGCGCTCCCCGTTGACCAGCAGGTCCCGGCCGACGATCTCGACGTCGCGGAAGCCGATCCGGTGGCGGGAGGTGTCGGCGACCGTGCCGTCGGCGCGGTGCAGCCGGAGGGTCAGGTCGTACAGCTCGGGCGCCTCGGCGGTCCAGGTGCGCACCCCGGGGACGGTGGCGCGGATCCGTGCCTCGCCGAGGAAGGCGGAGACGCGCTCGTCCTCGGCGTTGGCGCGGTCGAAGTCCTCGTCCTGCGCGAGGGGGCGACCGTCCAGCTCCCCGCTGACGCACCACCCCTCGGGCAGCGCCCCGTCCGCGTTGCGCACCCGGCAGTCCACGCGCAGCTCGCCGTCCCGCCGCGCCCGCACGGTCACGTCGGCGAGGTGCAGCCGATCCGTGGCGTACAGCAGCACCGAGCGGGTGATCCCGCCGTGCCACCACTGGTCCTGGTCCTCGATGTGCGAGGCGTCCGACCACTTCACCACGGTCAGCCGTACGACGCTCCGCTCGCCCGCGCGGACGACTCCCGTCAGGTCGAACTCGGCGGCCAGATGGGAGTCCTTGGAGAGGCCGACGGGCCGCCCGTCCACGTGCACCAGCAGCACGCTCTCGGCGGCGCCCACCTGGAGCACGATCCGGTGTCCGGCCCACTCGGTCGGCACGTCGACCTCGCGCTCGTAGACGCCCGTCGGATTGTCCACGGGCGACCCCGGCGGGAATTGCGCATACGGCATACGGACGTTCGTGTACTGCGGGCGGTCGTCCGTGTCCTGCATGGTCCAGACACCCGGCACGTATGCCGACGACCACACATCGCCGTCCGGCGCGTCCGGCGCGGCCAGCAGCTGGAACCGCCACTCGCCGTCCAGCAGCAGGGCCCCGGAGCGGCGGTCGACCGCATGCATCGGCAGCCGCCCCCAGGAGGTCACCTCGGGTGCCTCCCAGGGGCGCAGCGCGATCAACGGGTCGTTCGGCCGCGGATCCCCGGGCATCAGCGGATGGCCCCCTTGGCGAGGTCGCCGATGATCTGCCGGGCGCCGACCGCGAACACGATCAGCAGGGGCACGAGGGCGAGAAGGGCGCCGGTCATCACCATGCCGTAGTCGGTCGTTCCGTGGGTGCCGTTGAGCTGGGACAGGGCCACCTGGAGGGTGATGTTGTCCGGGTTGGTCAGGGCGATCAGCGGCCAGGCGTAGTCGTTCCACTGACCCATGAACGTGAAGATGCCGAGGAAGGCCAGGCCGGGGCGGACGACCGGGAGGGCCACGTGCCAGTACTGGCGCAGGAAGGTCGCCCCGTCGATGCGCGAGGCGTCGAGCAGCTCGTCGTGGATCGCGCCCTTCATGTACTGACGCATCCAGAAGATGCCGAACGCGTTGGCCGCCGCCCACACGATCAGCGCGGTCATCGAGCCGATCCAGCCGAGCTTCGCCATGATCACGAACTGCGGGATGGCCGCCAGCTGCGCCGGCACCATGAAGATGACCATGAGCAGCGCGAACAGCACCCTGCGGCCGGGAAACTCGAACTTCGCGAAGACGAACGCCGCCAGCGAGTCGAAGAGCAGGACCAGGAAGGTCACCGAGCCCGCCACCAGCAGCGAGTTGAACATCGAGCCGAAGAAGTCGATGTTGTCGAAGAGATGGCGGGCGTTCTGGACTTGCGCCGTCCATGCGCGCCGCCTCGTACAGCTCGCTCGGGATGGTCTGCAGACCCGCGAGGAAGATGATCGCGTTGTAGCCGGTCCACTGCCAGGTCATCAGCGTGGCGACGGCGACCTTGATGCCCCACGGGGTGTTCAGCCAGGCCACCTGGTCAAGACCGACGGCCTGCAAAAGAGCGTTCACCAGGCCGAAGTTGGTGGAGAACACCGAAGCGAAGATGATCGCGACGGCGACCACCGAGGTGACATTCGGCAGGAAGTACGCGAAGCGGTAGACGTTCTTGAAGCGGACCGCCGAGTTGAGCATCACGGCCGTCACCAACGCCAGGAAGACCATGGGGAAGGTGGCCAGCGCCCAGATGACGATCGTGTTCCCGACCGAGCTCCAGAAGTCGCTGTCGCTCAGCAGGTACTGGTACTGCGAAAGACCCGCCCACTCCATCGAACCGAGGCCGTCCCAGCGGTGGAGCGAGACGTACAGCGAGAAGCCGACGGGGATCAGGCCGAAGCCCAGGAAGAGCAGGTAGAACGGGGAGATCGCGGCATAGAGGTGCCAGTACGTGCGCCAGCCCTTCCTGGGCTGCACGGCGGGCGTGTCCGCCAGGGCCGCCGGGGGCTTCTCCAGTGCGGGGACGGTGGCCATCAGTAGCTCACCCCCAGGTGCTTCGCGATACGCCGGCACTTGCTCATGGCGTCACTCCAGGCCTTCTTCGGGTCCTTGCCGAGGACGCCGACGTTCTTGATCTCGTCCTTGAGGGGCTGTCCGAGCGCCACGTCGTACGGGCTGTTGTAGGCGACCGCGATCTTCTGCGCGGCGGGCCCGAAGACGTCCATCGTGATCTGGCCGCCGAAGAACGGGTCGGGCTCGCGCAGCTGCTTCAGGCCGTACGAGGCGGGGGTGGAGGGGAAGAGCCCGGCGTCGACGAAGCCCCGGGCCTGGTTGGCCGCGTTCAGGATCCAGGTGATGATCTCGAAGGCCTGCTCGGGCTCCCGGCACGCCCAGCGGCCAGCCGCCGAGCGAGGCCGCGACGAAACTCGCGCCGAAGACGTCCCCGGCGCCCGTGGCGTCCAGGACGTCGATGTCGAGGGCCGGGACCTCCGCGTACTCGCCCGTCGTCTGGTCCACCGCCACCGCGCCGTCGCCGCCGCGCGTCACCACGGCGACCGGAACCAGCTCGGCGAGCGTGCCCAGCGCGGCGGACGCGCTGTCGGTACGGGTGTAGGCCATGGCCTCGGTCTCGTTGGGGAGGAAGGCGTGGCACAGGGAGAGCTGGTCGAGGAGGTCGGCGGACCACTGCTGGGTCGGGTCCCAGCCGACGTCGGCGTAGATGTGCGTGCCGTTGGCGGCGGCCTTGGCGAGCCACTGGCGCGGCTCGGCCTCGATGTGCACCAGGGCGGTGCGTGCCTCGGGCGGGTCGTCCATGAGCACGTCCTGCGAGAACGGCGGTTCCTGGCCGTGGGTGACCAGGGCCCGGTCGTGGCCGTAGGCGAGGGAGACGGTGACCGGGGTGGGCCAGCCGTCCGCCGCGCGGGAGAGCGAGAGGTCGACGCCCTCCTGGCCGGCGAGGAGCTCGTGGCAGTACGCGCCGTAGAAGTCGTCGCCGAAGACCGTGGCCAGCGAGGTCTTCAGGCCGAAGCGGGCGGCGGCCACCGCCAGGTTGGCGATGCCGCCCGGGCCGCAGCCCATGCCCGCCGTCCAGATCTCCTCGCCCGGCGTCGGCGGCTTGCCCAGTCCGGTGAGGACGAGGTCGTAGAAGAGCAGCCCGGTCAGCAGCACGTCGGGCCGGTCGTCGTCCACGCGCACGTCCTCTCGGTCGGAAGCAAGCCCGGGGACCCGGCCCGCTCGTCAGAACCCTTCAAATTCGGTGCACGGAATCGTGCGCTCCGCCGCGGGATTGGTCAATAGTCGAGCGGAATCGAGCATAGAAATGATTGAAGATGACGAGTAGTGTTCACGGCGTGCTGGCAGAACGACGACACCAACTCATCCTGCGGGCCCTGCGCTCCGGCGGCCCCACGGCCGTGACCGATCTCTCCGAGCAACTGGGGGTGAGCCCCGCCACGATCAGGCGCGACCTGGTCAAGCTGGAGGAGGACGGCCTGCTCACGCGCGTGCACGGCGGCGCCGTCGTGGAGGAGGGCGACCAGCCCTTCGCCGAGGTCGCCGAGGTGCGCGTGCCCGAGAAGGACGCCATAGCCGCGCACGCGGCGGCGATGGTCGAGGACGGTCAGTCGGTGCTGCTGGACATCGGCACCACCGCCTACCGGCTCGCCCGGCAGCTGCACGGCCGCCGCCTCACCGTGATCACCAGCAACCTGGTGGTCTACGAGGAGCTCGCCGACGACGAGGGCATCGAACTGGTGCTGCTGGGCGGCATGGTCCGCCGCGAGTACCGCTCGCTGGTCGGCTTCCTCACCGAGGACAACCTGCGCCAGCTCCACGCGGACTGGCTCTTCCTCGGTACCAGTGGAGTGCGGCCGGGCGGGCAGGTGATGGACACGACCGTCGTCGAGGTGCCGGTGAAGCGGGCCATGATCGGGGCCGGCGACAAGATCGTCCTGCTCGCCGACTCCGCCAAGTTCCCGGGCACGGGCATGGCGAAGGTCTGCGGTCCCGAGGACCTGGACGTGGTGGTGACGAACGCGCCGGTGGACGCGGCGACGCACTCCTCGCTGCAGGAGGCGGGCGTCGAGGTGGTCGTGGCGGGAAAGGTACAGGCGTGAGGCTGACGATTCTGGGCGGCGGCGGATTCCGGGTGCCGCTCGTGTACGGGGCGCTGCTCGGCGACCGCGCCGAGGGCCGGGTCACCCAGGTCGTGCTGCACGACCTCGACGCCGGGCGGCTGTCGGCGGTGACCCGGGTGCTGGCCGAGCAGGCGGCCGGGGTGCCCGACGCACCCGAGGTGACCGCCACCACCGACCTCGACGAGGCCCTGCGCGGCGCCGACTTCGTCTTCTCCGCGATCCGCGTCGGCGGACTGGAGGGGCGGGCGAACGACGAGCGGGTGGCGCTCGCCGAGGGCGTGCTCGGGCAGGAGACGGTCGGCGCGGGCGGCATCGCCTACGGTCTGCGGACGGTTCCCGTCGCCGTCGACATCGCCCGGCGCGTGGCCCGGCTCGCCCCCGACGCCTGGGTCATCAACTTCACCAACCCCGCCGGACTGGTCACCGAGGCCATGTCCCGCCACCTCGGCGACCGCGTCATCGGCATCTGCGACTCCCCGGTCGGCCTCGGCCGCCGTATCGCCCGCGTGCTCGGCGCCAACCCGAAGGAGGCGTGGATCGACTACGTCGGCCTCAACCACCTCGGCTGGGTGCGCGGCCTGCGCGTCGCCGGGCGGGACGAACTCCCGCGCCTGCTGGCCGACCCCGACCTGCTCGGCTCCTTCGAGGAGGGCAAGCTCTTCGGCGTCGAGTGGCTGCAGTCCCTGGGCGCGATCCCCAACGAGTACCTGCACTACTACTACTTCAACCGGGAAGCCGTACGGGCCTACCGTGAGGCCGAGAAGACCCGCGGCGCCTTCCTGCGTGACCAACAGGCCCGGTTCTACGAGGAGATGAAGAACCCGGAGGCCTCGGCCCTGGCGGCCTGGGAGCGCACCCGCGCCGAGCGCGAGGCCACCTACATGGCCGAGAACCGGGAGACCGCGGGCGCCGGTGAACGCGACGCCGACGACCTCTCCGGCGGCTACGAGAAGGTCGCCCTCGCCCTGATGCGGGCCATCGCCCGCGACGAACGCACCACGCTGATCCTCAACGTCCGCAACCGCAGCACCCTGTCGGTGCTCGACTCCGAGGCGGTCATCGAGGTGCCGTGCCTGGTCGACGCGAGCGGCGCGCACCCGGTGTCGGTCGACCCGCTGCCGGACCACGCCACCGGTCTGGTCTGCGCGGTCAAGGCGGTCGAGCGCGAGGTGCTCGCCGCGGCCGGGTCGGGCTCCCGTACGACGGCGGTCAAGGCCTTCGCGCTGCACCCGCTCGTCGACTCCGTGAACGTCGCCAGGCGGCTCGTCGACGGCTACACCGCCGTCCACCCCGGCCTCGCGTACCTCAAGTAGACCTGTCAGGAGAGCTGTTCCATGCACGACGAACGCCGCCGGATCGAGGAGCGCGTCGAACGCCTCCACCACCAGCGCATCAAGCCCGCGATCTACGCGGCCACCGTCCCCTTCGAGGTCGAGGCCTGGCAGGCACCGGGGGAGCCGGTCCCGTTCGAGGAGGCGGACGCGGCGCCGTACGAGCCCTTCGCCATGGACACCCCGTGGGGCCCGCCCTGGGGCACGACCTGGTTCCGGATGCGCGGGCAGGTGCCCGCCGAGTGGGCCGGGAGGCGTGTCGAGGCGGTCATCGACCTCGGCTTCGTGGGCGACTGGCCCGGCAACCAGGCCGAGGCCCTCGTCCACCTCGCCGACGGCACCCCCCTGAAGGCGGTCAACCCGCTCAACCAGTACGTGCCGATCGCCAACCCGGCAGCGGGCGGCGAGGAGATCCACTACCTGGTGGAGGCGGCCTCCAATCCCGACATCCTCGCCAACGACTTCGCGGGCCCCACCCCGCTCGGCGATGTCCTCACGGCCGGGGACAAGCCCCTCTACACCTTCAGGCGCGCCGACATCGCGATCCTGGACGAGGAGGTCTGGCACCTCGACCTGGACGTCCAGGTGCTGCGCGAGCTGATGCTGGAGCTCGGCGAGCACGACCCGCGCCGGCACGAGATCATGCACGCGCTCGACCGGGCCATGGACGTCCTCGACCTGGACGACATCTGCGGCTCGGCGGCCGCGGTCCGCGAGGTACTCAGGCCGGTGCTGTCCAAGCCCGCGCACGCCAGCGCGCACACCGTCTCCGGCGTCGGCCACGCGCACATCGACTCCGCCTGGCTGTGGCCGATCCGCGAGACCAAGCGCAAGACGTCCCGCACCTTCTCCAACGTGACGTCCCTGGCCGACGAGTACGAGGAGTTCGTCTTCGCCTGCTCCCAGACCCAGCAGTACGAGTGGGTGCGCGACAACTACCCGCAGCTGTGGGCCCGCATCCAGGAGTCGGTCAAGAAGGGGCAGTGGGCGCCGGTCGGCGGCATGTGGGTCGAGGCCGACGGCAACCTGCCCGGCGGCGAGGCCCTGGCCCGCCAGCTCATCCACGGCAAGCGGTTCTTCATCGAGCACTTCGGCATCGAGACCAAGGGCGTGTGGCTGCCGGACTCCTTCGGCTACAACGCGGCCTACCCGCAGCTGGCCAAGCTCGCCGGCAACGAGTGGTTCCTCACCCAGAAGATCTCCTGGAACCAGACCAACAAGTTCCCCCACCACACTTTCTGGTGGGAGGGCATCGACGGCACCCGCATCTTCACCCACTTCCCGCCGGTCGACACCTACAACGCCTGCTTCAGTGGCGAGGAGATGGCCCGCGCGGTGCGCAACTACTCGGAGAAGGGCGGCGCCACGCGCTCCCTCGCGCCCTTCGGCTGGGGCGACGGCGGTGGCGGCCCCACCCGCGAGATCATGGAACGGGCCCGCCGCCTGCGGGACTTGGAGGGCTCCGCGAAGGTCGAGGTGGAACACCCCGACGCGTTCTTCGCGAAGGCTCGCGCCGAGTACCCCGACGCACCGGTCTGGGTCGGCGAGCTCTACCTGGAGCTGCACCGCGCCACCTACACCACCCAGGCCCGCACCAAGCAGGGCAACCGCCGGTCCGAACACCGTCTGCGCGAGGCAGAGTTGTGGGCGACGACGGCCGCGTTGCACGCGCCGGGCTACGTGTATCCGTACGAGAAGCTGGACCGGCTGTGGAAGACGGTGCTGCTGCACCAGTTCCACGACATCCTGCCGGGCTCGTCCATCGCCTGGGTGCACCGCGAGGCGGAGGCCGAATACGCTCGCGTGGCAGCGGAGTTGGAGGAGCTCACGGCCGAGGCGATCGCCGCGCTCGGCGGCGGCGGGACGCGGGTGTTCAACACGAGCCCGTTCGACCGGGCCGAGGTCATCCGTACGGCCGCCGGCGCGCCGATGTACGTCGAGGTGCCGGCCAACGGCACCGCTCCCGTGTCCGCCGAGCAGGTGCCCGCTTCCGTGACGGTCAGGGACCGCACCCTCGACAATGGCATCGTCCGTGTACAGGTGGCAGAAGACGGCACACTGTCTTCGGTATACGACCTCCGGGCGAACCGCGAGGTCCTGGCCGACAAGGGCAACCTGCTCCGCCTCCACACCGACCTGCCCAACTACTGGGACGCCTGGGACATCGACAAGCACTACAAGAACCGCTACACGGACCTGCTGGACGCCGAGTCGGTCACGGTGGTCGAGGAGGACCCGCTCCTCGGCGCGATCCGCGTGGAGCGGAGCTTCGGCAAGGGCTCGAAGATCACCCAGACCATCACCCTCCGCGCCGGCAGCCCCCGGATCGACTTCGAGACCGAGATCGACTGGCACGAGGCCGAGAAGTTCCTCAAGGCGGGCTTCCCGGTGGACATCCGGGCCCCGCACTCCTCCGCCGAGATCCAGTTCGGTCACGTCCAGCGGCCCACCCACACCAACACCAGCTGGGAGGCGGCCCGCTTCGAGGTCTACGGCCACCGCTGGGTGCACATCGGCGAGCCCGGCTACGGCGTCGCGGTCATCAACGACTCGACGTACGGCCACGACGTCTCCCGCACGGTCCGCGAGGACGGCGGTACGACCACCACGGTCCGCCTCAGCCTGGTGCGCGCCCCGCGCGTTCCCGACCCCGAGGCCGACCAGGGCCGCCACCGCTTCACCTACTCGCTGCTGCCCGGTGCGAGCATCGAGGACGCGGTCGCCGAGGGCTACGCCCTCAACCTGCCGCTGCGGGTGGCGGATTCGGCGGGCGCGCCCGAACCCGTGGTGTCCGTCGAGGGCAACGGCGTGACCGTCGAGGCGGTGAAGCTCGCCGACGACCGGTCCGGCGACGCCGTCGTACGGCTCTACGAGTCCCGGGGCGGCCGGGCGACCGGAGTGCTGCGCACCGGCTTCCCGCTGGCCGGCGCCCAGGTCACCGACCTGTTGGAGCGGCCGCTGGAGCCGGTGCGCACCGACGGCGACCGCGCGGTTCCCGTCGAGCTGCGGCCCTTCCAGATTCTGACGCTCCGTCTGGAGCGCGCCGCCACCGGCCGATAGCTCCGGCCCCCGGGGCGGGCGCGGTCACCGCCGCGCCCGCCCCGCCCCAAGTCTCTGTGCTCTCTTCCCGGGAGTTCTGCCGTGCCCATGCAACCGTGGTTCACCGACGCCAAGTTGGGGATCTTCGTCCACTGGGGGATCTACGCCGTCGACGGCGTCCAGGAGTCCTGGTCGTTCTACGACGACATTGTGCCGCACGACCAGTACATGTCCCAGCTCGACCGCTTCACCGCCTCCCGCTACGACCCGCGGGCCTGGGCGAAGCTGTTCGCCCGGGCCGGCGCCAGGTACGCCGTCCTGACCAGCCGCCACCACGACGGCGTGGCCCTGTGGGACACCGCCTACGGCGATCTCAACCTGGGCCGCGACTTCCTGTCCGGTTACGTGGACGCCCTGCGCGAGCAGGGCCTGAAGGTCGGCCTCTACTACTCGCACTCGGACTGGAACCACCCCGACTACGCCTCCACGCGCAAGCCGGGCCGCCCGCCGGAGCTGGAGGACAACCGCTACTCCGAGGTCGCCGCCGAGTTCGAGGACCTGGATGCCTGGGAGCGGTTCATCGCCTACCGGGACGGGCAGATCCGCGAGCTGGCGAGCCGGTACAAGCCCGATCTGATGTGGTTCGACGGCGAGTGGGACCGCAGCGAGGAGCAGTGGCGCATCCGGGAACTCGCCGCGCTGATCCGCTCGTACTCGCCCGACTGCATCTTCAACGCGCGCATGCTCAGCGAGGGCGACTACGCGACGCCCGAGCAGGGCGCGCCCGTGATACCGCCCCAGGGTCCCTGGGAGCTGTGCCTGACGATCAACGACTCGTGGGGCTTCCAGCACCACGACCACAACCACAAGTCGGTCGACCAGCTGATCCGCTACTTCACGGAGACGATCGGCGGCGGTGGCAACCTGCTGCTCGACGTGGGCCCCCGGCGAGGACGGCACGATCCCGGACGAGCAGGTGGAGCGCCTGGAGGGGCTCGGCGACTGGATCGCCAAGCACGCCGAGGCCGTGTACGGCACGGTGCGCGGGCTGCCCGCCGGCCACCACCACGGGCCGAGCACCCTCTCCCCGGACCGCCGCACGCTGTATCTGACCCTGTTCGACGCCCCGCGCGCGGCGTTCGGTGTCCGGGGACTGCTCAGCAAGGTGCGCCGCGTCACGGTGCTCGGCAGCGGCACGGAACTGGCCCACCGGGTCATCGGCGGTCTGCACGAGGCGCCGGGGGTGCTGTGGATCGAACCGCCCGCCGCGGCCGACCTCGACCCGCACGCCACGGTGGTCGCGGTGGAGCTGGAGGGTGAACTGGAGATATACCGGGGGTCGGGCCGCTTCTGACGGCGCAACCGGGCGGGTTTCCTCGGGTCGGCCGGTCGCTCCCCGTGACCGCGGCCGACCGACCCGAACCCCCGTTGCTTCCCCCGTGCTTTCCCCCGTGCTTTCCCCCTGGTGGCTCCCCGGTGGTGGTTCCCCGGTGGTGGTTCCCCGGTGGTGGTTCCCCGGTTCCCTGTCATGGAGAGCAGCGGACCCGCGCCCTGATACACCCCTGCACGAAAAAAGTTCCCGGCACGAAGTCCGCGGGGAAAGGGGGTGTCCCCCCGGCCCAGGAACCGGGGGGACATCGAGGGTCTGCGGTGTGCTCAGCCCGTGAAGCCGGCCGTGATGGACGTGAACTGCCAGTTGTTCTGGCTGATGCCGGAGCAGTTGCTCACCACGCCGCCGCCCGGGCACGGCCGGTCGCGGTTGACCGACCAGAAGGCGAGCCGGGCGATGTGGTGCGAGTTCGCCCAGTCACGGATCTGGGTCCAGATCGCCGGGGTGGTGTTCTCCTGCTGGTCGGACAGGCCGTTCATGCCGGAGATGCCGATGTGGGAGTAGGCCGTGGCGTCGTCCCAGCCGAACGTCGACTTCAGCTTGGCCTTCAGGCCCTCGGCCGCGTTGACGGTGCTGCCGTACATGTCGGCACCGCCGCCGAAGTCGAACGGCATGATCGTGAAGACGTCGATGTTCGCGTTCAGCGACTGCGCCTGCTCGATGAGCCGGTTGCCGTAGTACGTCGGGCCGGTCGTCGAGGTGCCGAAGGTGACGATCGTCTTCAGCCCCGGGTTGTTGGCCTTGATGGTCTTCAGCGCGGTCAGGATCTTCGCCTGCACGGCCTCGTTCTCGAACTCGTCCGTGTTCTCGATGTCCATGTCGACCGCCTTGAGGCCGTAGGCGTCGATCACCTTCTGCAGCGCCCCGGCGAGCGCGCTCGCGGAGGAGCAGTTGGCGCCGAGCTTGCTGCCCTGCCAGCCGCCGAACGACGGGACGACGTCACCGCCTGCGGAGCGGATCTGGTTGATGACACTCTGGTCGGTGCCGCCGGTCAGCGGCCGGCTGCCGTCCCAGGCGGGGTTGCAGCCGCCGGAGTCCAGCATGAACGCCATCGTGTACCACTTGATCCCGGTCGCGCTCATCACCGAGGTCGCGCTCGGCGGGTCGCCCCAGCCGAGGTACAGGTAGGGCGCCGCCTGCTTGAAGCCGGTGCCGCCGCCGCTGCCCGCGTCCGTCGTGACGGTCACCGCGTTGGAGGCAGCCGAGACGTTCCCGGCCGCGTCCCGCGCCTTGACCGTGAAGGTGTAGGAGGTGCTGGGCGAGAGTCCGCTCACCGTCGCCGTCGTACCGGAGACGCTCAGCACCTGGTTGGAACCGCTGGAGATGTCGTACGCCGTCACGCCCACGTTGTCCGTCGAGGCGTTCCACTTCAGCGACACGCTCGACGACGTCTTGCCGGTGGAGGCCAGGCCCGCGGGGGCGGTCGGCGCCTGGGTGTCCGAGCCGCCTCCGCCGCCGGGGCCGTCGAGGCTGATGTCGTCGGCGTAGTACGTGCCTTGCGCGTACCAACCGTGGACGTAGATGTTCGCGCTGGTCTGCGAGGCTCCGGTGGTGAACGACACCGACAGTCGGCTGTACGCCGACGGCGAGGTCGTCCACGTCGAGGCGCCGCCGTCGACGCCGAGGTAGACGTAGGAGCCGCGCACCCAGCCGCTGAGCGTGTACGTCGTGTTGGGCTGGACCGCGACGGTCTGGCTGCACTGGGCGTTGTCGCTGGAGGTCACCGCGCCGGCGAGGGCCTTGGAGCCGTCGTGCACGGGGGAGGAGACGACCGAGCCGAGGTTACCGGTGCAGGTCCAGGGGGAGAGGCTGCCCGACTCGAAGCCGGGGTTGGTGAGGATGTTGGCCGCGTGGGCCGTGCCGGGGAGGGCGATGGCCCCGGCGAGCGCCAGGGCCGCGGAGCCGAGCAGGGCAAGGAGCCGACGTCTGGGACGTCCGAGTGTGTTGCGCACGCGATCTCCCTGGAGGAATGGGGGTGTTCGGGAGGTGCACGAGAGTGCGGGTTGGTGCGCAACCAAGTTGGTATGGACCAATCGCGCTGTCAAGGGTTGGGGGAGGATTGGTCCATACCGGTGAGGGGATGCCGGTCACGGGCGCGGCGGACCGCGTGACAGGCCGCCGTCGACCCGCACCCGGCGGACGGCCTAAAGCGGCAGCACCTGCGCCGCAGCCCCGACGGAGTCGGCCGCGGCCGGCGAGGGCACTGCCGGCAGCAGCGACTCCACCTCCTCCGCCCGCTGCTGCGGCAGAGACACGGGCCGTACCGGACGCGGCCCGGAGACCACCGTGTAATCCTGCCCGAGGAACGGCGGCACGATCTCCCCGGGATCCTCGCCGAGCGCCAACTGCACCGCCGCCCACGGCGCGTTGACACCGCACAGCGACAGCTGGTGCAGCCCGCCGGCCGGACGCGTGTTGACGTCGAGAAGCACCGGCTCGTCGCCGTACATCCGGAACTGGATGTTGGACAGGTAGTGCAGACCGAAGCCCTCCGCGATCCGCCGGGCCGGCTCCAGCCACCGCTCGTGCAGCGTGAAGCCGCGGCGGCGGCCGTTCTTCGTGCGTCCCACGGCCAGGCGGATCCGGTTGTCCGGTCCCGTCAGGCAGTCCACCGACACCTCCGGCTGCTCCAGATGCGGCATCACCAGCCAGTCGACCGGTTCGTCCGCCTGCTCCAGGGCCTCGAGGACCAGGTCCAGCGGGACGTACGGGCTCGGGAAACCACTCAGATGCACGAGGGAGAAGGGGGCGCGGGTGACGACGCGGAAGCCCACCCCGCCCGCGCCGGACGCCGGCTTGAAGCACGCCCGGTGGCCGGCCGCCTCCACCTCCTCGACCGCGGCGAGGAGTTCGTCGGCGGTGCGCACCCGCCACCACGGCGGCACCGGCACGCCGACCGACCGGACCGCCTCGTACGCCGTCGCCTTGTCCTCGAAGACGGCCACCGCCTCGGGCGTCGGCGCCAGCAGCGCGGTGCCGACGGCCGCGAAGTCGGCGCGGTGCGCCACGATCGCGGCCTGGTGCAGCCGCGGCACGAACACGTCGATGCCGCGCCGCGCGCACTGGTCCAGCGCGTACTCGACGTACGCCGCTGGGGACAGCCCCTCGGGCTCGAGCTCGGCGGTGTCGGCGGCGGCCAGTACGGGGGAGTCGGCGTCGCCGTGCGTGGCATGGATCTCCACGGCCCGGTCGCTGGGATTTCTCCGCAGCTGATCCATGAAGAACACGTTCTCCGCGTACGTGCGGTTGAGCCAGACGCGTACGCGAGAGACCATGCAGGCCGCCTTTCATGGTGTGCGGGCAGGGCGAAGCAGGCCGTGCCCGGCCAGGGAGGATGGAGGGACACCAAACCGCCCTGCGCGAGGGAAAGTTCCGGCGGTGGTGTTGGGGCGATCATACGGCTTTCGAGGACCGTGGCGTGCAACGCGCACGTTACGGATTCGCCGATGGTGCTCACCCCGATCACCGGATCCTGCCGTCGAGGGGCCGGCCCCGGTGCGATCGCACATGTCACCGGTGTGGTTTCCGGCCGCGGAGCGCACGCCGGTGGCCCGGAGCGCCCTTGTCCGAATGCCGTCGGGTGTGTTGTCGTGGTGCCGTTCGCGTGCGCGGAGGAGGCGAGAGGTGACGACGACGGCCGGCGGTGGTACCGGACGGCTGCTGGCCATCAGCGACCTGCACATCGGCTACGCCGAGAACCGCGCCCTGGTCGAGAGCATGGGGCCCGGCTCGGACGACGACTGGCTGCTCGTGGCCGGGGACGTCGCGGAGACCGTGGCCGACATCCGGTGGGCGCTGAAGATGCTCGCGAGCCGCTTCCGCAAGGTCGTCTGGGCCCCCGGCAACCACGAGCTGTGGACCCATCCGAAGGACACCGTCACCCTGCGCGGCGTCGCCCGCTACGAGCACCTGGTCGAGCTGTGCCGGGAACTGGGCGTGACGACGCCGGAGGACCCCTACCCGGTCTGGGACGGGCCCGGTGGCCCGGTGGCCGTGGCGCCGCTGTTCCTGCTGTACGACTACTCCTTCCTGCCGGCCGGCTGCACCACCAAGGACGAGGGACTGGCCTACGCGCACGGCACCGGCATCGTCTGCAACGACGAGTACCTGCTGCACCCCGACCCCTACCCGAGCCGCGAGGCCTGGTGCCGGGCCCGGGTCGCCGAGACCGAGCGCCGGCTCGCCGAGCTGCCCGGCGACCTCCCCACGGTCCTCGTCAACCACTACCCGCTGGACCGGCACCCGACGGACGTCCTGTGGTACCCCGAGTTCGCCATGTGGTGCGGCACCCGGCTGACCGCCGACTGGCACCGCAGATTCCGCGTGACCGCCATGGTCTACGGTCATCTCCACATTCCGCGGACCACCTGGCACGAGGGCGTCCGCTTCGAGGAGGTGTCGGTGGGATACCCCCGCGAATGGCGCAAGCGCCCGGAACCACCGGGCAGGCTGCGCCGCGTACTGCCGATGGAGGTCGGACCCCGGTGATCGAGGAGCTGCTCCCGGAGTCGGTGGTGGCCGTGGAGGCACACGGTGACGACGAGACCGAGACCGCCCCGCTGTACCCCGAGGAGCAGGAACTGGTGGCGAGGGCGGTCGCCAAGCGTCGCCGCGAGTTCGCCGCCGTGCGCGCCTGCGCCCGCCGCGCCATGGAGAAGCTCGGGGTACCGCCGCAGCCCGTCCTGCCCGGCGACCGCGGCGCACCGCGCTGGCCGGACGGCCTGGTCGGCAGCATGACCCACTGCGACGGCTACCGCGCCGCCGCCCTGGTGCGCGCCACCGACCTGGCCTCCCTCGGCATCGACGCCGAACCCCACGCCCCGCTCCCGGACGGCGTCCTGCCCTCCGTCGCCCTTCCCGCCGAGCAGCAGCGGCTCGGGTACCTGGCCGCGCGGCAGCCCGCCGTCCACTGGGACCGGCTGCTGTTCAGCGCCAAGGAGTCCGTCTACAAGGCGTGGTTCCCCCTGACCGGGCAGTGGCTGGGCTTCGCGGAGGCGGACATCCAGCTCCACGCGGACCCCGGGACGTCACCGCACGGCCGCTTCCGCGCCGAACTGCTCGTCCCGGGGCCGCTGGTGGGCGGCCGGCGGCTCGCGCACTTCGAGGGGCGGTGGACCGTCCGGCAAGGGCTGGTGGCCACCGCGGTGACGGTCCCGCACACCTGACCCGGGTCACGGGTCCGTACGTCGACCTGGTTCACGGGTCCGCACGTCTGACCCGGTTTACGGGTCGCACGTCTGCCCCGGTTTACGGGTCGCACGTCTGCCCCGGGTCACGGGTCGCACGCTTGACCCAGGTCACGGGTCCCGTACGCCCAGCGGGGTCACGGCTGCGGACACCAGCTCTGCAGCAGCCGGAAGAACGCCTCCTCGTTGCCCGTCAGGCCCGCCCGGGCCAGGGCCCGCTCCGCCTCGGCGAGCACGGCGGGCGGGACGACGGGTGGTCGGCCACCGTCCGGCGGGCCGGCCGGGTCATCGAAAGCGGCGCGCACCGTGTGCAGCAGCCGCAGATAGGCCTGGACGGCGGTGCGTTCGCGATCGGTCAGTACGGCGGTCGGCATGGTCGCTTCTCCCCGGTCGGCGTCAGGACGGTCACGCGCCGGCCACTCGGACGGCGCCCGCGCCTCCGCACTGCGGCGGCGCACCCTCCAGCTTGCCGCTCACCACTGACAATGCCCCTGCGCTACGCGTCGGTTCGCCCGCTTAGCGGAGGCGAAACCTTCCCGAAACCCCCTGGGGAACAGCCGTCCTAGGCGGGAGTGACGGCTTTCGGCCGCTTCCCGGCGGCTCCGGCGACGAAAGGCGCGTGCGTGGTCGACGTTCCGCGCCGGCGCCCGGCGCGCGCGGCACGGCTGCGCCCGGTGGGCGACGGAGAACTGCAGTTGCAGTACCGGGTCGTGCACGGCTACCGCCGTGCCTTCCGCATGGCCGGCGAGGGCCCGGTGCTGATCCTCATCCACGGCATCGGGGACTCCTCGGCGACCTGGGCGGGACTCGTCCCCGACCTCGCCCGCACCCACACCGTGATCGCCCCCGACCTGCTCGGCCACGGCGCCTCGGACAAGCCGCGGGCCGACTACTCCGTGGCCGCCTACGTCAACGGTGTGCGCGATCTGCTCACCACGCTCGGGGTGGAGTCGGCGACACTGGTCGGGCATTCGCTGGGCGGGGGAGTGGCGATGCAGTTCGCCTACCGGTTCCCCGAGCGCACCGAGCGGCTCGTCCTGCTCGGCGCGGGTGGTGTCGGCCGCGAGGCCAACCCCGGTGCTGCGGCTGGTCTCCCTCCCCGGCGCGCACCTGATGCTGTCCACGCTCCGTCTGCCCGGGATGTGGCTCCAAGTGGGCCTCGCGGTACGTCTGATGAAGCTGCTGGACACGGACTGGGCCGGGACGCACCGGAGTTGCTGACCCTGGTGGACGCGCTGCCCGACGAGATCTCGCGCAGTGCCTTCATCCGCACGCTGCGCGCGCTGGTCGACTGGCGCGGCCAGGTCGTGACCATGTTGGACCCGCTGCTACCTCACCGAGGGCATGCCCACGATGCTGCTGTGGGGCGACCGGGACAGTGTGGTGCCGGTGCGGCACGCCCACCGTGCGCACGTGGCGATGCCGGGCAGTCGGCTGGAGATCTTCCAGGGCGCGGGCCACTTCCCGTTCCACACGGACCCCGCCCGCTTCGTGGCCCTGATCGAGGACTTCACCGCCACCACCGCCCCCGCCGACTGGAGCCGCGACCACTGGCGGCGCGACCTGCTCCGCACCGGCGGCCATAACCGACCGCCCCGCCCGCACCGGCACGACGGACCGCACCTTGCGCGAGGCGAGCGAACGCAGCGCGACGTGAGGAATTCAGCCGGACTTCACCTGCGGCCGTTCCTTGGCGGAGGCGTCCCCCTCCGCCCGTCGGCCCACATACCCCAATGACGCCTCGATCCGCCCCGCCAGATGGTCGCGCTGCACCGGTCCCCGCAGGGACGAACCTGCAAGCCATGTACGGCACTTGCTGGCGAGCAGCAGGCCGAAGGTCTCGGCTTCCTCCTCCTTGGCGACGTCGAAGCGGGTGCGTGCGGCGACCTTGTGGACCGTCGCCTGGAGGTCGGCGCCGTCGTTGAGCAGGCGAGCGGCGACCGCGACTCCGTCGACGTGATGGCTGCAGTGCCCGGCCTTCATGTGCCACAGCTCGTGGCCGAGGATCACCAACTGGTGGTCGGGAGCGGTGCGTTCCTCGACGAGCACCAGGTCCTGGTCGGCCATGTCGAGCCACAGCCCGTTGGCGGTCCCGGGCGGAAAGGCGGCCGTACGGAAGCGGACGGGCCGGCCGCGGCGCCTGCTCATCGCGTCGCACAGCGCGGCGTACAGGTCGGCGGGCCGCGCCGGCACCGGCAGCGTCAGCTCGGCGACCAGCTCGCCGCACAGGCGGCGCATGTCCTTGCCGATGCCCACGGCTCTCCCCAGCATCACGACTCGGGCCGTTTGACGCTCTCCAGGAGCATGTCCAGCCACTCGGCGACCTTGTCGCGGTGCTGGTCGGTGGGCAGCTGCGCGGCCCGCCAGGCGATCCCGCGGACGCCGTGGTCCTGCAGCAGCCGCTCCAGCGGGTCGTCGGCGGCCTCGGCCGCCTTCCGCTCGCGGTCGGCGAGCCGTTGCAGGAGTTCCTGTTCGGTGCGCTGCAGCGCACCCGCGAGCGCCTCGGGGTCCTCGGCCGTGAGGAAGCCGGCGTGCACGCGGAAGAAGCGCTGGATGGCGTCGCAGTGCTCCATGGTGGGGCGCCGGTCGCCGTTGATGAGGGCGCCCGCCTGCTGCCGGGACATGCCCGCGCCGTCGGCGATCTCCTGCTGGGTGTAACGCCGTCCGTTGGGCTTGAGCCGGGTGCGGCGCAGCAGGTCCAGCCGCTGCAGGAACCGGGCCTGCACGTCCGGCTCGCCCGCGGGCCGGCCGCTCAGCAGGGCCCTGACCACGGGTTCCGGCACACCGCAGGCCACGGACAGGCGGGAGACGTCGAAGACCTCCGCGTGCGGCACGCCGAGGCGGTCGGCGAGCGCGGTGACACGTGCGACGACGGCCGGCAGCACAGCCGACGCCGTGGTGCCCGGATCCTCGAAGCCCTCCGTCACCGACAGATCTCCTACGTCTCTCACAGGCTTCTCACAAACGGTTGCCGTGAACTTCCCGGAGAGTAGCCGGTGGTTCGAACTCACATCCAGGTCTCGCCACAACTGTGGCCAATTTCAGCCGTCAACCGGCATGAAATGCCACGATAGTTGACACCACATGCGTCTCAGCAGCAGGATCAAGGCGCCGCGTGAAGGCCGCATAGGCAAGAGGGGTGACCTCCCGATGGCATTTCAGGCAGGAGGGCAGCGGCCGGCGCCGCGGCCCGTCCCCGCAAGTCCCGAGGCGCAGGCCTATCTGCAGGACTACGTCACGCTTCTGGAGGCCGTCCCCTTTCCCTCCCTCGTCGTCGACCACCGCTGGGACGTGGTCCTGACCAACAGCGCGTTCGCGTCACTTTTCCGCGCCGTCGGCCCGCACCCGACGGCCATGCCGAGCGACAACTTCCTCCGGTTCGTCCTGTTCCACCCGGACGCGGGCAGCGTCCTCGGCGAGCACGAGTCGCGCTGGTGCCTGCCGATGCTGGCGCACTTCGCGGCCACCGTGGAGCGCCACGGCCACGACCACGGGCTGCAGGCGATCCGCCGGGACATCGCCCAGGACCCCATCATGGAGGCCGCCTACCGGCAGGGCCTGCCGCACTGGATCCGCGCGGTCGGCGAGGCGGCCGTCGAGTCCGACGGCGCGGTTCGCCCGCTGCTGCATCCCGACCCGCGCTGGGGCGCCACCGACTGCCGCATCATCGACGAGACCCCGGCAACCCTGCGGGACCTGGGCTACACGCGGCTCACCCTGGTCCTGCGCGAGACGCGCCGCCCCGCCGCGGTCGTGCGCAGGCCGCGGCGCACCCGGCGCCCGGCAAGCCATCTCAGCGTGGTGCAGGCCCCCGAATCCTGACCCGGCACCGTCGGCGTTCAGGTCGCCGACGGCGCCGTGCCCACCCTCGTCCACGGCCGTTTCTCCGGCACCGCTCACCACAGTTCGCGGTCCCTGCGCCACGTGGTCCCCGGGTCACCTCTCCGCCACCACGAGGACGAGCGGAACGCCTCGGCAGGGCACCAACCGCATCCCGTCGAACTCCCCGATCCGCCCCTGTTCCAGCACCGCCGCGAACTCCGGCCCCCTGGTGAGGGATCCGGCCAGGTGCGCGGGGTCGGCGGAGGCCGCCACCCGCCCCCGGGCGTTGACCAGACGCGCGGGCCCGGGCAGCTTGCGCAGCAGCGGCAGCACGGCCGCCTCGAAGTGCCGCAGGTACACGTCGGCCGCGGCCACCCCCGCGAACCGGCCGTCCACCTCCACCGGCGCGGACAGCGTGAGGCTGTACTCGTCGGAGCAGAGGTAGTCCACGTAGGGCCCGGCCACGGCCCGCCGCCCGGTGTCGCGGGGCAGCGTGAACCAGTCCCAGTGCGTGTAGTCCGAGTACGCCGACTGCTGCGGGTCGAGGTCGAGCAGCAGCGGCCGCACGTCTCCCTCGGCGGTGCTCTGCCACCACTCCAGCCACGCCGGTACGTCGGCCAGCAGCCCCGGAGCGGCGATGAAGCCGACCCCGGAGACCAGCTCCTTGCGGGCCAGGCGCAGATGGAGCCCCGGCCGCAGCGCGGCGAGGTCGACGGTCGCCGGCCGGCGCCCCTCCGCGGCCACCCGGGCCAGCAGCGCCGCCGTGTCGGCACGGGTCTCGGCGACCGCGTCGAACACCGCCTCCAGCGCGCGGCCCACCTGTGCCGCGACGTGCTCCTCGGCGGACGCGCCGCGCGTCGTGGCCGTCGCCCCGACGAGCGCGGGGCTCCTGCTCATGGCGCCCTCCAGCGGACGGGGCCGGACGCGGCACGGCTACAGGGCCAGGCGCAGGGCGACGAGCCGCGTCGCCGACTCCTGTATGCACCGCTCGGCCAGCGTACGGGCCGAATCACGGAGCCCATCCTGCACGGCCGAGATCACGCGGCGGTGGCGGTCTGCGACTTCTTCACGATATTCGTCGTTCCCGAGCACGAGACACGGCAGCGCCCCGACCTCCGCCTGCAGCGCGACCTGCTCCCGGGTGAGCCGGGCGGACTGCGCGGCCGCCGCCAGCTCGACGTGGAACCGGCCGTACAGCCGGCTGCGTGCCGCAGCCTCCTCGGCGTGCGCCAACTCCTCGGCCGTACGCCGCAGATGGCCGAGATCGTCCGGCTCCGTGCGCTCCGCCGCGAGCCGGGCCGCGGCGCCCGACAGCGCGGCCCAGTGGTCGCCGAGGTCGCGCAGCTCCTCGGTGCTCCAGCCACGTAGCCGGACCTTCAGCCGTTCCTCGCCGGGGACGTCGGGCAGCGACACGAAGCTGCCGCCGCCGCGACCGCGCCGGGTGGTGACGAGTCCCTGCTGCCGCAGCGCCATGAGCGCCTCCCGCAGTGTCACCGTGGATACGCCGAGCTGCCCGGCCAGTTCGCTCTCGCCGGGCAACTGCTCCCCGTCGGCGAGCAGCCCCAGTTCGATGGCGTCGCCGATCCTGCGGACGACCGCGTCCACCCGTGCCCGGTTGTCCACCGGCGCGAAGACAACTCTGCGGGCGCCGAGTTCGCCGGCCGCGCCGGCCCGTCCGGCCCCGCCGACCTCCCTGGCCCCGCTGTCGACGTGTCGTTGCTTCACGGCCACCACCCTGCCTGTTGACCCAAGCTTTGCCCTGAGACAATCTTGAGCTTTGAACTATGACTTCATATGTTTCCGTGCAACGTGAGAGAGCGCCAGAAAGGTTCCCGCATGGAGGGAGTTGCGATCCGGCTGAACGGTCTGCGCAAGACGTTCGGGGAGACGACCGCGGTGGACGGGGTCGATCTGGAGATCCGCGACGGGGAGTTCTTCTCGATGCTCGGCCCGTCCGGCTCGGGCAAGACCACGGTGCTGCGTCTGATCGCGGGCTTCGAGACGCCCACCGAGGGCCGGATCGAACTCGCCGGACAGGAGGTCACGGGCCTTGCCCCCTTCGAGCGGGACGTCCACACCGTCTTCCAGGACTACGCCCTCTTCCCGCACATGACCGTCGAGCAGAACGTCGCCTACGCCCTCAAAGTCCGCAAGGTGCCCAAGGCCGAACGGCTCGTCCGGGCCCGCAAGGCGCTCGCCGAGGTGCGCCTCGACGGCTTCGGCAAGCGGCGCCCGGCCCAGCTCTCCGGCGGCCAGCGCCAGCGCGTCGCCCTCGCCCGCGCCCTCGTCGGCCGGCCCCGTGTGCTGCTGCTGGACGAGCCGCTCGGCGCTCTCGACCTGAAACTGCGCGAGCAGATGCAGGTCGAACTCAAGGCGCTCCAGCGGGAGGTCGGCATCACCTTCGTCTTCGTCACCCACGACCAGGAGGAGGCGCTGACGATGAGCGACCGCATCGCCGTCTTCCACCGGGGCCGCATCGAACAGGTCGGCACCCCCGCCGAGATCTACGAGCGCCCAGCGACCCCGTTCGTCGCGTCCTTTGTCGGCACCTCGAACCTGCTGGCGGGCGAGTCCGCCCAGCGGATCCTCGGCACCCCCGGCACCTACAGCATCCGGCCGGAGAAGATCCGCGTGCTGAAGGAGTCCGCCGACGCGGACGAGCCCGGGCACGCCACCGCCACGGGCACCGTCGCCGACGCCGTCTACCTGGGCGACGCCACCCGCTTCCTGGTCGACCTCGACGCCGGCGGCCGCCTCACCGCCCTCCAGCAGAACCTGGAGACCTCCGCCGAGGACGTCGCCGCCTACCGCGACACCCGGGTCCGCCTGACGTGGCACCGCCGCCACACGGTCCAGGTCCCCGACGCCCGCTGATCCACCCCCTGACGTAGGGAGAACGTCGTGCGCCTCACCCGAACACTCAAGGCCGCGGCCGCCGCCGCGCTGCTGCTCGCCGCCACCGCCTGTGGATCCTCCGGCTCCCAGGGCGGCTCCTCGGCCACCGGCCTCAACCCCCCCGACCTCAAGGCGCAGTCGAAGCTCGGCAGGACCGAGGGCCAGGTCAACCTCATCGCCTGGGCCGGGTATGTCGAGGACGGCTCCAACGACCCCAAGGTCGACTGGGTCAGCGACTTCGAGAAACAGACAGGGTGCCAGGTGCACTCCAAAGTCGCGGCCAGCTCCGACGAGATGGTCAAACTGATGAAGACGGGGGAGTACGACGCCGTCTCCGCCTCCGGCGACGCCTCCCTGCGCCTGATCGCCTCCGGCGACGCGGCCCCCGTCAACACCAACCTCGTACCGAACTACAAGGACATCTTCGGCGACCTGAAGATGCAGGCCTGGAACTCCGTCAAGGGCAAGGCGTACGGCATTCCGCACGGCCGCGGCGCCAACCTGCTGATGTACAACACGGAGAAGGTGAAGCCCGCGCCCACCTCCTGGTCCGCCGTCTTCGACGACGCGTCCCGGTACAAGGGGCACGTCACCGCGTACGACTCGCCCATCTACATCGCCGACGCGGCCCTGTATCTCAAGGCCACGAAGCCGGAGTTGAAGATCAAGGACCCGTACGCCCTCGACCAGAAGCAGTTCGACGCCGCGGTCGCCCTGCTGAAGAAGCAGAACGCCAACATCGGCGAGTACTGGGGCGACTACCTCAAGGAGGTCTCCGCCTTCAAGAGCGGCGACTCCGTGATCGGCACCACCTGGCAGGTCATCGCCAGCCTCGCCTCCTCCGAGGGCGCCAAGGTCAAGGCCATGGTGCCGAAGGAGGGTTCGACCGGCTGGTCCGACACCTGGATGATCTCCGCCAAGGCCAAGCACCCCAACTGCGCCTACAAGTGGCTCGACTGGATCGTCTCCCCGAAGGTCAACGCCCAGGTCGCCGAGTACTTCGGCGAGGCACCCGCCAACGCCAAGGCCTGCGACCAGACCAGCGACAAGAACTTCTGCGCCACCTACCACGCGGCGGACGCGGCCTACTGGAAGAAGGTCGCCTTCTGGAACACCCCCATCCAGCAGTGCCTGGACGGCCGTACGGACGTCAAGTGCGTGCCGTACGCGAAGTGGGTGCAGGCCTGGACCGAGATCAAGGGCTGAGCCGTGACCGTCACCGCGCAGAGCGCCGGGCGGAGCTCCAGGGGCACCGTCCGGCACCTCGCCGGGGTGCTCCACCGCCGCCCCCGGCTCCGGCTCTCCCTGCTGCTGACCGCCCCGCTGCTGTGGCTGGCCGTGCTGTACCTCGGCTCGCTGACCGTGCTGTTCGTCTCCGCGTTCTGGACGACGAACTCCTTCACCTCCCAGGTCGTCAAGGTCTGGTCGACCGACAACTTCCACGAGCTGTTCACCACGCCCGTCTACCGCCAGGTCGTCCTGCGCAGCGTGGGCGTGGCCCTGACGGTCACCGCCCTGTGCGCGGTGATCGCCTTCCCGCTCGCCTTCTACACCGCCCGCGTCGCGCGGCCGAAGTGGCGCCCGCTGCTCGTGGTCGCGATCCTCACCCCGCTGTGGGCGAGTTACCTCGTCAAGGTGTACGCCTGGCGGCTGATCCTCTCCCAGGGCGGGCTCGCGGACTGGATACTGAAGCCGTTCGGGCTGAGCGGACCCGGGTTCGGACTGCCGGCGGCCGTCCTGACCCTGACGTACCTGTGGCTGCCGTACATGATCCTGCCGATCCACACCGCCCTGGAGCAGTTGCCCGCCGGCCTCCTCGACGCGTCGGCCGACTTGGGGGCGCGTCCCGGGCGCACCTTCCGGTCGGTCGTGCTGCCGATGGTGCTGCCGTCCGTCGCCGCCGGATCGATCTTCACCTTCTCGCTCAGCCTCGGCGACTACATCACCGTGCAGATCGTCGGCGGCAAGACGCAGCTGATCGGCAACCTCGTCTACTCCAACATCGAACTCAACCTGCCCATGGCCGCCGCGCTCGGCACGGTCCCCGTCGTCGTCATCGTGCTGTACCTGCTGGCGATGCGCCGCACGGGCGCCCTCAGCAGCCTCTGAAGGGGGTGTTGGTCCTCATGCAGCTCTCCCGTTCCGCGCGCATCGCGCTGCGCGTCGCCGCCGGCTTCGGCTTTGCGGTGATCTACGTCCCGCTCCTGCTGGTCCTGGTCAACTCCCTGAACCCGGACCGCAGTGCGAGCTGGCCGCCGCCCGGCCTGACCCTGCACTGGTGGTCGGTGGCCTGGGAGAACGCCGGCGCCCGCAACGCGCTGTGGGTCTCGGTCAAGGCGGGCCTCGGCGCCACCGCCATCGCCCTGGTCCTCGGCACGCTCATCGCCTTCGCGGTGGCCCGACACCGGTTCTTCGGCCGGGACGCCCTCTCCTTCGTGGTCGTCCTGCCGATCGCACTGCCCGGCATCGTCACGGGCATCGCCCTCAACTCCGCCTTCTCCACGGTCCTCGCACCGCTCGGCGTCGGCCTCGGCCTGTTCACCGTGGTCGTCGGGCACGCCACCTTCTGCATCGTCGTCGTCTTCAACAACGTCGTCGCCCGGCTGCGCCGCACCCCCGGTTCGTACGAGGAGGCGGCGATGGACCTCGGCGCGCACACCTTCCGCGCCTTCGCCGACGTCACCTTCCCGCTGGTGCGCTCGGCGCTGTTCGCGGGCGGGCTGCTGGCCTTCGCGCTGTCCTTCGACGAGATCGTGGTGACCACCTTCACCGCCGGGCCCGGCATCCAGACCCTGCCCATCTGGATCTTCGACAACATGACCCGGCCGCAGCAGGCGCCGGTGGTGAACGTGGTGGCGGCCGTACTCGTCCTGCTCTCCGTCGTTCCGATCTACGTCGCCCAGCGGCTGTCGGCGGACACGGCGACCGGGAGCCGGGTGTAGCCGGTCCCGAGTGCGTCGGGACGTGCCGGCCGGTACCACGCTCGCCCTGCGGCACCGGCACGTGCGCGCGGATGGCGCAACTGCATGCGCGGGGCGAACTGCCGTTGCACACCGACTTCGTGAACGAATCCTTCATCGGCACCCGGTTCACCGGACGCCTGCTCGGCACCACCGAGGTCGCCGGCCGCCCGGCGGTCCTGCCCGGCTTCACCGGCCGTGCCTGGATCACGGGCACCGCGCAGTACCTGCTGGACCCGGAGGACCCCTTCCCGGCGGGGTTCGTGCTGTAGCCCGCGCCCATAATGACCGGTGACCGAGGAGGAGGACACAACACCATGGCCCCGCAGCACTCTCCCGCCCTGCCCACGCTGGGCGGCAGGAAGCCCAGCTACCGGGAGCGGGTGGCCGACGCGCTGCGGGCCGCGCTGATCGCCGGTGAACTGCGCCCCGGCGAGGTGTACTCCGCGCCCGGCCTCGCCCGCTTCGGCGTCTCCGCGACACCGGTGCGCGTGGCGATGCTCGACCTCGCCAAGGAGGGCCTGGTCGACACCGTCCCGAACAAGGGCTTCCGGGTCACCGCCGTCTCGGAGAAGCAACTAGGACGCGTATCGGGTCGTGATCAATCTGTCGATTTGCCCTCGTGGTGAGGCCCTGGACCGGTAGATCTTTTTCCGTGACGCGAATGCAACTGACGGATGCGGAATGGGAGTTCATCGGGCCGTACCTGCCGATCGGCGAGTACGGCCCGTATCCCGAGCGGCTTCGGCAGCAGTTCGAG
>NZ_JBEXHW010000045.1:0-38850 GCF_040608235.1 Streptomyces sp. NPDC005202 | reverse complement strand
CGATCTTGATGCGTGCCTCGGTGCGGGTGCGGAAGGTGTGGCGGTGTACGTACTCGACTTTGAGGACGCTGTTGAACGCCTCGCTCACGGCGTTGTCGAAGCAAGATCCGACTCTGCCCATGGACTGGACCACGCCGAGCTTTCGGCAGGCCCGCCTGAACCGCTCGGCCATCGCGTAGCCGAGCAGGCGGCGGAAGAACAGGTCGATGACCGTCGCCAAGTACAGCTTGCCCTCGCCGGTTTCGATCTCGGTGAGATCGCCCGCCCAGACGAGATCGGGCTCCTCGGCGGTGAAGTCCCGGCGCACGAAGTCCGGGGCGGCCGGCCGCTTGCCCGGCCTCGTCAGCGACCGGCGGCGGCGCACCTTCCGTCCGGCCAGCCCGAGTTCGGCCATGACCTTCGCGACCGTGTTCACCGATACTCTCCAGCCTCTGCGCGCCAGCTCGATGAACACCTTCGGCGAGCCGTAGGTGCCGCCCGAGCCGTGGAAGATCTCCTCGATCTCCTCGGCCAGCTGCTGCCGGCGCGCCTCACGCGCTGTCGGCGGACGATGCCGCCACCTCTAGAACCACGACTCGGACACCCCCAGCGCCCGGCAGGCGGTACGGTACGGAATCTTTTGCCCGGCCTTGCAGCTGCTGATCACCCCGACCGCGACGGCCGGGTCCGCCTCAGCTACTTCACCCACAAGGCCACGAATCGCTTGCACACATCACGCTCCATCTCCAGCTCGCGGATGCGCTTGTCCTTCTCCCTGGCCTCGGCCCGCAGCCGCTCCAGCTCAGCGCGCTCGCTCTCCCGCAGACGACCGCCGGGCGACGGCTCGGCCACCGGCCGGTCCGACGACGGCGACCCGTTGCGCCGCGCCCGCGACACCCAGCTGTGCAACGTCCCCGGGTGAATGCCCAGATCCTCGGCCACCTCCGGAATCGGCTTCCCGCTCCGTCACGATCCGTACCGCTCCCTCGCGGAACTCAGCGTCGTAGATGCGCTTCCTGGATGCCATGACCCCCAACTATCACTCCGGTCACGGTCTCCACAGTAGGAGGGGAACCTCAGTCAGCGTCTCAACTGCATCTGTGACGGCGGCGGACGTGTGTACCAAGAACCGGAGGGCCCCGGTCCGCATCGCGGTCCGGGGCCACGTCGCCCTAGGCAGGACCTACGGGAACCGCGGCACAGTCCTACCGATCGCGCGGACCGCACGCCGCCGTGAAGCCCCTGAAGAGGCGCATCCGGTGCTCGTCGGACCCGTCCGGGTCCTCGGGGTGCCACTGCACTCCGATCACCCACTTCTCAGGATGCTCGATTGCTTCGATGACGCCGTCATCCGCGGTCGCTGCGACGACCAGCTCGGCCCCCGGCTCCTCGACGGCCTGATGGTGGCCCGAACGCACCGTCGGCCGCCTCTCCCCCACCAGGGCCGCGAGCCGGGTGCCGTCGGCGATCGTCACCTTCTCGTCGAGGAACAGCGGCTGACCGGGGCCTCCGTGATGCAGTCGGTAGTCCTCCAGGTCGGGCACGAGCGTGCCGCCGAAGGCGACGTTGATGAGCTGGGACCCGCGACAGACGCCCAGCACCGGACGGTCGGCGGCAACGGCCGCCCGGATGGCGGCGATGCTGTACTCGTCCGCCCTGCGGTCCACACCGTAGGAGTTGGGTACGTCGCCGCTGACGCCGTACAGCTCCCCGTCCACATCACCGCCGCCGAGCAGGAACAGCCCGTCGAAGCCGGCCACGGCGGCGGGGTCGCCGAGGGCGCCGTCGGAAGTGTCCAGCAACTCGTAGCCGGCCCCCAGGTCCCGCAGCGTGGTCAGGGCCGTCCGGGTGAAGCGCCGCACCAGGTCGGCCACCGGTTCGGTCAGGTCCGGGAAGTTCAAGGAGACCAGGACCGCGATCCTCGGATTCTCGCCGGCGCCGCCGCCGTCCGGCTCCACCTCGTGCCGGTGGACGAACGGCCGGCAGCCGGGCACCGCCCCCGCCGTCACAGTTTGATCCAGGTGGTCTTGAGCTGGGTGTACTTCTCCAGCGCGTGCAGCGACTTGTCGCGGCCGAAACCGGACTGGGCGTAGCCCCCGAACGGCACGGTGATGTCGCTCTCGTCGAAGCAGTTGACCCAGACGGTGCCGGCCCGGATCGCCCGCGCCATGCGGTGCGCCGCCGACAGGTCCTTCGTCCACACCGCGGCGGCCAGGCCGTAGTCGGTGCCGTTGGCGATGCGTACCGCCTGGTCGGTGTCCTCGAAAGTGAGCACCGAGAGCACTGGGCCGAAGACCTCCTGCTGGGCGATCCGCATGCCAGGGTCGACCTGGTCGAAGATCGTCGGTTCGAGGTAGTAGCCCCCGGTCTCCTCGAGCACCCGGTTGCCGCCCACAAGCAGCCGGGCCCCGTCGTCGACGGCGCCGCGCACATACCCGAGGACCCGCTCGAGGTGCTTGGCCTCCACCAGCGCGCCCACCGAGGTCCGGGGATCGAGCGGGTCGCCCACGACGGTCCGGCGGCTTGCCTCGACGACCAGTTCAAGGAGTTCGTCCTTGACGGCACGATGGACCAGGAGCCGCGATCCGGCCGAGCACACCTCCCCCTGGTTGAAGAAGATGCCGCCCGCGATAGCCTTGGCGACCCCGTTCAGGTCCGGGGCGTCCGGCAGGACGACCTGCGGCGACTTGCCGCCGAGTTCGAGGGAGACCTGTTTGATGTTGGACTCGGCCGAGTAGCGCATGAAGAGCCGGCCGACTTCCCCCGAGCCCGTGAAGGTGATCGCGTCGACGTCGGGGTGGCGGCCCAGAGCGGCGCCCGCGGTCGGCCCGAAGCCGGGCACGACGTTGAGGATGCCGTCGGGCACACCTGCCTCGGTCGCGAGCTCGGCGAACCGCAGGGCCGTCAGCGGCGACTGCTCGGCGGGCTTGAGGACGACGGCGTTGCCCACGGCCAGCGCGGGCGCGATCTTCCAGACCGCCATCATCAGCGGGAAGTTCCACGGCACCACGGCGCCGACCACGCCGAGCGGCTCCCGCGTGATGGTGGCCAGGGTGTCCCGGTCGGTGGGCGCCACCTCGTCGTAACTCTTGTCCACCGCCTCGGCGTAGAAGTCGAGAGCCTGGACCGTCACGCGCAGGTCGACCGCCAGGGCGTCGGTGTAGGGCTTGCCCATGTCGACGCTCTCGAGCAGTGCCAGCTCCTCGGCATGCTCCTCGACCAGCCGTGCCAGCCGCTGCAGCACCTGACGCCGCTGCCTGGGCGAACGCCCCGACCAGCAGCCGCTCTCGAACGCGCGCCGGGCGCTCGCGACGGCACGGTCGACGTCCTCGGCGTCCCCGGCGCTGACGTGGGCGATCAGCCGTCCGTCACGCGGGGAGATCCGTTCCAAGGTGGCGCCGCTGAGGGCGTCGACCCGCCGCCCGTCGATGTACAGCTGTGTCGCCAGGGACAGACCGGCGAAGCGCTTTTCCAGTTCCGCGCGCCTGGCGAGAGCCTGGGCCTCGGCGGCCTGCGTGTCCACGGTCGCGGTCATGCTGCGGCTTCCTTTCGGTTTCTGGCACGGTCGATGAGGTCGCTGAACAGGGCACCGTCGTGCCGGGACGTGGCAGCCAGGTCCTCGGGGTGCCACTGCACGGCGAGGACGTCCGCGGTCGCGTGCTCCATCGCCTCCACGCACCCGTCGGCCGAGCGCGCCACCACGCGCAGGTCACGGCCGAGCCGGTCGATTGCCTGGTGGTGGTAGGAGGAGACCTTGAAGGTGCTGGTCCCGACGACGGACGCGAGCCGCGCACCCGGCTCGACCGTGACCTCGTGCAGCGCGTCGAGGTGCTCGACCGGATTGTCGGCAAGGTGCTGTGTGAGGGTTCCGCCGCAGGCGATGTTGAGCACCTGCATGCCACGGCAGATCGCCAGGGCCGGAATGCCGAGCTCGATCACTGCGCGGGCCACCGCGAGATCGAGCTCGTCCTGCCCGTCGTCGTCGGGCGAGGTCTTGGGGTGCGGATCCTGGCCGTAGCGGGCGGGGTTGACGTCCGAACCGCCCGGCAGCAGCACACCCGCGAAGGCGGACAGCCGCCGCGGCAGCTCGGACAGGGCGTGCCGGGCTCCCCCGTGCAGTACGAGCGGCTCGCCGCCCGCCGCGAACACCGCCTCACAGACGGCCTCGGCGGCGATGGTGCCGCTGAACCGGATGCCGGAGACGGACGCGGCGCGGCGGCCGACCACGGCGATGAGCGGGCGCATGGTCACTCCTCCCCGCCGCGGTCGAAGGGGTACTCCAGCGCCGGGAGCCATGAGGCCCATGCCTTGGCCAGCCGGCCGTCGGCGATGACTCGGCCGAGGGCACCGTCCAGCGCCGCCAGCTGGTCGGGACGGTCTTTGGAGACACCGATGCCCCAGCGGTTTCCGGTGCGCACGGTGAACGCGAGTTCGTAGTCCGGGTGGTCGTCCAGGGGTACGAACACGACGTCGTCGTCGACGACCGCGTCGACCTCGCCGGCACGCAGCGCCTTCAGCATGTCGCCGAACACGTCGTCCGAGTCACCGCCGAAGCCCACCGGGACCGCGCCGTCGAACGTCTCCGCCAATGCCATGTTGGTGCTGCCCGAGATGGCGGCGACACGGCGGCCGCGCAGGTCCTCCGCGGTACGCACCGGGTCGCCACGGCGGACGAGGACCGATTCGTGGAACACCGCGTACGGGCGGGTGAAGTTCACTTGCTCCGCACGGGACTCGGTGATGCCCTGGCCGCACAGCACGGCGTCCGCCTCACCACGCTGCACGGCGGGGATCATCTCCGCCCACGGCAGGTACACCCATTCCAGCGGGCGGCCGAGCTCGGCGGCGATGAGTTCGGCGACGGCCGGCTCGTAACCCCGCCGTCGTCCGGTCACCGGGTCCGCGAGGTGGAACAGCGGCGGGGCGTCGGAGTCGATACAGGCCAGACGCAGCGGCGCGGTCACGGGGCCTCCTCCGCGTACATCATGTGCTCCCAGTCGGTGACGACACCGCAGAACCGGGCCCACTCATCCGCCTTGAGAGCGCTGTACAGCTCGGCGAGCTCCGGGCCGAGCGCCTCCTTGACGACCTGGTCGGCGGAGAACGCCTCCAGCGCCTCCCCCAGGGTCAGGGGGAGCTTGTCGAACCGGAGCTCGCCCGCATAGCTCGAACCCTGCTGCGCCGGGCCCGGGTCGATCCGGTTCTCCAGGCCGTCCGCGATGGAGGCGATGAGAGCGGCGTGCGAGAGATACGGGTTGACCATGGCGTCCGGCAGCTTGAACTCCAGCCGTCCGTTGGCCGAGAGGCGCACGGTGCAGGTCTTGTTGTCCATGCCCCAGTTGATCTGCGACGGCGCGAACTGACCGGCGTCCCAGTAGCGCTTGTAGGAGTTCACCGTCGAGCCCATGATCGCCATGGAGGCCGCGGCGTGGGTCAGGATGCCACCGAGGGCGTGCTTGCCGGTCTCGGTGAGGTGCAGCTCCTGCACACCCGGTTCGGCCAGGACGTTCTCGTCACCGCGCCAGAGGCTGAGGTTGTGGTGGCAGCCGTTGCCCATCATGCCGGTGGCCGGCTTGGGCATGAAGCTAGCCGTGACGCCGAGTTCGCGGGCGACCTGGCGGCAGATCTGGCGGTAGACGATGAGCCGGTCGGCCGTCCTGTCGGCGTGGTCGTACATCCAGTTCAGCTCGAGCTGGCCCGGGTCCTCGTAGTCGCCCTCGATCATGTCGAGCCCGAGCGCCTGCGCGTAAGAGATCACCTTCTGGTAGATCGGGCGGTACCGCTCCAGGTGGTCGAGGTGGTACGCCGGGCTGGAGCCGGGGCGGTGGCGCGCTTCCAGCCCGGGGCCGGTCCAGGTCATCTCGGGCTCGCAGCCGCTGCGGAGCTCAAGCCCGGTGCGGGCGGTGAAGTCGGCGTGCAGGCGCTTGAGGTTGCCGCGTACGTCCGTGGCGAGTGGCTGTCCGCCGACGCCCGGGCGGTGGTCGGGCTCGTACAGCCGGCAGAAGAACCGGCCGATGCTGGTGTCCCAGGGAAGGACGGCGAAGGTGTCGAGGTCGGGCACCGCGGTGAACTCGGCGGCCTCCACACCACCGCCGAGCAGGTTGCCGGCCCGGTCGACCTGAAGGTCCGACACCGCCGTGCGGTGCATCTGAACACCCTTCTCCGCGTTGCGGAGAAGATGCTTGGCGGGGACCACCTTGCCGACGACTCGACCGGTGACGGTCACGGCCTGGTAGTAGATGTACTGCACGCCCGCCTCGGCGATCCGGGTCCGGATCGCCTCGAGGGCGGCCTTGTCGGTGTTGAGTTCGCGGTGCCGGTCCAGCGCAGTGGGGCTGGAGGTGACGGTGGTCGTCATAGGTTCCTCGCGGTGGGTGAGGCTCAGGCGGGGACGAGGGCGGTGAAGGCCTCGCGCAGCGCGCGCTGACGGGCAGGGGGGAGGTTGATCGCGACGGTGCCCACGTGGACCGACCGCCGGTGGTAGGTGGCCAGGACGCCGGCCTGGAGACGATCGGGGTCGCCTTCCTCCAGGCGCACCTCGTCGGCCAGAGCCGGTGACCCGAAGCTCTGGAAGCGCAGGTCCAGTTGGTCGCTCCAGAACGACGGAATCGGCACGAACGGGGCCTCGTCGGGTTCCCTGCCGGTCAGCTGGGCGGTCAGCGTGGCGGCGGCTCGCTTGGCAGTGTCGGCGGGGATGGACCAGTGCTCCACGCGGCGGGGCACGTCGTCGAACAGCGGGTTGGGGAACCGGGCGACATCGCCGACGGCGACCACGCGGTCCGCACCCTCCGCCCTGAGCTGGTTGTCGCACAGGACGCCGTCGCTCAGGTCGAGTTCGCGATTGGCCGCGAGCCATTCGACGTTGGGGAGGGAGCCGACGGCTTCGATGACGGCATCGGCTTCGAGGATCCTGCCGTCGTCGAGTTCGACCCCGGTGACCGCCTCGGTGCCGAGGCAGCCGGCGACGGACCGGCCGATCACGAAATCGATCCCAGCTGTTTCGTGGTGCCGCTGGACCGCTTGTGCCAGCGACGCCCCGAGGACGCGGTTCATCGGAGCGCCGGTGGGCTCCACGACGGTGACCCGGCATCCCTGCCGCAGTGCGGTCGCGGCGACCTCGCAGCCGACGAAGCCTGCGCCGACCACGACGACCCTGGCCCCCGGGCGCAGGACACCGCGGAGAGCGATGCAGTCGTCGAGGGTACGCAGGACGTAGCGGCCCGCCCCCGGACCGGGGAGACCGAGCCGTCGGGGGCGCAGGCCGGTGGCCGCGACGAGGCCGTCGAAGGTGACGACGGCCCCGTCCTCCAGGATGAGACGGCCTCTGCGCAGGTCGGCCTCCACCACCGGCAGTCCGAGCCGGAAGTCGACGTCGTCGACCAGCGACCGGCGGCGGAAGGTCACCATCTCGTGCAGCCGCTGCGTCGAGGAGTCGCCCGGTGCGGCCAGGACCTCCTTGGACAAGGGTGGCCGGTTGTACGGGAGGTGCCGTTCGTCGCCGAGGACGGTGATGGGCCCGGTGTGGCCGGCGATGCGCAGCTGCTCGGCGGCCCGCAGGCCCGCCAGTGACGCCCCGACGACCGCTACATGAGCAGTCATGTCAGTCCTTGATGAGGATGGCCTGGACAGGGCAGACGTCGGCGGCCTCTTCGACCTCGGAGCGCTGCGAGTCGTCGGGGTTGCCGTCGTAGACGAGCTTCCCCTCCTCGTTCATCTGGAAGACGACGGGCGCGGCGATGGCGCACTGGCCGTGGTCCTGGCACTTGGCCAGGTCGACGATGACCTGCATGGGAAGGTTCCTTTCGTTCGCGCGGCCGTTCAGGAGGCCGGGGTGAAGGCGATGGGCAGACGGATGGGGCCGGTGTTGCCGGAGTCGGGCAGCCACTCGTCCTGGCCGTCGATGCGGGGATCGCGCAGGCGCCGGGCCAGGAGCGGCAGGGCCTCGCTCATGTCGCTGCGTGCCACGAAGTGGCCGAGGCAGTGGTGGGCCCCGCCGCCGAAGCCGAAGTGGGGCCTGCGCTCGGCGGTGATGTCGAAGGAGTACTCCCCGAACACCCTCGGGTCGGTGCCGGCCGACTCGCTGAAGAGGTGGATCGTGGTGCCGGCCTTGATCTCGAGGTCCTGGAAGGTGAAGTCCTCCTTCGCTTCGCGGGTCACCCAGCGGACGGTCGGGTTGACCCGCATGACTTCCTCGACCGCCTTGCTGCCCAGCTCCGGCCGCTCGGCCAGCAGGCGCCACTGGCCGGGGTGGCGCATGAAGGTCTGCATGGCCAGACCGAGTTGGTTGCGGGTGGTGTCCATACCGCCGAAGATCAGGAGCACCAGGCCGTCGCGCAGCTCGGTGTCGCTGAGGCTGTCGGAGTCGCGGCTGGCGCGCACCAGCGCGGAGACGAAGTCGTCGCGCTCCTTGCGGCGGCGGTCGGCGATGACCTCGTCGGCGTAGGCGTAGAGGTTCTCGAGGGCCGCCTCGATCTTCGGCAGGTCCTGACGGAAGGTCACGCCGAGTGCCAGGCCGATGGTGGCGGAGTCGCGGGCGATGACGGGCCACTCCGACTCGGGCAGGCCCAGCATGATGGCGATGACGCGGGCCGCGTAGGGCTCGGCGAACTCCGAGACGAACTCGCAGCGGCCCGGCTCCTTGAAGCCGTCGATCAGTTCCGTGGCGAGTGCCTGGAAGCGGGGTACGAGGCCGCCGATGAGCTTGTGCGAAAAGGCCGGGTTCATCAGCCGGCGCAGCCGGTGGTGCTCCTCGCCTTCCTTGTTGAGCACCCAGCTGGCCCACCATCTGGCGAACGGGCCCTCGGTGATGCCGTTGTGGGCGGGCCAGGCCGCGCTTCCCTGACGGAGCTTGGGGTGCTTGAGCAGCCGGCTGACCTCCTCGTAACGCAGCACCGCCAGGCCGTAGTTGGTCCGGGCGTACCAGCTGCGTTCGCGCGCCTCGTGCACGGCGGCGGACTTGATCGAGAAGCTCGGGTCGGCGACTTCGAAGTACGGGACTTCGGCGAGGGCGTTGCCCGTCATAGGACTCTCCAACTGTCGGTGCGAGCGTCGAGGAGCTAAATACTCTAAACCTAGAGTTTGGGTGTCAAGGGTTGCGGCGGACTGCTTTCAACCCGTCCGGCCGCCCGTGCGTCAAAGGCGCTCAGGAACACGAAAGGACCGCCGGAGCCGCAAGGCTCCGGCGGTCCCGGTGCGGTCCGAATCCGCCCTGACGTATCTCCCGGCTACTCGCGGGGCGCGAGGGCCAGCACCCAGTCGCTGTCCAGACCGACCTCGCCCACTGCGATGAACTCGCCATCACCAGGACGCGGGATGCGCGGCAGCCTGGAGCCCACGAGCCAGCGCGGGGTGTTCGCGGCGACCACGCGCCGCTCGGCTCCCACGAGCACTGCATCGTGACCCACGCGCCTCAGCACGTCCAGGAGCCGGGGCTCGAACTCGGTCATCCGGAGATCGGCCCCCACCACGCCGAGGAAGGTGCCGTCGACGACGGGCACCGTGAGGGTGCACACGTAGCGATCCGCGCCGGAGTAGTCCACGTACGGGCCGAAGACGGCACGCCTGGAGTGGTCGCGCGCGGCAGCGAACCAGTCCATGTCGAAGTAGTCGTAGGCGTCCACGCTCGTCGGATCGAGGTTGAACCGCATGGGCACGTAGCCCCGGCTGCTGCGCTGCCACCACTCGATGTGCCGCTCGCGGTCGGGCAGGAGGTCCGGCGCCGCGAGGAAACCGAGCCCGTCCGCGGCCGGCTGTGCCGTCAGCTGTTCGATCATGACCGGCTTGAGTCCGGCTACGTCCCGCACCCCGAACACTCCGCCCTTCGCGAGCACCGTACGGCGGCGGGCAACGGCCTCGGCCGCCACGGCCTCGAGGCGGTCGAACACCTCTCCCAGCAGGCCGCGCACCTGCTCCAGGAGCCTGTCCAGCCCCTTCCCCTCGAAGTCCGGGCAACCTCCCGGCGTGGCGATCTCAGGACACATCGGGCGCCTCCACAGTCATCGTCCCGTCACCACGAGGTGCAGCTCGATCAGCCGGCGCAGGTTGCGCTGCACGTGGCGTTCCGCCAGGGTCCGGGCCCGCTCGCCGTCCTCCTCGGCGATCGCCGTGGCGATGGCATGGTGCTCGGCGACCACCTCCGCCAGCGCCGGCTCGGGCTCGTGCGGCAGCCAGAGCAGGGCGGTCAGCTCGGCCTGCAGGTTCACCTCGAGCCGGGTGAGCCGCTCCGACTGCGAGGCGATCGCCACCTCGATGTGGAAGCGGCTGTCGGCTCTGATGCGGGCGCCGAACTCCGCCGCGTCCGCGAGCTGCTCGACGAGGTGCAGCAGACGGCGCAGGCTGGCCCCCGAGGCACGCTCGGCCGCGAGTTTGGCGGAGGCACCCGATACGGCGAACTGCTCGTCGGCGAGGTCGCGGAGCTCGGAGATGGTCGTGGACCGCAGCCGGTTCTCCAGGGCGTCGAGCGGCGGGTTCGCCGGCCGCCGGACGAAGGTCCCGCCCGTGCGGCCGCGGCGAGTCTCGACGAGGCCCTGCTCGCGCAGGACCGCCAGAGCCTCCCGCAGGGTCATGGGCGAGACCCCGAGCTGACCCGCGAACTCCACTTCGGTGGGCAGCTGCTCGCCGTCGACGACCAGGCCGAGGTGGATGGCCTTGCTGATGCGCTCGACGACCTCGTCCGTGCGGCCCCCCGTGGTGAGGGGGGAGATCAACGAGGCACGCGTCACCGGTACGCCGTCCGCCACCACGACCCTCCTCACCTGCCGTCATCACCGGACGCGAAACCCCTTGTGCAATAACCCATGGGGTTGTAGTTTTTCGCAGCACATCGCTCCGGCGTGCACAGCATCATAGGCCACCACGACCGGCTTCGATGCGCCTGTCGGGCCGGCCCGCACAGTCTCCCCCGTGCTCCGAAAACCCCGGCGAGCACGCCGTCCCACGTTCCCCGTCACAGCTCTGGTTCGAATATCGGGAGCCTGCATGAGCCCCACACCGCCACCGGACCACATCGACAGCGATGCCGCACAGCTGGCCTCGCTCGGGTACCAGTCCGAGTTCAAGCGGGACATGAGCCCGTGGGCCAACTTCTCCCTCGGCTTCACCTACCTGTCCCCCGTGGTCGCCATCTACACCATGTTCGCCTTCGGCCTGGCCACCGGCGGCCCGCCGATGATCTGGTCTCTCGTCATCACGGGCGTCGGGCAGCTGCTGGTGGCGCTGGTGTTCAGTGAGGTCGTGGCACAGTTTCCCGTCGCGGGTGGCGTCTACCCCTGGGCGCGCCGGCTATGGGGCCGCCGGTATGCCTGGCTGACCGGATGGGTTTACATGATGGCGCTGTTCGTGACCATCGCCAGCGTGGTGTCCGGCGCCGGTCCGTACATCGCGTCGCTGCTCGGGTTCGAGGCCTCGGTGAACACCACCATCATCTGTTCCCTGGCGATCCTCGCCCTGGCCACGATCATCAACTACATGGGCACCCGCGTGCTCGCCATGGCCGCCATCATCGGCTTCACCGCCGAGCTCCTCGGAGCCCTGGCGGTGGGCGGCTGGCTCCTCGTGACCGAGCGGCACCACAACCTCGGTGTGGTGTTCGACAGCTTCGGTGCGGGGAACGGCGGCAACTACCTCTGGGCGTTCGCCGCCGCGGCCCTGGTGGGTATCTACAACTACTACGGCTTCGAGGCCTGCGGTGACGTGGCCGAGGAGGTGCCCGACCCGGGTCGTCTGATCCCCAAGGCGATGCGCCGCACCATCTACGTCGGCGGCGCGGCGGCCACTTTCGTCGCCCTCGCGCTGGTGCTGTCGGTGGCCGATATCCCGGCGGTCATCTCGGGCAAGGACGCCGACCCCGTGTCCGGCGTTCTCAACGAGGCATTCGGCCCCGTCGGATCCAAGATCATCCTGGGTGTCGTGCTGCTCTCGTTCCTGTCCTGCTCGATGAGCCTGCAGGCGGCGGCCAGCCGGCTGGCCTACAGCTACGGCCGCGACGACATGATCGTGGGCAGCCGCTGGCTGCGGAAGTTCTCGCAGGCCAAGCGCGTCCCGCCCTACGCCCTGCTGGCCGCGGGCGTCATCCCGGCGCTCGTCGTCCTGGCCTCGAAGTTCTCGCAGGACGCCCTGACGAAGATCGTCAGCTTCGCGTCCGTCGGCATCTACCTCGGCTTCCAGATGGTCGTGTTCGCCGCGCTGCGTGCCCGGCTGAAGGGCTGGGAGCCCAGCGGGAAGTACCGCCTCGGCAAGTGGGGCCTGCCCGTCAACATCATGGCCCTGGTCTACGGCGTCGTGGCCATCATCATCATGAGCTGGCCCCGCACGCCCGACGCCCCCTGGTACGACAACTACATCGTGCTGATCTCCGGGGTCGTCGTCGTCGGCGCGGGACTGCTCTACATGGCGCTCCGCCGCCCGTACGGACGCAGTGACGCTCCGTACGACGACGCCATTCCGAAGGCGCGCCCGGTCACGGCACTCACCGACGAGCCGGAGCTGTCCAACACCTGAACCGGCCCTGACATAACAGTGAGCCCGGCGCGATCCCCGCGCCGGGCTCACCCGCGACGACGTCAGCGGTAGGCGGCCTGTCCCGTCATGGCCTGCCCGATGACCATGGTGTGCATCTCGGGGGTGCCCTCGTAGGTCAGCAGGGACTCGAGGTTGTTCATGCGCCGGATCACCAGGAACTCCATCGCCCGGGTGAGCTGGAACCCGCCGATCGGCCGGCTGAGCTGCGAGCGCTGCGTCGCGTACTCCGGCACGGCCCGCAGCGCGCCGTGCGCCGCGCGCATGGCGCCCCAGATGATGCCGTAGCGGGCCTCGTTGAGGCAGGACAGCGGCCGACCAGCCCTCGCCCCTCCGGGAAGACCGTATCCGCGGGCAGACGGACTCCGTCCACGACGAGCTCGCTGGTCACGGAGGCCCGCAGGGACATCTTGTCCTTGATCAGCGGGGCGGAGAACCCGGGATGTCGGTGGGGACGACGAAACCCCGCACGCCCCTCGTCGGTCCGCGCCCAGACGACGGCCACATCGGCGACGGAACCATTGGTGATCCACATCTTCCTGCCGTCGAGAACCCAGTCGTCGCCCGTCGCGGCGGGCGCGGGCGCGGGAGCGCATGCTGCCGGGATCGTACCGTGGTCGGGAACCGTCAGTCCGAAGCAGCCCGATGGCCTCACCGGCCGCCATGCGCGGGACCCATTCCTGCTTCCGCTCCTCGGTGCCCTGCCGCCGGATCGCCTACATCGCCAGTGAGCCCTGCGCACTGACCAGGGACCGGAGCCCCGAGTCGCTCGCCTCGAGTTCGAGGCCGCGGTCGACCGCGCTCATGCCCGCGCACCCGTAGCCCTCGAGGTGCATACCGAGGAGTCCGAGGCTGCCGAGCTCCTTGGGGAGCTCGCGGACGACGGGCTGCTCACCGGACTCGAACCCACTGTGCGACGTAGGGGCCGATCGACGATGCGCACACCTGGCTGACGGCCGCCCGGGCAGCCTTCTCCTCAGGGCTGAGCATGTCGTCCATACCGGCCAGGTCGGGCAGGTCGGCCTTGGTACGGGGGGCGGCGGGTCTCGTGGTCATGAGGGCACCTCTCGGGGGTGGCGGGTCATCGCGTGTTCGGGGTGGGGGGAGGTCACAGCCGGGGCCGGGGTCGTGGTCGGGCAGGAGGGAGGCACTGGGGTCGGACAGCCAGGCCCGTACGTCCGCGGTGTGGGCGCCGACCGCCGGTGGCGGCTCAGCCGCCCGGACGAGGCCGGCCGAGTAGCTCACGGAATGCCGGGGCACGGGAGTTCCTCCTCCGGCGGGGGTGACCGTGGGGGCGAGCCCCAGGCTGTCGGCGAGGGCGAAGGCGTCGGCGATGCTGCCGACCTTCCCCGCCGGCACGCCCACTGCAGTGAGGCGCTCCTGCCAGGTGGCCGAGTCCTCCTGCGAGAGCCTTTCCTCGAGCGCGGCCACCAGATCCTCGCGGTGGCCGACCCGGCGGCGTTGGTGGCGAACCGTTCGTCAGTCGCCAGCCGCCGAGCGTCTGCGTGAGGCGGGCGAACTGGCCGTCGTTGCCGCACGCGACCGCGAGCAGGCCGTCGCGGCAGCGCAGGGTCTCGTACGGCGCGATCGAGGGATGGCGGTTGCCCATCCGTCCGGGTGGGCGGCCGGTTTCGACATAGCTCTGAGCCTGGTTGACCAGGGCACGCAGCAGACTGGAGAGCAGATTGGCCCCGACCCGGCATCCGCGACCGGTCCGGGTCCGGTCGGCCAGTGCGGCCAGCACGCCAATCGTGGCGTCCTTGCCAGTGAGCACGTCGACCAGTGCGACGCCGGCCTTGGTGGGCTCACCGTCGGCCTCGCCGGTGATGCTCATCAGGCCCCCGACGGCCTGGACGACGAAGTCATAGCCGGGCCGGTCGGCGCCAGCGCCGCTGCCGAAGCCGGTGACGGAGCAGTAGACGATACCGGGGTTGGCGGCGGCGACCTCGTCGTAGCCCAAGCCGAAGATCGAGGGTGCCCGGCTTGAAGTTCTCCACCAGCACGTCCGCGCGGCGGGCCAGTTCCCGGGCCAGTGCCCGGTCGTCGTCGGCCAGGTCCAGGGTGACACTGAGTTTTGAGCGGTTGACGCTGTCGAAGTAGGTCGTGCTCATCGCCGACCATGGCGGCCCCCAGGCGCGGGTGTCGTCACCGGAGCCGGGGCGCTCCACCTTGATGACACGACGCGGCCGGCTTTTTGAAGAAAATGCGGCCGCCGTAGGTGGTGATGCGGGCGTACGTTCAGCGTACAAATCCCGTACGTATGAAACGTTCGGGGTGCGCGGCGAAGGGGGTGGCCGCAGCGGTACGGCCACCCGCTTCTGGAGTCCGTCAAGGCTGTACGTGCACGGTGACGAAGGGGTCTTTGGGGGCGCCTCCGTTCGCTGTCGGGATGAGGGAGTCCGCAATTTTTTGAGCGGATTCTGGGGTTGCCGTTGCCGGAGGGGCCCGTAGCATCTGGGCCGGGGCGGAGAGTGGCGGGAGACTCCGTCATGCGGCCGACGCGCAGTCGGCGCGCGGCAGAAGACAGGACATTGGCGTAGCAGCAGACCGCCTCGACGGCTGAGCCTTGGAGATCTACAGAACAGGAGCCGCCTGATGACCGCCGTACCCCACGCGCTTGAGGAGACGTTGACCTCGGGAGACCTCCTGTCGGAGATCCGTTCCCGCACGCCTCACATCGGTGGCAACTCCGGCGGCTGGCCCGGGCTGACCTTCTACCGCTACACCCGGCCCACGGCGCCGCAGTGGGAGGAGGTCAAGTCGCTGTCGCTGTGCATCATCGCGCAGGGGCGCAAGTGTGTCGTGTCGTCCGGACAGCCGCACCACTACGATCCCTTCAACTACCTCGTGCTCAGCAGCAGCCAGCACTTCACGGCCGAGATCCTGGAGGCGACTTCGGAGAAGCCCTTTCTCTCCCTGGTGCTCCAGATCGACCCGACGCTGGTGCGGCGTGTCTCCTCCGACATCCTCGAGCGGCGGGCGGTGCCCCTCGGGCCGAAGCTGCGCGGCAAGCCGGAGCCCGTCTTCGTCTCCCCGCTGGACTGTGCCCTGATGTCGGCGACGATCCGGTTCCTCCAGGCCACCCACACCGGTGCTGACCGCCGGGTGCTGGCCCCGCTGTACTTGCGCGAGATGGTGTACCGGGTCCTCCAGGCGGAACAGTACGAGCGCCTGATCGAGATAGCGGCTACGGAGGTGGTGAGCAACCCGGTCAGCGATGTCATCTCTTATGTGCAGCGCAACATGTCGGAGCCGTTGACGGTGAGCGACATGGCGGAGCAGGTGTCCATGAGTCCGTCGGCCTTCTCGCACCTTTTCCGGGAGATTACCGGAAAATCCCCCTACCAGTTCGTGAAGGAGATGAGACTCAACCGTGCCCGTGATCTGCTGATTGAACAGCAGATGAGTGTGACCAAGGTTTCACGCACTGTGGGATATTCCAGCACGTCGCATTTCATCAACGAGTTCCGGGACAGGTTCGGGGCCACGCCGCGTGCCTATTGCGATCTCCAGCGCATTTCCAAGGAACTCGGTTCGCAGCAAAGAGGCTGACACTTCCGGGCTGAAAAGAACCGCCGCGCGCCGCATGGGCCGCGGCGGGGCGGCTGCGTGGACGCACCGATCGCACGGTGCGTCCACGCGGGGGCGGGCGGCCGGGAACAGCGGGTTCAAGGTGCCGCGGGGCGGACACGCCTGGCTCCGCGGGCCACAGGGCCTGGTAACCGGCGGTCGTCGGCCCTTGGTGTCAGCTGACCTGCGCGTCCACCCGGGCCAGCAGTGTCACCAGGTGGTCGGCCAGCGGTGCTGACGACGCCGGGTTCTGGCCGGTGTGCAGGTTGCCGTCCGAGACCACGTGGGCCTCGAAGGCGGCAGCGCGTTCGTACGTGCCGCCGCTCGACGCCAGACGGTCCTCCAGGAGCCATGGGGCCTTGTCGGCGAAGCCCATCGCCGCTTCTTCCTCATTGCTGAAACCTGTGACCTTGCGTTCCGCGAAGAGCCATCCGCCGGAGGCGTCGCGAGCCGGGAGGAAGGCGGCCGGGCCGTGGCAGACGGCCGCCACGGGTTTGCCGGCCGCGGTGAAGGCCGCGATCAGGGCGCCGAACTTTTCGGATCCCGCGAGGTCTTCCATCGGGCCGTGGCCGCCCGGCACGAACACCATGTCGTAGTCGGCGGCGTCGGCCTCCTCGAGGTCGACGGGCGCGTTCAGTTCCGCGGAGATGCTGTCCAGGTAGGCGCGGAACCGCTTGCCGGGCTCCTCCGAGCCGCCGTTGACCGCCGCCGAGAACCCGGCCTCGTCAGCGGTCGGACGCACCGCGCCCGGAGTGGCGATGGCGATGTCGAACCCCGCCTTGCGGAAGATCTCGTGGGGTACCACCAATTCCTCCGGCCAGTAGCCGCAAGGATGCTTGGTGCCGTCCTTGAGCGTCCAGTGGTCGGAGCCGGATACCGCGAGCAGTACGCGTGTCATCGCAAACCTTTCTGCTGTCGGTCGCTGAGGTGTCTTTCGCGGGAAAGCACGAATCTCACGTTAGGCAGGAAGGCCGGCAAGACCGTTGGGTTCCGATGGAATCTTCTACTTCTCGACCGGAACCCGCAAGGGGGCGCCGGCCGCTACCGAAATCCGCAGTTCCCCGGCAGGAATCTGCGATGCGCCTGGCGGAAAAGCGGGCCTACCGTCGGTGCGTCGCAGTAACGAACTGTTCACCTGGAGTTGACATGGCGCGCATCGCGTACCTCGTGTCCAGCGCGAAGGAGATCGACCTCGCCGACGGTACCCGGCATCCCACCGGGTACTTTGCAGAGGAGGCGCTCAAGCCGTACGAGCGCTTCGTCGCCGCGGGCCACGATGTCGTCGTGGTCACGCCGGACGGTGTCCCGCCGACGGCAGACGCGTACGGGCTGGAGCACTTCTTCCACTACCCGGAGGAGGACCAGGATTTCTTCGCGTCGGTCACCCGCACGTTCCATCACGACCCGGACGACATCCGCGTCACTCTGCACCAGACCACCGAGCTCGGGCTGGTGGCGGCCCGCAGGATCGTGGAGCGGCTGACGCAGCGCGGGATGACGCCCTCCGCTGCGCACGGGCTGGTGAGCCGGGCTGCGCGGATCGCCTGGATCCAGGACCGCCAGCTGGTGGACGTGATGGTGGAGGAGGGGCTGGACGGCGGCCTGAGCCGGCAGGAGATCCAGGAGGCGGTCGACGAACTGGACAGGGCGGCACACGCGCTGGCCGAGGAGCGGCGCCGCAAGCTGGAGAGCTTCGAGGGGTTCGCGCACCCGGTGGCGCTTTCGTCACTGAGCGATGAGGAACTGGCCGCTTTCGACGCCGTGTTCGCGCCGGGCGGGCACGGCCCGATGGTCGATCTGGCCGACAACGCCGACGTCTGCCGGCTGCTGCGGGTGCTGCACGACAAGCGGGCCCCGGTCGCCGCTCTGTGCCACGGCCCCGCGCTGCTGCTCTCCGCGCCCGAACGCGAGGACGGGCAGTGGCTCTTCGACGGCTACCGCATGACGTGCTTCACCGACGAGGAGGAGGACCAGACGGTCCCCGGACGGCTCGGTATGCCCTGGTACTTGGACACCGCCCTGAAGAACGCGGGCGCGGTCTTCGACGACGGGCCCAGCGCCTGGGCGTCTCACGTCGTGGTGGACCGCAACCTCATCACCGGGCAGAACCCGGCCTCCAGCGAAGCGACCGCCGATGCGCTGCTCAAGGCGCTCGCCGCATGAGCGGCTGCCGCTCCGCGGTGTCCGTCGTCCTGCCGGACGCGGACGCCGCGGGTCCGGCACCGTGCCCACCGGTCCGAAGGAGTAACAGAACATGAGCGTAACCCCGGCTGAGACGGTCAGGGCCTTTCTGGACGCAGTACGGCGGCGTGACACCGACGCCGCGATGGCGCTCATCAGCCCGTCCACCGCGGTGAACCTGCACCCGCTGCAGGTCTGGGACGGCGCCGCGGACGACATCCGCGGGCTGGTCGCCTCGACCGTGACCGCGTTCCCCGACCTGCGGCTGACAGAGAAGAACCTGCTGGAGTTCGACGACGTCGTGGTCGCGGAGCTGAAGCTGGAGGGCACCCAGGCGGCCGACTACCTCGGTGCCGTCAACCAGGAGAAGCACATCGACGTGGACCAGGCATGGCGCTTCACGGTGACCGACGGGCTGATCACCGGCATCGACGCCTACTGGTGCCAGAACCAGCTCTACCGCCGACTGGCCGTGAAGCGGCTGGACGAGGTGGCGATCGTGGGAGGGGCGGCATGAGCATCACGCAGGACGGCACGCGTACGGCCGGCAACAGCGCCACGGCCAAGGGCGGCACGCGCAAAAACGTCGCTGCCGAGACCGCCGCCCGGCTGTTCGAGGTGTATCGCAGGCACGACGTCGAGGCCATGTGCGACATGTGCACGGACACCGCGGAGTTCTCCTACGTGCCCTACGAGGTGTGGGGCAGGCAGCGCGTGCTGCGGGGTGACGGCAAGGTCAAGACGGTGGGCAAGACGATCTGGACGGGGCTGATCGACTCCTTCCCCGACCTGTTCAACGAGGTCCACATCATCGACGCCAACGACAACGGCGACGTGGCGGTCTCCTGCGACATCGGTGGTACCCAGCAGCTCGCCTGGGGCTTCGCCGAGGCCCGCGGCGGCTCCTTCAGCGAGCCGCATCTGTTCATCCTCCACGTCGACGAGGACGGGCTGATCGACACAGTGCGGGCGTACTGGAACGGGGCCGGGATCAACCGGCAGCTCGGACATCTCGAAGTCGACTGAGGAACCGAAGGACCCCAGGACGGGAGGCAAGGGACAGCGATGAGTCTGCTCAAGCGTGAGGAATGGCAGCACTTCGTCCGCGACGTGGACTGGACCTACAGCTACGCCGATGACGAAGCGGTCTTTCCGGAGTGGCACAGCGGCACCGGCAAGGTACCCAGGGAGGCGTGGGCCGCCTGGGAAGAGGACTACAAGATCAGCTACCCGGAGTACGTGGCCGTGCAGCGGGAGAAGGAGTCGGCCGCCTACGCGGTGAAGGCCGCGTTCCAGCGCTCCTCGAACTTCGACCAGCTGGACGAGGGCTGGCGCTCGTCCACCAAGATGCACTTCGGCGGCGTGGCCCTGGTCGAGTACGCGGCCGTTCTGGGCGAGCTGAAGATGGCCAGGTTCGGCCTCAACGGCTCGTGGCGCAACATGGCGACCTTCGGCGCGCTCGACGAACTGCGGCACGCGCAGATCACCACGTTCTTCGGCCACGAGTTCATCAAGAAGGACCCGCAGTACGACTGGACCCAGAAGACGTTCCACCAGAACAACTGGGTGCCGGTGTCGCTGCGCAACGTCTTCGACAACATGATGATCGCCCCCAACGTGGTGGACCTGGCCATCGGGCTGCCGTTCACCTTCGAGACGGGCTTCACCAACCTGCAGTTCGTGGCGCTGTCCGCGGACGCGCTGGAGGCGGGCGACGTCAACTTCGCCAACATGGTCTCGTCGATCCAGACCGACGAGGCCCGCCACTCACAGCAGGGCGGCCCGACGATGGAGATCCTGGTCGAGCACGACCCGGTGCGGGCCCAGTGGGTCATCGACCGCAACTTCTGGGGCTCGGCCCGTGCCTTCTCCGCGCTCACCGGGCCGGCCATGGACTACTACACGCCTCTTGAGCACCGGAAGCAGTCCTACCGGGAGTTCATGGAGGAGTGGATCATCGACCAGTACATCCACACCATCCAGGACTACGGCCTGAAGAAGCCCTGGTACTGGGACGAGTTCATGCGCGGACTCGACACCTGGCACCACGGTCTGCACATGGGCCTGTGGTACTGGCGGCCCACCCTGTGGTGGCGGCCGAAGGCGGGCGTCTCGAAGGACGAGCGCGAGTGGCTGCGTGAGAAGTACCCGAACTGGGAGGCCATCTACGGCGACAAGTGGGACACGTTGATCGACAACGTCAACGCCGACAACGTGGAGGCCACCCTGCCGGAGACGCTGCCCTGGCTGTGCAGCATGTGCAACCTGCCGTGCTGCAACGCGGTTCAGACCCGGTCGGGCCGCTGGCGGGTGCCGGACTGGTCACTGAAGTACAACGGCAGGACCTACCACTTCTGCAGCAACGGCTGCCGGCAGATCTGGTGGAAGGACCGCGACAACGTCAACCACCAGACGCTGGTCGAGCGGTTCGTGGCCGGGCAGATCCAGCCCATGGACGTCGGCGGAATCCTGTCCTACATGGGCATGACCCCGGACGTCATGGGCGACGACCCCGACTACGAGGCGTGGACGAAGGACTACGTCGGCCGCCCGGCCACCGGACTGGCCCTGGCCGGCAAGGAGGTGAGTGCGTCATGACCCAGGCGACAGGCACGGACACCGGCCGGCAGGCACCGGCCGTCGTACCGCTCAACGCGGTCTTCGCCGACGACTTCGTGCAGATCCTGGTGGCCGTAACCACGGACAACACCGCGGAGCAGGTGGCCGAGGCGGTGGCACACCATGTCGAGGGCAAGCGGGTGCGGGCACTGCCGTATCCCAAGGCCGTCTTCCACAACGGGCGCCGCCTGGCGCCGAAGACCACGGTGGCGGAGGCCGGGATGGAACCGCTCGACCACGTCAGAGTCGAGTACGACATCCCCAAGGGGGAGGCATGAGCCAGTTGGTGGGCCCGGTCCTGAGGATGGGCGACGAAGTCGACCAGATCATCGCGGCGATCGAGGACGACAACCCCGACCAGGAGATCGAGGTCGTCGACCGAGGCGCGTACGTGCGGGTGCGCGGCGCAGGGCGCGTCACCCTGACCTTGGACACGCTGCGCCGCTACCTGGGACCGGATTTCGAGATCAGGTCGATGGAAACGATGATGTCCTCCTTCGTCGGCCGCGTCATCACCACCAGCGACTCCATCACCTGGGAGGACATCACCGCCAGGAGCAAGGCGGCGGCGGAAGGAGCACCGGCGTGAGCGCCACACCCAGGAAGCCGCGTCAGCGGCGGACGTTCAGCGCGTTCGGCGACGTCCGCAGGATGCCGAGCGAATACGAGATCGTCACCCACGGCCAGAACTGGACCACCCGGCAGAACCGCAACGGGGCCTTCGAGCAGAACCCGTCCTCCCCGCCGAACCTGTGGTTCCTGACCTACCGTGACAAGTCCCCGCTGATGGTGGACGACTGGGAGCAGTACCGCGATCCGGACACCCTGACCTACCGCGCGTACATCAACCTCCAGTCCGACGCCGAGGCCAAGACCGGCGGCGTGCTGGAGGAGTACGCCAAGGCGAACGCCGACCAGAAGCTGGAGCCCGGCCAGGTCGCCCTGCTGGCCTCGCTGTACACGCCGTCGCGCTACCTGGTCCACGGCTTCCAGCAGATCCAGGCCTACATCGGCTACATAGCGCCCACCTCGTACATCACCAATGCCGCCTGCTTCGCCACCGCTGACCTGCTGCGTCGGCTCACCGTGATTGCCTACCGGACCCGGGAGCTGCAACTTGCCGCTCCGAGCGCCGGTTTCGGCGAGCGGGAGCGTCAGGTGTGGGAGCAGGACGAGGCGTGGCAGCCGGCCCGCCGCGCGGTGGAGAAGGCGCTGATCTCCTACGACTGGGGCGAGGCGTTCACCGCGCTCAACCTGATGCTGGCTCCGACCCTGGACGACGTACTCCTGCGGCAGTTCGGCGAGGCGTCGCGGGAGGCCGGCGACGAGGAATCGTGGCTGCTGTCGAAGTACCTCCAGGACGACGCCGACCGGCGGTCCCGGTGGAGCGCGGCCCTGGTCGGCTTCGCGGTCCGGCAGCGGCCGGACAACGAGGCGGTGCTGCGGCGCTGGATCGACCGCTGGACCCCGGCCGCGGACGACGCGGCTGCTGGTCTTGGCTCGCTCCTGGAGCATTGCGGGCCGGCAGGGTGGACGGCCGACCGGGTGGTGTCCCAGGCGCGGGCGGCCCGGGAGACGTTCCACGACCGGCTGTTCGAAAAAGCCGGCGAGGGCGGTGGCTCCGCGGCGGAGCGGAGGGGTGCCTGATGAGCGCCGCTACCGGGCAGTGGCAGGAAGCCATGCGCATCGACGACCTGTGGGAAGGCGACATGGAAGCGGTCGAGGTGGCGGGCAAGAAGGTGCTGCTCGTCAACGTCGGCGGTGACGTGCGCGCCTACGAGAACCGTTGCCCGCACCAGGCGTGGGCCCTGGACGAGGGCGACTTCGACGGGGAGACCATCATCTGCACCCGCCACATGTGGGAGTTCGACGCCGGATCGGGCCAGGGCGTCAATCCCAACAACTGCAGGCTGACGGTCTACCCGTGCCGGGTGACCGAGTCCGGCGCGATCATGGTGGACGTCGGATGAGTCGCGGTCGGCACGTGGTCGTGGGCGGCGGTGTCGCGGGAGCGGCCGCCGTCCGCGGCCTGCGGGAGGCGGGCTTCGACGGTGAGGTGGTGCTGGTGGGCGAGGAACCCCATCAGCCGTACGAACGCCCGCCGTTGTCCAAGGACTTCCTGGCGGGAGCAGCCGACGAGGACGGCCTGTGGGTGCGGCCTCGCGACTGGTACCGGGAACAGGACGTCGAACTGCTGCTGGGCACACAGGTCACGGCGATCGACGTCGCCAAGAGGCGGCTCACCCTTTCCGCCGCCGACGGCGCGAGCACACTGCCGTACGACCGCCTGCTGCTGGCGACGGGGGTGAGACCCAGACGGCTGCCCGGCGTGCGGGGTGAGCGCATCCACTACCCCAGGACCCTCGACGACGCCAGGGCACTGCGCTCCCACCTTCAGTCCGCGGAACGGGTGGTGGTCGTCGGCGCCGGCTTCATCGGCTGTGAGGTGGCCGCGACGGCCGCGGGGCTCGGCAAGGCGGTCACGGTGTTCGAGCCGGACACCGTCCCCTTCCGCCGCAGCCTCGGCCCGCTGGTCGGCGGGGCGCTGATCGACATCCACCGAGCCCACGGTGTGGACGTGCGCCTCGGCACAGGCGTGCGGGAAGTCGCCGAGACCACACACGACACCCTGCTCGTCACGTCCACCGAAGGGGACCGGGTGGAGTGCGACGTGATCGTGGTGGGCGTCGGCGCGCAGCCCAACACCGAACTGGCGGTGGCGGCGGGCATCGAGGTGGACAACGGCATCCTCACCGATGCCCTGGGCCGCACCTCTCACCCGGCCATCTACGCCGCCGGTGACGTGGCCAGGCAGTACCACCCCCACTACGGTGAGCACCTGCGCATGGAACACCACGACACCGCCACCCGGCAGGGCGCCCATGTGGCGCGGAACATGCTGGGCGCGGAAGAGGAGTTCGCCGAGCCATTCTGGTTCTGGTCCGACCAGTACGAGCACAGTGTACAAAGCGCCGGGCGGCTGCCCGACCCCTTCGAACCAGTGGTGCGCGGCCGCGTGGAAGAGCGCCGCTTCTCCGCGTTCGCCTGGCAGGAGGGCAGGGTGACGGGGGTGGTGTCCCTGGACCGTCCGCGGGACGTGCTGGATGTCCGGCGTCTGGTCTTCGCCGAGCACGAAGTGTCGCTGGAGCAGCTGCGAGACGAATCCGTGCCGCTGAAGCGGCTGGCGCAGCGCCACACCGCTGTCTCTCGACCGGCGTCGGCATGAATACAAGGGAGGTGTGATGTCGTGACGGCATTGGCGGAACTCCTAATCCATGAGGAACAGACCCGTGTCAACGCGGCCGAGGCGGCTTGGGCCCTGCGGACAGTGACAGGCCTGCCCGCTCCGGCAGCAGTGGCGAGGCTGCGCTACGGTCCAGGCCGCACCTGTGAGCCGGTGGCGCGCGTCCTCGACCGCGCCCTGGCGAACGCCGAGCGATCCGGCATCCGCCCTCACCACCTCGTGGTGGCCGGCGGACAAGCGCACCGCGGCGAGGACATCGTCCGGGTGCGGCGCAAGGCGCACGGCATGGCGGACTGGATCAGCAGCGAGACAGCCGACGTCGAAATCCGCCTGGAGCCGACGGGTCTGCGGGCGACCGCCGGGGCGCGGCCACAGACACACGGCGCGGGAGAGGGCACTGCCCCCCACCCCGACGCCGGCGCGCCGCGCTCGCCCGCCGCCCCGGCGCCGGACGAGCGCTCGCAGCGGGTCCGGGACGCACTGTACGACGTACTCGACCCGGACCTGGGCGTAAACATCGTCGACCTGGGCTTCGTCCGCGGAATCACCGTCAAGGGCGAGCTGGCGACGATCACCATGACCCTGACCTCGGCCGCCTGCCCGTTGACGGGGGTGATGGAGGATCAGATCCGAACGGCCCTGGCCGACCGCGAACGCTGCGGCATCAACGATTACCACCTCGAGTGGGTGTGGCAGCCCGCGTGGCGCCCGTCGGACATCACCGAGGAGGGGCGCGACCAGCTGCGCGCCATCGGCTTCAGCAACTTCTGACCAGCAACTGCGTGACTACCAGCAACTACCTGACTCTGACGGACCCCGAGAAGGAGCAGCGCCATGGCACATGTCGTCATCGCCACTTGGAAGGCCAAGCCCGGCCAGGCGGATCACATCCGCGGCATCCTGGAGACGGTCGCACCGCTGAACCGGGCCGAGGAGAAGATGATCTCCTTTGACGCTTTCGTGGACCACACCGCGCCGGACACATTCGTCCTGGTCGAGAAGTACACCGATGCAACAGGCTATGACGACCACAAGGCGACTGAAGCCTTCCAGAAATACGTGATCGGTCAGGCGATCCCCGCTCTCGCGGACCGCAGCGTACGAACCTACGAATCGGTTGACTGACATCGCCGCTGCGCCGCCGCGGACATCCTTGGCCACCGGTTTACCGCGCAGCCAAGACCCGAACCCGGCAACCCCACCCGGTACGGAAGCTCACCGCTGTCCACCCCATGCATGAGCCTGTTCCGGTCCGACAGACACCATCGTTGTGATGATCAGGCCGCAAGGGCGCTCTCGCAGCCGGCTGGACCGCGATAGCCAAGGCTGCTGTGCAGTCGGTGCAAGGTGTACCAGCTCCCGACATACTCGAAGACCGCAGTGCGGGCGGCGGCCCGGCTGCTGCCGAAGAGTACGGCGAGAGGTTCAGCAGCCAGGGCGGCGCGGAGGTGGAGCTCGGTGGCCAGGACCTGTTCGGGGAAGGTGAGCCGGGGCGGGCGGATCCGCTCAGCAGGAGCTGGTCCTCATTGAGGGCAGTGCATCGGGCAGAGACGCTCGTGGCGATGGGGGGGTCTCCTCCAGAAGGGAGCGATACTGGCTCATCACACCCGCTTTGATGGGTTTGGTGCGCTTTGGTCGCTAGGCAGGGAGGGCATGCGGATGGATCTGAACCTCACGGGCAGGGTCGCCGTCGTCACCGGTGGCAGCAAGGGCATCGGCTTGGCCGTTGCCGAGGCGCTCGGCGGTGAAGGCGCCAGCGTCGTCGTCGGCAGCCGAACAGAAACCCCTCAGGTAACCGCTTTGCGCGAGAGATATGACGTCTCCTTCGTCCCCGTCGATCTGGGCGATGCCGGGGGCGCCGGCGCGCTGGTCCAAGCCGCGTTGAACCGGCACGGCAGGATGGACATTTTGATCAACAACCTCGGTGCCACGACCCCGCGCTCCGGCTTCCTTGACATCGACGACTCCGAGTGGACACGGACCTTCGATCTGACGTTCTTCAGTGCCGTCCGCGTCAGCCGCGCAGCGCTCCCTCATCTCCTGGCCGATGGCGGCGGGGCCATCGTCAACATCAGCTCGGTCAACGCCCGGCTTCCCTTCCCCATGGTGGTGGACTACTCAGCGGCCAAGGCTGCGCTGAGCAACTTCACCAAGGCCTTGTCGGAGGAATTCGCGCCACGTGGCGTACGTGTCAACGCCGTCGCTCCGGGGCCGGTCCGCACCCCGTTCTGGACCGACCCCGGCGGCTTCGCCGACGCTGTCGCCGCCGGTGCCGGCAGTACCGCCCAGGAAGTCCTGGACGAGGTCGTCCCCCGGCAGATGGGCATCTCCACCGGCCGGATCACCGAAGGCAAGGAGGTCGCCGACCTGGTCGTCTTCCTTGCCTCCCCACGCGCCGCCAACATCACCGGTGCCGAATTCGTCATCGACGGAGGCCAGACCAAGACCACCTGACTGCTCCGACATCGGACATCAGTCCTGACGGCCCTGCTCATGCTCGGTCCCTTCTCCCTCGGCCCCCCTTCCCCAGCGGTCGTACGACCGGTAGACATGCAGTTCTGTGCAGGACGGCCTCCATAAGCAACGCAGTTCCATACTCCGGGAAGACGATCGGCGTGCGGGCAGCACCAGGTAATTCGGGGCGTGATCCTCACCGCCGTCAGGCGCGGCAAACGCGACGGGGAACGGCGTCTGCCCCATCCTGGAAGGTGTCATCCGCGGACAGCGGCGCCGCACCACCATTCCTGAGCCGACCGCACCAAGGCCGCCGGACCTGGTCAACCGGCGCTTCGCAGCGAGGGTTGCCGACCTCACCTCCATTCGCACGTGGCGTTAGTGGTCGTACGGGCCCGCGCATCCGCGGGCCGGGCCGTGTGTCCTGCCTGCGGAACGGTGTCGGCCCGGGTGTACAGCCGTATGCCGGCTCGCTGACAGTGCGGTCGGCGGCAGACCCGTGGTGATCGAGTTACTGGTCCGCCGGTTCCGCTGCCACGAACGCGCATGCCCTCAGACGACGTTTGCCGAGCAGGTCGACGGGCTGACCTTCCGGCACGGGAGGCGAAGCGCCGGGCTGCAGGCGGTGCTTGAGTGGCTGGCGGTGATGCTGGCCGGGCCGGTGCCCGCCTGGTGCACGCGCTCGCGGTCCAGGCGAGCCAGTCGACGCTCCTGCGGCTGATTCGCCGCCTGCCGGACCCCTCGACGCACACGCCGTCGGGTCCTGAGCGTGGACGAGTTCGCGCTGCGCAAGGGCCACAACTACGGCACGATCCTGGTGGACATCGACACGCGCCGTCCGGTCGATCTGCTGCCCGACCGGGCCACGGCGACGGTGGCCCGGTGGCTCGCCGACCATCCCGGCGTCGAAATGATCTGCCGGGACCGCTCCACCGCCTACGCCGAGCCCGGGCCACTCGGCGCCCCGGACGCGGTCCATGTCGCGGACCGCTGGCACCTCTGGAAGAACCTCGCCGAGGCCGTCGAGAAGACGGTCATCCCGTACCGCGCCCTGCTGCGCCAGCCGGAGGTAGCCGCCCCGGTCCGCACCGGCGTGCCCTTGGAGACCACGGGGCTCGCACCGGAATCCCCAGCCGAGCCGCGGCCGTCCGGCCGCCTGTCCGATCGGGTGCGCGAGCAGCACGCGGCCGTTCACGCCCTGCTGGACGAGGGACTCGAGCTGCGGCCCATCGCCCGCCAACTCGGCCTGGCCCGCAACACCGTCCGCCGCCTCGCCCACGCGGCCACTGCGGACGAACTCCTGGTCGGACGGTGGACCGGCCGCACCAGCATCCTCGATCCCTACAAGCCCTACCTGCACCAGCGATGGGCCGTCTCGTGCCCGCGATGGTCGGTGATCTCACCTCGAGAGCGGACTCGAGGATCCTCTTCGTCAACTGCTGCAGCAGCCCGCCCTCACCAGCTTGATCCCGCCGTCCTTGGCCCGGTCCGCCAGCTGGCCGATCAACTGGTCGTCCAGAGCATCCGGTGCCCCGACAGCCTTCACTCCCTCGACGGCCTCAGCCGAGACGGTCACGTCTGTCATCAGGTGTCACTTCCGTTCGAAGATCCACCGTTGACCGTACAGACCCCCCACCGACGAACGGACGTGATCACGATGGCGCCCACCTCCGCCTGCGCCAAGGCCAACGGTCTCGAGATGTACTACGAGGTGCGGGGCGTTGGGCCTACGCGCCGCCACGCGTGCGGCGCCTGCCGTCACACCGTCGGCAGCGGCCCAGGCCAACGCGGCCTGACGACAACCGCGCCTCTGGCGCTTCTCTCCCGCTCGGCCGCCCCTTCTCGGGGGCGGCCGAGCGGATCCCCACAGGGGCGTACGGTGACGGTGGGGCGGCAGCGGTAGGGAACTCCGGCGCGCGGGCGGGGCTCGGGCAGCTGCGGCGATTGGCGCTGACCTGGGACTTGCTGAACTGGGTCACGCCGAGGGTCTCGGCGGGTTGCTCCACCCGCCGTGTGCTGACGCCGAGCACAATCAGTAGCCGGCGGCGCCTGGGTCGCCGCCGGACAGCGCCGCAGGGCCGAGGAATTGGCAGACCTGCAGGGCGAACGCGATGTCCATACGGTCGCGCTTGGGGATGATTCCGGGACGGTCGAGCACTTTGTTTATGCGGTACTTGACGGTGTTGCGGTGGACGTTGAGTAGTTCGGCGGTCCTTGCGTAGTGCTCGCCCGTGGTGAAGAAGGCGTGGAGGGTGCGGCGAAGTTCGGCGGCGTTGTCGTCATGGTGGGCAAGGGGGCCGAGTACTTCACGCACCCACTGTCTGGTCGACTCCATGTCCCTGGCCAGCAGGGAAACGATGGCCACTCCCTGGTCGCCGAAGCTCACAACGGACGGACCGCGACCGTCGCAGGCGAGAGCGACGGCTTTGGCGGACTGGGCCTGTTCGTGGGTGCGCTTGAAGCCTGCGATACCGTGGGCGGGCAGGCCGAGGGAGAGCCGGCAGTTCTTGGCGAGGCGGCTGGTGGCCTCACGCACCGCGTCCATGTCGAGCGAGGGCGGGGTGTGCCCGAAGGGCAGCCACGCCCAAGCCGTGCTGCAATCGACTGCAGTGACGATCGGCGGACCGACGCAGGAGCAACTGGCGGCGAGTCTTTGGGCGAAGCGTTCAAGGGTGCGCGTTGTGTCCGGGGCTGTCTCTGTGCTCCAGACGACGGCCCCGACGTGGAACTGCTCAAGGCGGTAGCCGGTGGCGTGCTCGAAATCCGTGGTGCTGACGGAGTGCCCGGAGACGATTTTGTGGATGAGGGAGGAGTGCAGGTTTCCCCGGGTGCTGATCCAGTGCCTCTTCTCCCTCTCATACATGTCGAGGAGGTACAGCGAAATCCAGTCGATGTACCGGTAGAGCACGCCGGAGATGTGGTCCATCACCTGGAGTTTGGAGTCCGGGTGGCAGTCCAGCTTTTGGACTTCCCCGTAACAGGCCTCGATGAAGTTGTTCTGCCCCATGTGATAGGCGCGGACCAGGGAGTGGGCGGGGACGTCGCGCTGGGCGAGGCGCAGGGCGTATTCGGATGCTGCGGTCGTCGGTTCCAGATGTTCGATGGGGATGTGGTTGATGAGGACGTGGAGGAGCGTCTTCACATTGGCGTCGACGCTGGCGTCCAGCAGCTCGACGAGCTGCTGGTCCTCGTCCAGGTGGTCGATCTCCCGAGCCAGCAGGCGGCTCATGGTGCGGGAGAGCTCCGGCTCGCGCTCGTTGAGCCGCCGCGCGGTGTCGGCCACCAGACGCAGGATCTCTTCGTCCATTCCGATCGTCATCGTTCCTTTAGGTGGGTGAGGGCCGACCTGGCGGCGTTGTAGCCGCACATCCCGTGGGCCCCGGGTCCGGGCGGGGTCGCTGCGGAGCAAAGGTAGTAGCCGGGTAGCCCGATGCGGTAGGGGTTGAGGGTGAGGCGTGGCCCGAACACCAGCTGGGGGACGTTCTTGGCTCCGGTCATGATGTTCCCGCCCACGTAGTTCGGGTTGTACTGGGCGAATCCGGAAGTGGTACGCACGGCCTTGCCGACGATCCGTTCCCGGAACCCGGGGGCGAACCGCTCGATCTGGGCGATGATCGCGTCGGTGGCGTCGCCGGCGTAGCCGTTCGGCACGTGCGCGTAGGTCCACACCGGGTGGACGTTGCCGACCGAGCGCTGCGGGTCGGCCAGATATTGCTGTCCCACCAGCACGAACGGTCGTTCCGGCATCCGTCCGGCGCTGATCTCCCGCTCCGTGGCGGCCACCTCGGCGAACGTGCCGCCGACGTGTACTGTCCCGGCCCGTCGCGCCGGCTCGGCCGTCCACGGTACGCCGCCCTCGACGGCGAAGTCGACCTTGAAGGCGCCCGGCCCATATCGGAACCCCCGGTAGGCGCGGGCGACCCGCGGCGGCAGCCGGTCGCCGAGGATGTCGGCCACCGCGGCAGGGGCGAGGTCGAACATCGTGATGTCCGCGTCCGGGAGCTGGGAGGCGGACCGTACCCGGACGCCGGTCTCGATCTTGCCGCCGTGGTCGACTAGTACCGCGGCCAACGCGTTGGTGATCGACTGCGATCCGCCGGCGGCGACTGCCCAGCCGTGCCGGTGCCCGGCGGTCAGGATTCCCAGGCCGATGCTGGAGCTCAGTGGCAGGTGCAGTGGCTGGTAGGCGTGGGCAGCCACGCCGCCGAACAGGGCCCGGGCCTCCTCTGTGGCGAACGTGCGCGCCAGCACCGAGGCCGGAAGCAGGGCGGCGATTCCGAAGCGGGCGAGTCGCAGTGGGTGGTGCGGAATCCGTAGGAGTGGACCCATGATGTCCTCGGCCAGCTCGTCGTAGGCTGCGACGGGTCCCTCGAACAACCGCCGCCACCGTGCGCCGTCCGGGCCCAACCCGGCTGCGGTCCGGGCGACGGAGCGCTGCAGGACACCGGCGGTGCCGCCGTCGAGCGGGTGCACGCAGTCGATCTCCGGGAGCCTCCACTCCAGGCCGTGGCGGCCGAGGTCAAGGCTCTGCAGGAAGGTCGATCCCACGGCCATCGGATGGATGGCCGAGCAGTGGTCGTGCAGGAGCCCGGGCAGGATCGCCTCGCCGCTGCGAGTGCCGCCGCCGATCTCGTCGGCGGCCTCGAGCACGGTGACCTGCACTCCCTCCCGGGCCAGGAAGGCGGCGGCAGCGAGCCCGTTGGGTCCGCTGCCGACCACCACGGCTGTGCTCATGCAGGCGTCCTCTGCCCGGAGCCGCTCTCCTCCTCGCGTCGGTCGTGCGTCGGCCCTGCGGCCGCCGCCGACCAGGTGACCTGGGTCGGGATCGGCCCGTTCGGCAGCCACGGCTGCTCGCGGACGGCGTCGGAGACCCTCCACGTACCGCGCTCGATCACCCCGAGGGCGGCGTCGATGACCTTGTAGTGCTGAACCTTGCTGTGGATGGCCTGCGACTCGACCCACACGACGATCCACTCGCCGGGCGCGAAGCCGACCCGGCTCTGCACGGCGCGGATCAGATCCTCGTCATGCAGGTGACCTTCACCGAAGTTGAACCCGATCAGCGAGTTGCACCCGAACTCCGCCTCGCGCACGGTCCAGCGGTCGAGATCGGGGATGTGCTTGATCAGCAGCGAGAACAGGCCGCGCCCCTGGCTGTGCATCGACCGCCAGGCGATCGTCTGCTGCATCGTGATCTCGGCGACCGGGTAGGGGTAGCCCATCGCCTGCAGCTGGTCGATCTGGTTCTTCGTCGGCCGGTGCGCCATGGAGTTGAGCTTCTCCTCCGCGCCCGGGGCAAAGGCCCACAGCGCCGAGGCCCAGTTGCCGGCGTACTGACGCATCGAGGGCAGGAACGACACCAGGTCGGGGCGCAGGTTGCCCAGCACCGGAAAGAACACCAGCCCAGCGATGATCGCCAGCGTCAGCCATGGCGAAGACATGTGCCCGACGCCGTAGCCCGCCCACGCCGGGAAGCCCAGGAACAGGAACACCGAGGCGAACGCGAAGAGGATGTTCCACTCCAGCGGCACGGCGAGCGGGAACGTCGAGGTGATGAACAGGTGGAACAGCACCATCAGTGCGACCGCGGCGATGGTCACGTAGGGGTTGGTGGAGAACAGCAGCACCAGCGGGGTGATGATCTCGACGGTGGTACCGCCGATGTGCGCCATGGCGCTGGCGACCTTCGAGGGGCGGATGTCGCGCGGGAAGTCGCGATAGTGGGCGCGCTTGAACCACTTGGAGGGCACGCAGGGGCTGTTGGACACCATGGGGGGCACGACGTTGGTGAAGTGGAGTCCGAACTTCGATATGCCCGCGCCGACCCACACGCTGACGATCAGCAGCTTGAGCGCGATGATCATGTCGACGAACGGTAGAAAGGTGAAGAACACCATCGCCGGCAGGTACTGTTCCCCGCGGGCCGCCAGGAAGATCGTCTTGTCACGGAGCCCACACAGGATCAGCAGCACCATCGGCGCGATCAGCAGCGCCGGGTTCACCAGACCGGTGGTGTTCTCCGGGAGCACCGCCGACAGGGTGGCGCTTGGTACGCCCGGCAGCACGATCGCGACCAGCAGGGTCGCGAGCAGACCGACGTAGAGCACGACGTCGACCACCGTGCGCCGGTCGCCATTGGTGAACGGCACACGTCGCCACGGCCGCAGCCGGATCGTGCCGGGACGGGCCCAGAACAGGACACCGCCGGTCATCGGCTTGAACTTGCCGGCGAGCGGCCCCCACGAGCCGGCGAGACCGAGTGCCTCCAGGAACACCGTCCAAAGCACCAGCTTCTGATAGACGATCGGCTCGTTCCACCAGTGCGAGACGTCCCAGAACGGGCCGACCCCGGATGTCCAGGTCGCCAGACTCGTGCCGGCCAGCAGGTAAAGGACGAGCACTTTCACGACATAGGTTGCATGAATCATCTTCGGCGAGCCGAAGCCGTATTCCACCCAGTGCAGCGCGAGCGTCTTCATCCGCTCACGCAGGGGCTTGTCCAGGAACGTCTCGACGTCGACCGGTGGGAAATCGCCTGTTTTGAACCCCATGTACGGCTCCTTCTGACAAGGGGGTACCTGCCGAACCGAGTCCGATCCCGGTTCGGATTGGAGTGGTTCAGCTGGAAAGAAGCGCGCTGCGCAGCGCCGGCTTGTCGATCTTGCCGACTGGGTTCTTCGGCAGTGTGTCGAGCAAGTGGATCTCGACCGGCAGTTTGACCTTGGTCAGGCTCTGCCGGCAGTGGTCGAACAGGTCGTCGACCGTCACCGGGACGTCGGGGTAGGCCACCACGTAGGCGATGGGGACCTCGCCGTACACCGGGTGGGGCGCGCCGACCACGGCGGCCTCAAGGACCGCCGGATGGCCGCAGAGCACGGACTCGATCTCCTTGGGGTACAGGTTCTCCCCGCCTCGGATGATCATGTCTTTCACCCGGTCGACGAGCACGAGATATCCATCCTCGTCGACCCGCCCGACGTCACCCGTGCGCAGCCACCCGTCGACGAGCGTCGCGGCGGTCTCGTCGGGGCGGTTCAGGTAGCCACGCATGACGTTCGGACCCTGCACGACGACTTCCCCCACCTCGCCGGGTGGGAGAATCTCACCCTCCGGCGAGATCGTGGCAATCCGCTGCCCGGGCAACGCCGGCCCGACCGTGCCGAGCTTGCGCACGCCATCGACGGGGTTGCACGTCGAGGCGCAGGTGCCCTCGGTGAGCCCGTAGCCCTCGACCATTACGAAGCCGAACCGCTCCTCGCACCGCTCAAGCAGTTCCCTCGACACCGGTGCCGCCCCGCAGATGGCGAACCGCAGCGACGAGGTGTCCGGCACGACCTCGGCCGGAAGCTCCGCCAACCGCGCGTAGATGGCCGGCACGGCCGCGAAGTAGGTGGGCCGGTGCCGCTCGACCGCCTCCAAAAAGGGCAGCGGCGCAAAGCGTTCCAGCACCGTGAGCTGTCCACCAGCCAGCATCGAAGACAGGAAGCTCACACAGATCGCGTTCACGTGGAACAGCGGCAGGACCAGCAGGCAGTGATCTGCATCTGTCAGCCCGAGATGGCCGGACAGCATGGAGGTCATTGCCAGCAGATTCGCGTGGTCGAGCATGACGCCCTTGGGGCGGCCGGTCGAACCGCTCGTGTAGATCAGCAGCGCCAGCTCCTCCGGGCGCACCTCGCGGTCGGGCACCACACCGGCCGGCTCGCCCGGCAGTTCCTCGACCGCGATGGACGGCAGGCCCGCAGACGGCGCCTCGGGGCCGCTGTTGACCACGAGCACGGCACCCGAGTCGCGCAACTGGTATTCCGCCTCATGGGCAGTGAAGACCGGATTGATGGGTGTCGCGGTCGCACCGAGGCGCCACACCGCGAGCATCACCAGCAGCAGCTCGATCCGGTTGGGCAGCATGATGGCGACGACGTCACCCTCGCCGATTCCCCTGTCCGACAGCTGCTCCGAAATGGCGTCAGCTCGGCGCACCACCTCCGCGTAGGTCAGTTGCTGGCGGGAGTCGCGCAGGCAAGGGCGGGACATGGCCGAGTCCGGTCGGACCCAGGGCAAGTATCCGATGGTCACCAAGTTCACCTCGTCGTTGCGGCGATTGCGTTGCGTGAACTGGAACAGTAGGGAGACACCGGCTGCGCGCCCATATTGAGCGTCGCCAAATCGTCAGGGGCTCTTGTGCATCATCGACAACGGGCCTCGGGAGTCCTCTCCTCACGGCGTGTCCGGTGTGAATACTTGGAGTCGGGGCCCTGACCTGGCGTTTCTCCTTTTCGTGGTCGCTCATCGGCAGGAGGCGCAGGGGCGCCGGGGGTGTTGGTCGCAGCGAGGTATGCCAAGCGCAGCAGGACGACAGTCCGCGTGCGGCCCTGGGCGCCTTGGCGGTGCCGGTGGCGACGTTCCCGAGGGCCCTTGGGGTTCCTCGGCAAGTGAATCACCGCGTTCAGCGCCGCCGCGCGGCGACGGGACGAGTCGGCCAAGCCGACCGAAACAGGCGGGACTTCGGCAGCGCCGTGAGGAACTGGGCCAGGTCGTTGGCGCCCGAAGTGCCAGGGGTTAAACGCAACTTTCCAGGATGAATACGGGGTTCCGCCCTCCGGGTCCGGCCCCTACGATCTGGCACCACGTCGGGAGGAGCAGGGAGAGGACGACGGGGGACCCGGCGCGCAGCAGCACATGGGCCCCCTCACCAAAACCAGAACCTAACGAAGTACTACCAGTGCGCTTTCAGCCACCATGAACGCCGCTGCACGCTGCCGGACCGACTGCGTGTCCCCCCAGGCCGGGCCAGTGTTGCTACGGCCGTCTTGGCACTTCTACATCTCCGTGGCGGATCGGAACTCGTGCACAGGCAGAGGGAAGCGGTCCCACAGAATCTGCGAACGGACCTCGCCGCTGAGTACGGCGGCGAGAAAACGGGTCACCGTCATGTCGTACCGCTCCCAGTCCTCTCCTGACTCGTCGTTGATCAGGATGGGGCGGGAGTCGGGATCGTCGCCCGGCCGGACGAGCCAGTACAGGTACTCCCCGTTGTCCGTGGCGGCCCAGCACACCAGGCGGCTGCCGTCGACCTGCATCTCCTCTGGCTTGTCCTCGAACTGCCAGAGCGATTCGTTGGCTTCCTCGCGCTCCGCGGAGATCTTCAGCAGGTCGTACACGTCGTTGGGGCATCCCGGCTCAAGGAGCAGGAGGTAGCCGTCGACAAAACCGCCGCCTCCGTAAGCCTCGATGAGCTCCCGGTAGTCCGCCGGCAGGGGGGTCCTCAGCGCGGCCTCGGCCGCGTTCCAGTCGGGAGTGCGCTCTGTGGCCTCAGGCCTTGGCAGCAGTTCCACGAGCCGACTCAGTGCCGGACTCATCTGACTGTTCCTTTCCTCACCGCTTGCGGTTCCAGATGGTGACGCTGTTGGGTCCGCCCGTCCCGTTGCTGCACCGCTAAGCTGCCCTGCCGCATCGTACGTATAACTCCATGTCATCCTCTGGGCGTTGGTGACGTGCGTGAGGCGTTGCTCGGTGTCGTACCGGAATCGGTGTTCGGCGCCCGTCTGGGGAGATGCGGGCGGCTGGCAGACCGAAGGGCCCGTAAGTGAAGCGTGTGTGACCGCCGAGGGGGTCTGTGTGGCCGGTGCAGTTGCCTTCACCGTCGTCCCACGTCCATGACTCGCCGGCGCCGTCGGGAGCCGTGCTTCGCAGCAGGCGCTTTTCCGCATACCATGCCAAGGCGGTGGACTGTCCCAGGGCGTCGATGACCTTGACGATGCGGCCCAGGGCGTCGTAGCGGCCGCGAGTCGTCGCGCCCTGGGGGTCGGTGACCGCAACCGGCAGCCCGGCTGCGTCTGCCTCCACCCGTGTGGTCAGGCCGAGCGGGTCGGTGGCGGTGGCGACGGCTCCGGTGGAGTGGTAGGTGACGCGGTGTGTGTCGCCCCGTCTTCCGTGGTGAGGGCCTGTGCGCCGCCACGGCCCTGGTGATCCTGGCCGCGGCGCCGACTCCGGCGCAGGCCGCCAAACTCACCCGCAGCCAGCTGCAGGCACTGAGCGTTTTCAGAGCGGCCACCGATCGGGGGACGGGCAGGCCATCGGCATGAGTGCGAAACGGACGAGGCTCCTGGGCGGTTGAGCGAGATGTCTCACGTCTCAACTCTTCAGCCGGGCAGCCTCGTTGGTTACCTATCCTGCCGCACCGGACTTGCCGCAACGCGTTGGTCGAGTGGGTCCATGCTGATCGTCACTCGGGAGGGTGACCGCCGCCGTAAGCTGCCGCCCTCGCAGCGGGCGCTGGTCGCGCTGGTGTATCTGCGCACTGACGGCCCTGTCCTGGTTCGCACGCCGCGCGGGGCTTTTCCATGGCTGGGAGGGGTCGGCTCGAGGCGGTCGAGGATGGCGCGAGTGGCGGGGTTTGGTGGGGGTCTTGGTTGGGCCGACCTTGTCCGGCGGAACCCGGCTGGCAGGTTCAGCGGGTGCATGCGCCTCGTAGAAATGCCTCCTGCCCGGCGGAGGCGAAGACTGCCTGTCCCGGCCTGCCCGACGGCGTCGAGGCGCCCTACGGCTTTTCGAGCTTTGCCGGCACGCACAGCCATGCGAGGGCTGCGGCGGTCAGATAGGCGAGTGCGCCGATGGCCATGCTGGTGCGCAGCCCGGCGTTGTAGTCGGTGTGCGTGGCGAGCAGGCTGCCTCCAAGTGCTACGCCGGTGGCGCTGCCGATCTGGCGGGTGGTGTTGAACAGGGCGGAGGCGGCCCCTGCATACGCGGGGGGCCCGGCACCCATCACGGTGGCGGTCGAGCCGGTGAGGGCGAAGGAGGTGCCGAATCCCGCGGCCATCATGGGGGCCACGAGCAGCGGGTAGGGGCCGGCTGTTGCCGCGGCCCAGCCGGCCAGCCCGAGGGCTGCCAGGAGCATGCCGGAGATCACCAGCGGACGATCGCCGGTGCGGCGGGTCAGCCGCCCGGACAGGACGGAGGCGAACATGGTCATCGCCACCGCCGGGAGCAGTGCCGCCCCGGTGCGGAGGGCGCTGAAGCCACGCTGGTGCTGGAAGTCCAGGCTGGCGGTGAACAGCATGCCGTAGAAGCCGAAGTTGAACAGCAGACCGATGATGGCTGCGCCGCTCATCGCACGCGAGCGCAGCTGGCTCATCGGAAGGGCGGGCGAGCGGGCCAGTCGCTCGCGCGCCGCGAACGCCGCGGCGGCCAGCGGGGCCAGGCCCACCCCGGCGAGAACAGCAGGATCGGACCAGCCGCGCCGTCCGGCCTCGTTGAGCGCGGCGGTCAGCAGCGCCACTGCCGCCACCACCGCGCACTGCGCCGGCCAGTCCAGAGCGCGACCGGCGTGCCGGGGCGAGGGCGCCACGTGGCGCAGCGTCAGCACCAGGCACGCCACGCCGACGGGCAGGTTGATGAGGAAAACCCACCGCCAGCCCACGGTGGAGACCAGCAGCCCGCCCAGCAGCGGCCCGGCAGAGGCCGCGATGCCCGCCATTGAACCCCACAGCCCGAAGGCCCGCGAGCGTGCGGCTGGCGCCGGGTAGGCCTGCTGGAGCAGGGCCAGGGATCCGGGCACGATCAGCGCCGCGCCGAGCCCCTCCACCAGCCGGGCCGCAACCAGGAAGGAGGCGCTCGGCGCGAACGCGCACGCGGCCGAGGACACAGTGAACACCACCACGCCCGAGCAGAAGACCCGACGGTTGCCCAGCCGGTCGCCCAGCGCGCCGCCGGTCATCAGGAACCCGGCGAAGACCAGGGTGTACCCATCGGTGATCCACTGGATGCCGGTGAGCGAGGCGGACAGTTCCCGGCCCACCACCGGCACAACGACGTTGATGATCGTCACATCCAGGATCACCATGAAATACCCGGCGCACACCGCCAGTAGTGGTGCCAAGGACCGCTGCACGGAGTTCGAGGCCGACTCAGGAGGGGGCACGGGCTCACCGCCACCGGCCGACTCCGCGAACGCCACGTCCCCGACTCCATCCCGTCCACGGAGGCCCTGCACAAAAAGACATGCTACGGGATATATGGTCCACATTGCGGAACCGGGCTGACTCACATCGCCTCCCGCAAGGAAGTGGGCCCGAGCGCGTTCGGGCAGCTCGCCCCGAAGCCCGGAAGACGAGCCGGAACAACTCACCTGGCCGTGGGCGCCGCCGAACGTAATGGACAGGATGTCGGGTCAGGGCATCGGCGGTGCGCCTGAGAGGGCGGTTCGTGAGGTGATGTCCGTTTCCAGGTGATGGTTGGAGCAGGGGCGCTGGCCGCAGCGCCGGCTACTGGTTCCTGGCGAAGTTGCC
>NZ_JBEXHW010000044.1:0-39864 GCF_040608235.1 Streptomyces sp. NPDC005202 | reverse complement strand
GGGCGGGATCGGCGATGATGCGTCGGCAGGCACGGTCTTCCACTCGGATCACGGGGCGTAGAGAACTCCATGATCTTGGAAGCCGTGCCTGTCACCTTCCCCGAAACCCCCGCCGAGCTGGCAGATCATCACGAACCGGACGTCAAGCGACTACGCCGAAGCCCTGACCCAGCCGCTACGGTGCGCTCACCACGCCGGCCTTCTCAACCCCTGGCGTTACTTCCGGGTCAACTCCTCTAGAGAACGCTTGTGTTCACGTAGCCATGCTCGCTGGCTCGACTGGCGCTGGGTGCTCTTCGTCAACGTCCCCATCGGCATCCTCATCGCCGCGCTCGCACCGCGCTACATCAACGAGTCCGAACTCCACCCCGGCCGCTTCGACCTCACCGGGGCGCTCACCTCGACGCTCGGCATGGTCGCGCTGGTCTATGGGTTCATCAGGGCAGCGTCCGACGGCTGGCGGGACTCTCTCACACTCGGTGCGTTCACCGCGGCCGTGGTGCTGCTCGCCGCCTTCATGCTCGTCGAGACCCGCGCCAAGGAACCGATCACCCCCCTGCGGATGTTCGCCAACCGCAACCGCTCCGGCACCTACGTGATCATGATCAGCCTCGCCGCAGCGATGTTCGGCATGTTCTTCTACATCGTGCTCTTCGTGCAGAACGTGCTGGGCTACTCCCCGATCCGCGCCGACCTTGCCTTCCTGCCCGGCACCGTGGTCATCGCGGTGGGCGCGGGGATATCGCAGCGGCTGCTGCCGGTGCTCGGCCCCAAGCCGTTCCTGATGACCGGCACCACCCTCGTCGCCATCGGCCTGGCCTGGCAGTCCCTGATCGACTCGGACAGCTCGTACGTCAGCGGAGTGCTCGGCCCGATGCTGGTCTTCGGCTTCGGCATGGGACTCAACTTCGTCACAGTAACCGTGACCGCCGTCTCCGGCGTCGCCCCTCACGAAGCGGGCGCCGCCTCCGCTCTGCTCAACACGACGCAACAGGTGGGCGGTTCACTCGGCCTGTCCATCCTGACCACCGTCTTCGGCTCGGCCAACCGCGACGAAGCGACCAAGCAGGTCGCTTCGTTCATGGTCCAGGCCACACCCGAGCAGAAAGCCGCGTTCGCCAAGTCCCACCAGCTGCCCGCCCCATGGAGCCACGAGGTACTCGCCCACGGCATCTCGACCGCCTTCATACCGGCCGCCGCCATGGCTGTCCTCGCGTTCGCCGTCGCCACGGTCGTCATACGTGTCCGAAAGAGCGATCTGGAAGCCCTCAGCGGCACGGGCGGCACCCAGGCCGGGTAACCCTCGCGCGTCCCCCGATCACGGCGCCCGTGACCGATCGTCCCGCCTACGCGGGTTTTCGACCCACGGGCGCCGTGCGGGGTCCGCTGACCCGGCTCCCCCGCCGTCACACGGTCGCCCCCAACCGAAACCTGACAACGCGCGTTGGAACGCCACCGGACGCGACGATTGTGAACATCGCTCTCCCGCACATTCAAGACGCCCTCAAGTTCAGCACCACCGACCTCACCTGGGTCGTCAGCGCCTACACGCTCACCTTCGGAGGCCTGCTGCTTCTCGGCGCTCACGCCGGTGACATCCTCGGCCGCCGCCGGGTCTTCATGACCGGCATCCTGCTGTTCACCTTCGCCTCTCTGCTGGGCGGACTCGCCCAGGAACCCTGGCAGTTGCTGGCCGCACGCGCCCTGCAGGGCGTGGGGGGAGCGATAGCGTCGCCCACCTCGCTGGCGCTCATCACCACCACCTTCCCCGAGGGCCCGGAGCGGAACCGGGCCTTCGGCGTCTTCGCCGCGGTCTCCGCGGGCGGCGGCGCGATCGGTCTGCTCGCGGGCGGCATGCTCACGGAGTGGCTCGACTGGCGCTGGGTGCTCTTCGTCAACGTGCCGATCGGTGTGCTGATCGCGCTGCTCACGCCGCTGTACATCACCGAGTCCGAGCGGCACCCCGGGCGCTTCGACATCGCGGGCGCGCTGACCTCGACGGCGGGCATGGCGTCCCTCGTGTACGGCTTCATCCGCGCCTCGGAGGAGGGCTGGCGGGACAGCCTGACGCTCGGGTCCTTCGCAGCCGCGGTCGTCCTGCTGCTGGCCTTCACGCTCACCGAGAGGCGCGCCAAGGAGCCGATCACCCCGCTGAAGATGTTCGCCGACCGCAACCGCTCGGGCACGTACGTCATCATGCTGAGCCTGGCCGCGGCGATGTTCGGCATGTTCTTCTACATCGTGCTCTTCGTGCAGAACGTGCTGGGGTACAGCCCGATCAAGGCCGGGGTGGCCTTCCTTCCGGTGACCGCCGCGATTGCGGTGGGGGCGGGCCTTTCGCAGCGGTTCCTCCCGGTGCTCGGCCCCAAGCCGTTCATGCTCACCGGCTCGACGCTCGTGGCGGTCGGGCTCATCTGGCAGACCTTCATCAGCCCCGACAGCTCCTACCTCGGCGGGGTGCTCGGACCGATGATGGTGTTCAACTTCGGGATGGGCCTGAACTTCGTGACAGTGACAGTCACCGCGGTCTCCGGTGTCGCCCAGCACGAGGCAGGCGCCGCCTCCGGTCTGCTCAACGCCACGCAGCAGGTGGGCGGTTCGCTGGGGCTGTCCATCCTGACGACGGTGTTCGGCTCGGCCAGCAGGGACGAGGCGAAGAAGCAACTGCCGAAGTTCCTCACCGACGGTTCGGCGGAGCAGAAGACGGAGTTCGCCAAGACCCATCGGCTGCCCGCTCCCTGGGGGCACGAGGTGCTCGCCCAGGGCATCTCCACAGCCTTCGTCCCGGCCGCGGCGATGGCCGTACTCGCCCTGATCACCGCCTGGCAGGTGATCAGGGTCCGCCGGAGCGACCTGGAGGCCCTCGCCGGCACGGCGGGTCCGGGAATCGGCTGATCCTGCCGGCCCCCCCCGACGGGCCGAGGACGGCCGGACCGCGTCCGGGGGACCGACGGCGAGGACGCAAGGTCCGGCCGTCCGCACGCCGGGTGCAGAGTTCTGCGCCACGCAGGTGAGGGACGGCCGACGGCGCCTGCGCCGCACCGTCACCACCGCGGCGAGCATGACCACCAAGACGAACAGCGGAACCTGCATGTCCACCCCCTCGGACGCCCATGTGCCGTCCGCCCGTGCCGACCCATCGGTCACACAGCGGATGCCACGACAACGGGCGGACAGTCACGCAGAGTTCCCGGCGCGCACAGAGAGTTCCCCCTGGCGCAGCCGCCGGGCGGCGAAAGGATCGTCACACGGACGTCGGCACCCAATCCGGCAGCGCCTCCGTCCGCTGCACCCACTCGGCGGGCGGTGTGCCTGCCTTCCCCGAGGCGAGCACGCCGCCCACGATGGCGCAGGTGGTGTCCACGTCGCCGCCGGCCTGGGCGGTCGTCCAGAACGCGTCCTCGTAGTCCCCAAGGGCCCGAGCGGCCGACCAGAGCGCGAAAGGCACCGTGTCGTGGGCCGTCGTGCGCCGGCCGCAGCCGAGAACGGCGGCGACGGTGGCCGCATCGCCGTAGTCGAGCATGTCGCGGGCGCGTCGCAGACCGGCGCCGACGGCGCTCCTGGCCGGTACGAGGGCGATGACGCCGTCGAGCAGCGCCTCGGCGCTCGGCGGGCCGTCGGGGGCGGCGGCCAGCGCGGCGGCCGCGGCGACGGCCATGGCGCCGACGACGGCCTCGCGGTGCTGGTGAGTGGGGTAGGCAGAGATTTCGGCCTGGTGGGTGGCCTGCTCCGGGTCGTCCGCGTACCAGGCGCCCACGGGCGCGATCCGCATCGCGGCACCGTTGCCCCACGACCCCTGGCCGTTGAAGAGCGCGGCAGCGAGTTCGCGCCAGTCGCTGCCCTCCCGGACGAGGCGCAGTATGCCGTTGACCGCGGGGCTGTACCCCCGGTCGGAGTCGTGGTGCGCGGCGAAGGACTGCGCCAGTGCGTCCTGGTCGATGCGGTGGTGAGCGGCCAGGACGGCGACCACGGAGCAGGCCATCTCCGTGTCGTCGGTCCACTGCCACGGGCCGGGCGGCAGCTCGCGGCGCTTGAGCAACGGGTAGTTCACCGGCACGAAGAACTGCGAGCCGAGGGCGTCCCCCACCGCGAGTCCGCGCAGGCCGGCCAGGGCGCGCTCCAGGCGCCCTTCGGGAGAGGAATCAGGGGTCATCGCTCTGCCACTCTATCCAGTGATCCCGTACGGCTCCGGGTCCCGCCACCGCTCGAACGGCCGGTCAAGCGTGTACTTGCCGTCGTCTCCGAGAACGAGCATCCGCATCTCGGCGTTCCCCGGATTCGACAGTGACTCGAATTCCGCGACCGTCCAGTGGAACCAGCGCATGCAGAAGAGCCGCATGGCCAGGCCGTGGGTCACCAGGAGCACGTTGGGCGGGTGGTCGGGGGCCTCGAAGCTGCGGAAGAGGCTCTCCAGGAAGCCGCCGACCCGGTCGTACACGTCGGCGCCGGACTCGCCCTGGGCGAAGCGGTAGAAGAAGTGCCCGTAGGCGTCCCGGTACGCCTTCTGGAGGCGTACCTCGTCGCGGTCCTGCCAGTTCCCCCAGTCCTGCTCGCGCAGCCGGGGCTCCTCCCGCACGCGTATGAGCTCGGGGTCGAGGTGGAAGGCGCGGAGGGTCTCGTGGGTACGGCGGTAGGGGGAGACGTACACGCTCACGCGCTCCCGCCCGAACAGCTCCCGCAGCTTCTTGCCGGTCTCCTCGGCCTGCCGCCACCCCCGCTCGGTCAGTGCCAGCGCATGGTCGGGCTCGCGCTCGTACACGGAGTCATCAACATTGCCCGTTGACTCGCCGTGCCGGACAAGGACGATGCGCCGTGGTCGTGCCATGCCAAAACACTAGATCGGGTGACGGCCGATCGAGGACTCGAAGTGGCCCCATACGGCGTAGGTCACACAGTTCATGCACCGTGCACCACGCAGGGCACACGATCAGTGCATCAGGAAATCAAACGGTCCAGCTCGGCTCGAGCTCCACGATGTCGCCCGTCAGGGCCGCCACGTCGGCCTCCGTCTGGGCCCGCAGCGCGAGCCGCTCCACTCGCTCCGTGCGGTACTTGCCGTGCTCGGCGGACGACTGCCACATCGACAGCACCAGGAACTCGTTTCCCGGCGCCTCTCCGAACAGACCGCGCACCATGCCGGGCGAGCCGGCCATCGCCGGGTTCCAGACCTTCTCCTGCATCAGCATGAAGTGCTCGGCGCGCTCCTCGTGGACCCGGCAGAGGGCGACCCGCAGCAGGTCGGCGTCCGTGAAGCGCGGTTCGAATCCCGTCTTCACGTCGAAGCGATACTCGAACAGCCTGACCTGGGCATCTTTGAAGGTGCCCGCCTGGGCCGCCGCCAGCCGGTCGTGGGAGCGGGCCATGAACGAGTCGTAGAAGGCGCGGCTCTCCCAGAAGGCGAAGGTGTGCGCCACCCCCGGCCGCACCCGGCTCCACCCACCGCCCTGCCCCCGAAACCCCGGCTCCCCCAGAAGCCCCGCCCACTTTCGCTGCCCCCGCTCGAAGCCGCGGCGGTCCACCACGGTGCAGCGAATCCACTTGACCAGCACCGCGCCATGGTAAGGCCAGGGAGCGTGGCGCCGGTCATGCTCGTAGGGACATCACCCGCGCAAGCATCCCCCGTGCGTGGCACGATGGACAACGAGCGCCCAGTGCCCGGCAGTTGGGGCAAGGGGGGCGCACGGGGAGGGGAAGGGGGAGTCCGGTGAGCGAACTCAGCAAGGGAATCCGCAAGGTCGACGTCGCACTCAGGTGGGACCCGAGTCCGGCGGGGCAGCCACCCACCGATCTGGACATCGTCGCCGCGACGTACGTGGCGGGCGATCCCTACGGTGCTCCCGACTACGTGGTGCACTACGACAGCCGCTCCCCCGACGGCACGATCTACCTCAACCGGGACAGCAGGGACGGCCGGGGTTTCGGGTGGGACGAGGTCATGACGCTGGAGCTCGAGCGGCTCGACGGCCGGTACGCGCGCGTGGTGGTCGGCGTCGTCATCCAGCAGCGCCCCGCGTCCCGCACGTTCGTCAACGTCCTCAACCCGGGTCTGCGCATCCGGGAGGGCTACTCCGTCCTGGCCGAGGACGATTTCGGCAGCGTCCTCGGCGCGACGGCTGCGACGGTCGCGGAGTTCGTACGCGACGAGTCCGGAAGCTGGGACTTCCACCCCGGCGTCCGGGGATTCGAGGACGACCCGGCGACCTTCACCCGCCGCATGGGCCGGGCGCACCTGTCGTAGCCGATGCGCGTAAGGGGCGCCGGCCGATGGCCGACGCCCCTTACCTCATGGCGTTTGCGTCAGGGTCAGCTGCAGCCGCTCGTCGAGCCGCAGCCCTCGCAGATGTAGCAGGATCCGGCCCGCTGCATCCTCGTACCGCAGGAGAAGCACAGCGGGGCGTCGGCCTGGATGCCCAGCTGCATCTCCACCAGCTCGGCGCTGGTGTGGGCCTCCTTCGGGGCGGGCTTGGCCGCCTCTGCGTCGGCCTTCGGCGTGGCGACGGCCTTCAGCTCCTGGGCGCGCGGCGCCGACTGGGCCAAGCCCTCGACGTCGACCTCGTCCTCGGCCGGCTCGTACGACCCCGTCTCCAGGTGGCGCTGGCGCTCCTCGGCGGAGTGGATGCCGAGCGCGGAGCGCGTCTCGAAGGGCAGGAAGTCCAGCGCCAGGCGGCGGAAGATGTAGTCGACGATCGACTGCGCCATCCGCACGTCCGGGTCGTCCGTCATGCCGGCCGGCTCGAAGCGCATGTTGGTGAACTTCGAGACGTACGTCTCCAGCGGAACGCCGTACTGCAGGCCCACCGAGACGGCGATCGAGAAGGCGTCCATCATGCCCGCGAGGGTCGAGCCCTGCTTGGACATCTTCAGGAAGACCTCGCCGAGACCGTCGTCCGGGTAGGAGTTGGCGGTCATGTAACCCTCGGCGCCGCCGACGGTGAAGGAAGTCGTGATGCCGGGACGGCCCTTGGGGAGGCGCTTGCGGACCGGGCGGTACTCGACGACCTTCTCGACCTTGGCCTGGGGCTCCTCGGCGGCGCCGGCCTTCTTCTCCTCCTTCTTCTTGGCGGAGAGCGGCTGGCCGACCTTGCAGTTGTCGCGGTAGATCGCGAGCGCCTTGACGCCCAGCTTCCACGCCTCGAAGTAGATCTCCTCGACCTCCTCGACGGTCGCCGACTCCGGCATGTTGACCGTCTTGGAGATGGCACCGGAGATCCACGGCTGGATCGCGGCCATCATGCGGACGTGGCCCATCGGGGAGATGGCGCGCTCGCCCATGGCGCAGTCGAACACCTCATAGTGCTCGTGCTTGAGGCCGGGGGCGTCGATCACGTTGCCGTGCTCGGCGATGTGGGCGACGATCGCCTCGATCTGCTCCTCCTGGTAGCCCAGGCGGCGCAGGGCCTGCGGGACCGTGCCGTTGACGATCTGCATCGAGCCGCCGCCGACCAGCTTCTTGAACTTGACCAGCGCGAGGTCCGGCTCGACACCGGTGGTGTCGCAGCCCATGGCGAGGCCGATGGTGCCGGTCGGGGCGAGCACCGACGCCTGGGAGTTGCGGAAGCCGTTCTTCTCGCCGAGGCGCAACACGTCCTGCCAGGCCTCTGTGGCGGCGGCCCACACCGGGGTGTCCAGGTCGTCCATGCGGACGGCCTTGGCGTTGGCGTCCGCGTGCTGCTTCATGACGCGCAGGTGCGGCTGGGCGTTGCGGGCGTAGCCGTCGTACGGGCCCACGACCGCGGCGAGTTCGGCGGAGCGCTTGTACGCGGTGCCGGTCATCAGGGAGGTGATGGCGCCGGCGAGGGCGCGGCCGCCGTCGGAGTCGTACGCGTGGCCGGTCGCCATCAGCAGGGCGCCGAGGTTGGCGTAGCCGATGCCGAGCTGGCGGAAGGCGCGGGTGTTCTCGCCGATCTTCTGGGTCGGGAAGTCTGCGAAGCAGATGGAGATGTCCATCGCCGTGATGACGAGCTCGACGACCTTCTGGAAGCGCTCGACGTCGAAGGACTGGTGGCCCTTGCCGTCGTCCTTCAGGAACTTCATCAGGTTCAGCGAGGCGAGGTTGCAGGACGTGTTGTCCAGGTGCATGTACTCGCTGCAGGGGTTCGAGCCGTTGATGCGGCCGGACTCCGGGCAGGTGTGCCAGTGGTTGATGGTGTCGTCGTACTGGATGCCCGGGTCGGCGCAGGCCCAGGCGGCCTCGGCCATCTTGCGGAACAGAGCCTTGGCGTCGACCTCCTCGATGACCTCGCCGGTCATCCGCGCGCGCAGGCCGAACTTTCCGCCCTGCTCGACCGCCTTCATGAACTCGTCGTTCACGCGGACCGAGTTGTTGGCGTTCTGGTACTGGACGGAGGTGATGTCCTCGCCGCCGAGGTCCATGTCGAAGCCCGCGTCGCGCAGGGCGCGGATCTTCTCCTCCTCCTTGACCTTGGTCTCGATGAAGTCCTCGATGTCAGGGTGGTCGACGTCGAGGATGACCATCTTTGCGGCGCGGCGGGTGGCGCCGCCGGACTTGATGGTGCCGGCGGAGGCGTCGGCACCGCGCATGAAGGACACGGGGCCGGAGGCGTTACCACCGGAGGAGAGCAGCTCCTTGGAGGAGCGGATGCGGGAGAGGTTCAGGCCGGCGCCGGAGCCGCCCTTGAAGATCATGCCCTCTTCCTTGTACCAGTCGAGGATCGACTCCATGGAGTCGTCGACGGACAGGATGAAGCAGGCGGAGACCTGCTGCGGCTGGGACGTGCCGACGTTGAACCAGACGGGGCTGTTGAAGCTGAAGATCTGGTGCAGGAGGGCGTAGGCCAGCTCGTGCTCGAAGATCTCGGCGTCGGCGGGCGAGGCGAAGTACTTGTGGTCCTCACCGGCCTTCCGGTACGTCTTCACGATGCGGTCGATCAGCTGCTTGAGGCTGGTCTCGCGCTGCGGGGTGCCGACGGCACCGCGGAAGTACTTGCTGGTGACGATGTTGACCGCGTTCACCGACCAGAAGTCGGGGAACTCGACGCCACGCTGCTCGAAGTTGACCGAGCCGTCGCGCCAGTTGGTCATGACGACGTCACGGCGCTCCCAGGTCACCTCGTCGTACGGGTGTACGCCGGGGGTGGTGTGGATGCGCTCGATGTGCAGCCCCTTGTTACCCGCCTTGGTGCCCTTGGCTCGGGAACCTCGTGCCGGACCGCTCGCCGTCTCTGTCATGCCGCCTCCCTGTACAGGCAAAAACGCCCTGAAGTGCCCCGATGTTCCCGTGGCACGGTGTTCTGTCTGGTGCTGCGGGCACCCTCTCGCTACCGCCCGCAACCGGTCTTCCTCGCCGCCGCTCAGCCGGATCCGGACGCGCGGTCCGGGCCGGCCCGCCGATCAGTCGGCGGCATGGGCGGGCACGGGGACCTCAGCCGTCCCTCCGCGCCCGCGGTCGTCTTCCTGGCTTCCCGCGACAACGTCGTCGCCGTCCTCGTCCTCCGCGGCGGGGCGCCGCATCCCCTCCCTGAGTTCCGCGATCGCAGCCTCGAAGTCCTCGAGTGAGTCGAACGCCCGGTAGACGGAGGCGAACCGCAGATAGGCGACGAGGTCGAGCTCCTGCAAGGGGCCGAGTATGGCCAGCCCCACGTCATGGGCGGCCACCTCGGCGCTTCCGCTGGCCCGCACTGCCTCCTCGACCCGCTGGCCGAGCTGGGCGAGTGCGTCCTCAGTGACAGGCCGTCCCTGGCATGCCTTGCGCACGCCATTGATGACCTTGGTACGGCTGAAAGGCTCGGTGACTCCGGACCGCTTGACCACCATGAGCGAGCACGTCTCCACGGTCGTGAACCGACGGGAGCAGTCAGGGCACTGGCGGCGCCTGCGGATCGACGTGCCGTCGTCGGTCGTACGACTGTCGACGACGCGGCTGTCGGGGTGCCTGCAGAAGGGGCAGTGCATGGACTCCGACCCTCCTCACAGCAGACTCAATAGCCTCGCCGAGCCCCATGGGCCCCGCGAAGCAGCCCCAAGCATAGGCGATGATCGGCGGGCCGAAGACCCGGGGGACCACAACTTCTGGGCTGCTGTAGCCATCCAACCACTAGATGTGGGGATTGGCTCGTACATGCACATCGCTACTCGCATGTCGCGTCGACACAGAGACGCGCCACCTGGCCGCGCCGCCGCAGGAAACACGCAGGTGTACGCCCGTACCCCTGACACACATACGGAGATACCGTGGGCGCCGCACGGAGGACGCGTGGGACTCCCGGGCAGATGGGGACCGGCACTCGGTTGACGGGATGCCGGATGGCAGAATGGGGCAGCAACCCACGAGGTCACCACCCCGGCGGTGAAGAGTACAACAATGGGGCCTTTTGTCCGCCAGGTGCTGCGTTAGCCATACACCCAAACACAAGATCAAGTCAGGCGATCCGCGTTTTTTCACTCGAACGTGTGTTTGGCGCAACCTTTCGAAAGCAACTACCGTTGTGCAGCAGGGAGACCATCGAGAGGGGCCGACGTGACCACCACCGCAGACAGTGCCACCATCACTGCCCAGGACCGCTCCCAGGGCCGACTCGAGCCGGTGCATGCGATGAACGAAGCCACGAATCCCGAGGGGCACAAGCGCTCCCTGCCGGGCCGACCTCCAGGCATCCGCGCGGACAGCTCGGGACTCACCGACCGGCAGCGCCGAGTGATCGAGGTCATCAGGGACTCCGTCCAGCGGCGCGGCTACCCGCCGTCGATGCGCGAGATCGGCCAGGCCGTCGGCCTCTCCAGCACCTCCTCGGTCGCGCACCAGCTGATGGCACTTGAGCGCAAGGGCTTCCTGCGCCGCGACCCCCACCGCCCGCGCGCGTACGAGGTCCGCGGCTCGGACCAGGCCGCCTCGCTGCAGCCCACGGACACCGTGGGCAAGCCCGCCGCGTCGTACGTCCCGCTGGTCGGCCGGATCGCCGCCGGTGGCCCCATCCTCGCCGAGGAATCCGTCGAGGACGTCTTCCCCCTCCCCCGGCAGTTGGTCGGCGACGGTGAGCTGTTCGTTCTGAAGGTCGTCGGCGACTCGATGATCGAGGCCGCGATCTGCGACGGCGACTGGGTCACGGTCCGTCGGCAGCAGGTCGCCGAGAACGGTGACATCGTGGCCGCGATGATCGACGGCGAGGCCACCGTCAAGCGCTTCAAGCGCGAGGACGGCCACGTCTGGCTCCTGCCGCACAACTCGGCCTACGAGCCGATCCCCGGCGACGATGCGACCATCCTCGGCAAGGTGGTGGCGGTGCTGCGGCGCGTGTGACGCCCAGCCGAGGTGAGCTGACGGGGCCGTGCCCGAAGGCGAGCCGAACCGTGGAAACGGCGGGTGGATCGGTCGGATCCGCCCCCTGACCGGGCCCCGGGACCCCTGCGCCGGTTCCGGGGCCCTGCTGTGCCGGGCCTGTCACAGGGCGTTTTGGATCGCGGGTTGGCCGGTCACGGCGCCGGGACCGGCCAACCCGCGATCACTGCGCTTCCGCCTGCCTGGCGGCCGCGTCGATCGCGGCCAGCGACTTGCGGACCTGATTACGGTCCGTGGTGTACCAGAAGTCGGGCAGTGACGCCTTCAGATAGCCGCCGTAGCGGGCCGTGGCCAGTCGCGGGTCCAGTACGGCGACCACACCGCGGTCCCCCGACGCCCGTACGAGACGGCCGGCGCCCTGAGCCATGAGGAGCGCCGCGTGGGTGGCGGCGACCGCCATGAAGCCGTTGCCGCCGGCGTCCTCGATGGCCTTCTGGCGGGCACTCATCAGCGGGTCGTCCGGGCGGGGGAACGGGATCTTGTCCATGACGACCAGCTGGCAGCTGGGGCCGGGGACGTCGACGCCCTGCCAGAGGGACAGCGTGCCGAACAGACACGTCCTGGGGTCGGCGGCGAAATTCTTGATCAGCTCGCCCAGTGTCTCCTCGCCCTGCAGCAGGATCGGGAACTCGGGGATGCGGGTGCGCAGCTCCTCGGCGGCGAGCTGGGCGGCCCGCATCGAGGAGAACAGGCCGAGCGTCCGGCCGCCCGCCGCCTGGATCAGCTCCGTCAGCTCGTCGAGCATGTCCCCCCGGTCGCCGTCCCGCGCGGGGCGCGCCAGGTGCTTGGCGACGTACAGGATGCCCTGCTTGCGGTAGTCGAAGGGCGAGCCGACGTCCACGCCCTTCCACTTCGGCAGGTCCTCCCCCTCCGTGCCCTCGGGGGCGAGGCCCAGGGAGGCACCTACGCCGTTGAAGTCGCCGCCGAGCTTGAGGGTCGCGGAGGTGAGGACCACGGAGCGGTCCGCAAAGAGCTTCTCCCGCAGCAGGCCCGACACGGACATGGGGGCGACGCGCAGGGAGGCGCCGAAGCGGTCGTGCCGCTCGTACCAGACGACGTCCCACTCCGAGCCGTTGGTGATGCGCTCCGCCACGTCGTGCACGCTCTCCACCGAGGCCAGTGCCTGCTTGCGGACCGCGTCCTCGTCCTGGACGGACTTGTCGCGGGTCGCCCCGAGCGCGGAGATGACGTTGCGGGCTGCGTCCCGCAGCGCCAGCAGGGCGTAGCCGAGGTCCTCCGGGATCTCCTCCAGGCGGCCGGGCAGGGCGAGTTCCATCAGCCGCTCGAAGCCCTCGGCGGCGGTTTGCAGCTGGTCGGCGGCCTTCTCGTTGACCAGCTTCGCGGCGCGGCGCACCGCGCGGTTGACCTGGCCGGGCGTGAGCTCGCCGGTGGCGACCCCGGTCACCCGCGAGACCAGTTCGTGTGCCTCGTCGACGATCAGCACCTCGTGCTGCGGGAGGACCGGCGCGCCCTCGATGGCGTCGATCGCGAGCAGCGCATGGTTGGTGACCACAACCTCGGAGAGCTTGGCACGCTCGCGGGCCATCTCCGCGAAGCACTCGGCGCCGTAGGCGCACTTCGAGGCGCCCAGGCACTCCCGGGACGAGACCGAGACCTGGGCCCAGGCCCGGTCGGAGACGCCGGGGGTCAGGTCGTCGCGGTCGCCGGTCTCGGTCTCGTCCGCCCAGTCACGCAGCCGCAGCAGGTCCTGGCCCAGCTTGCTGGTGGGCGCGGCCGCCTCGAACTGGTCGAAGAGACCCTCCTCCTCGTCCTGTGGCACGCCCTCGTGCAGGCGGTGCAGGCACAGGTAGTTGGACCGGCCCTTGAGCATCGCGAACTCCGGGCGGCGGCGCAGCAGGGGGTGCAGGGCCTCGACCGTGCGCGGCAGGTCCCGCTCCACGAGCTGGCGCTGCAGGGCGAGGGTGGCGGTCGCCACGACGACCCGATCCCCGTGGGCGAGCGCGGGCACGAGGTAGCCCAGCGACTTTCCGGTGCCGGTACCGGCCTGGACCAGCAGGTGCGAGCCGTCGTCGATCGCGTCCGCGACGGCTTGGGCCATGGTCACCTGGCCGGGGCGCTCCGTACCGCCCACGGCAGTGACGGCAGCGTGCAGGAGTTCGGGGAGTGAGGGCTTTGTCATAGCGCGAACACCCTACGGCTCGGGACTGACAAACGGGCGATCAAGGCGGGGGCCAGGGGCGGGATCAGGACCGGGGCTCCTCAGCATCATCGGCACGAGCGAGAACCGGATCGGCCCGAGCGGGAACCGAATCGGGTGTACCAAGTGACGACGCTGCGGCTCCCTGTCACAGCAGACCGCGCAGGGAACGGTCGCGGACCATGAGCGCGGCCCGCTTGGTGGGCAGGTCGACCTCGGCGGAGAACCGGAAGCCGGCGCTCAGAAAGGCGGCCACGGAGGGGGTGTTGCGAAGGTCGGGTTCCGCGACGACGCGCGCACAGGCGAAGCGCTTGTCGAGCACCCGGTCGGCCACGGCTCTGAGCAGGGTGCTGCCCAGCCCTCGCCCACGGTCGGCGACACCGCCGATGAGGAGATGGATTCCGGTGTCGTGCGGTCGGGCGGGGTAGTAGCGGGCCAGCGGATCGAGATCCGCCCGGTAGATCTCCCAGTAGCTCATCGGTTTGCCCTCGAGCAGGCCGAGGCACGGGGCGCTGCGTCCGTCGCCGTCGAGCTGGGCGCGCAGATGGGCCTCGGTCACGCTCTGGGGCCCGGCCAACTGCCAGAACTCCGCGACGGCGGGGTCGTTCATCCAGCGGCTGATGACCGGCAGGTCGCGCTCGACGCGGACGGGGACCAGATGGAAGGCACCGGCGGGCGTGACGATGGGGCCCCAGTCGCCGATACCGTCGAGGAGGTCGTCGGCGGCAGGGGTGTCGGTCCCTGACATCTCAGAGAAGAGCGCGACGAACTCGTCGGGCAGACGCAGATCGAGCGTGTCCTGGCTGTCGGCGTCCGCGTCGCCCGGCTCGCGGGGGGTGTCGGTGTCGGTCGTGCTCGGGTCACCGAAAAGGGCCCCCGGTGTACTCGGCTCGGGACGGGGAGCAGTACCGGTCCCCCTCCGGTCAGCACCGAGAACGGCCCCCGTCCCGCTCTGGGCGGCACCGAGAACGGCCCCCGCCGCACTCGACTCCGCACCGACAACACCCCCCGCCGCACTCGACTCGACACCGACAACACCCCCCGTTGTGCCCGGCTCGACACCGACAACACCCCCCGTTGTGCCCGTTGCGGTGCCCGGCGTGCCGCCGGCCGGCGCCGGGTCGGCACGGACGCTGCCGCCGGCTGGGCTCGGGCGGACACCGGGATGCGTTCCGGTGCTGCTGGGAGCGGCGCCGGGAGCGGTTCCGGTGGCGGGGACGTGGCCGGCGTCGGCGCCGGCGTCGGTGGGAGGCATGGCGCGCTCCTCTCAGGAGGCGAAGTGGGGCATGGTCCTCGGGGGCGGAGGGAATCGGTGAGGGTCAGGAGTGCAGGGGGTTGGCGATGGTGACGTAGACGGACTGGGTGTCGACCGGGCCGACGAGTTCGTCGAGGCCGTGCAGCCGGGTCAGCAGGTTGGCCTTGCAGCGCAGGACCGGCGAGTCGAGCAGACGGGCCGGGAGGGTGGAGCGGAGCCGGGCGGGACCGGAGGCGCAGTCGCCGAGGAAGCGGCGGACAGCGGCGAGCAGGAGCCGTTCGTCGGCGAGGCGTTGCGAGCCGAAGGCGCCGACGAGGCCGCACACGTTGTTGATGGCGAGGTAGTAGGCGAAGCGTTCGTCGGTGACCTCGTCCGGGACGAACGTGTCGCTCCGCTCGCCGATGCCGGGCAGCCGGGCGTCGAGTTCCGCGTGCCGGGACTCGCGGAAGTAGTAGCCCTGGTTGTCGCGATAGCGGCCGCCCGCCGGCCAGCCGTCGGCGTCCAGCAGGAGCAGCGTGTTCTGCTGGTGGGCCTCCAGGGCGATCCCCGCCTCGCCGTCCAGCCAGAGCACGGGGCGGACCACCTGCTCGAGGTAGCGCAGGAACCACTCGGCGGCGACCACTCCTCGGGGGTGCCCGGTACGGGCGGCGAGGCAGGTCATGAGCTCGGCCAGGCGCGACCGCAGCGCCGGGGCGGCGTCGGGCTGGGGGTACGGCCGGGGTGCAACGAGTCCGGCGATGCAGGAGACGTGGTCCAACGGGCGGAACGGGTTGTGCCGGATCATCACGTCCAGCCCGGGCACGGGGGCGCCGTCCGGGGCGTCGACGGCGAGCCAGGCCGGGTCGCGGACGATGTCGAAGCCGGGGTGCGCGGCCTGCCACTCCTGGAAGAGGCCGCTGCGCAGGATGCGGTGGACCTCGACGCCGCGGTGCAGCTCCTTGCGGAGGTTCTCGCGGCGGGAGTTGGTGATGCGCAGGCCCAGCGACAGCTTGAGCATGGCGGGAGCGCCGGGGCGGTGGACGGTGCGTACGGAGGAGGTGGGGTGCCAGGAAGGGCCGTGGGGACCGAGGTCGCGCAGCAGTCCGGCGTCGAACAGGGCCGCCGTGTCGGCACGGTGACGTACCTCGCGCAGCTGCCATGGGTGCAGTGGCAGGGCGGCGTGTCCGTCGGGCAGCGGCAGCCCGGCTCCGGCGAGCCGCGCCGTGAGCCGGTCAGCGGGGACGGGCCGGCCGCGCTCGGTCCAGGCGGAGTCGGTGGCGAGTACGGAGCGGGCGACAGCCATCCAGTGCAGCGGGAAGGAGCCCCGTACCTCTGGTGAGTACCGGCGGGTTTCGGCCTCGGACAGGCCCTCCCGGCTCTTCGGGGTCGGGTGCAGCGGGTGTCCGAGCAGCAGGGCCTGTTCGGCGGAGAGGAAGAGGTCGGGTCCGTCGCCGGGACGTGCCCGGCGGTCCTCGAGGAAGAGGGCGGTGCGGCGGACGGAGTCGGCGACACGGGCGACGAGATCGACGGCGTCGGCGCCGGTGGGCTCCGCCGGTGCGAGGGCCTTCGTGGGTGACTCCCTGGAGAGCAGGGCCGCGACCGTGGGGGCGTCGGCCGGGGGGGCGTCGTCGGGAGCGTCGGCCAGGTACGGCAGGCCGAAGCGGTGCCAGCCGGTCGGCGACCAGTAGTGGACCGGAACGAGCAGGGCCGTACCGCTGGCCGGGAGGGGGATGCGGAGGATGCCGTCGTCGGGGACGGCGGTGTCGGTCTCGCGCACCCAGCAGCGCAGGAGGTTCTCCACGGCCGCGGCCTGGGCTGCGGTGTGCGGGTCGGGGTGTTCCAGGAGGTCGGTGGGCGCCCAGTCGCACCGCTCGGCGTCCGGTGCCCTTCTCCGCGGGCCGGGGACCGACTCGGTCGCGTTGTGGGCGTGGGAGCGGCCGTCGGATGTGGGGGTGGCGTTCAAGACGGTTCCTCGTGGGGGTCGTTCGGGTCGTGGTTCGGCCGGTTCATCGCTCGGGCAGGTCGATCGCCTCCCGCGCTCACTCATCGGCCGTCGCCTTCAGCGGGTCAGGCCGGACGGCAGGTGGCCCGCAGAGTGCAGGTCGGCGTACGCGGGCATCGTCGCGGCACGGGCACGCGCTCTCCGTTCTTGCGGCCGCGCGCTACCCCGCCCCCTCCGCGCGTCCGGCGTGTCGCTGCTGCCGCCGATGTGGCCGGTGGTCCTGGTCGCCCCGGTCGGTGTGGTCGCGGGCCACCGCCTCGACCGCGTCGGCCAGTCGGTCGAGCACCGCCGCCGCCTGCTCGTCGCTGATCGTCAGTGGCGGAAGGAGGCGTACGACGCTTGCGTGGCGGCCGCCGAGTTCGACGATGAGGCCCCGCCGCAGGCACTCGCGCTGCACGGCGGCCGCGAGTGCGGGCGCGGCAGGGCGAGGCCCGTGGGCGCGGGCTGTCGTAGGTGTGTCGGCCCAGTCGGCGGCGTGGGCCGGCATGTCCGGCGTCTCTACCCGACCAGCGGCAAAGCCCGGAGCCCACGCGGCTCCTCCTCGCGCCCCGGACGAATCCCGCCCATCCAGAAACGCCTCGCTTTCGCCCTCATCCTCACCCGAACGCGGCACCCCCGCCCCACCGGCCGCCTCCGGCTGCACCGCCCCGCTCCGCCGGTCGCCGCCCCACGCCGGCTCCCCCTCCGGGTCCACCAGTTCGAGGCCGATCATCAGCCCGCGCCCCCGCACGTCACCGATGCAGGGGAACTCCCGTGCCAGTTCGCCGAGTTGGCACAGCATGCGGGAGCCCAGGGAAGCCGCGCGCTCGGCGAGACGGTTTTCGCGGACGTGGGCCGGCGTGGCGGTGCCCGCGGCCATGGCGAGCTGGTTACCGCGGAACGTTCCCGCGTGGGCGCCGGGTTCCCACGCGTCGAGGTCGTCGCGGTAGACGACGACGGCCAGCGGCAGGCTGCCGCCGATGGCCTTCGACAGCACCATCACGTCCCATGTCACTCCGCCGTGTTGCACCGCCCAGAAGGCACCCGTGCGGCCGACGCCCGTCTGGATCTCGTCGGCGATCAGCGGGACGGACCGGTCCGCGGTGATCTGCCGCATGCGCCGCATCCAGTCGTCGGGGGCCGGGATCACCCCGCCCTCGCCCTGCACGGGTTCAAGGATCATCCCGGCGGGAAGCGGCACCCCCGACTTGGGGTCGTCGAGGACGGACTCGGTCCAGCGGGCGGCGAGTTCTGCGCCGCGGGCACCGCCGACACCGAAGGGGCAACGGTAGTCCTGCGGGTAGGGCAGGCGCGCGACCCGTACGTCGGCGGCGTGCCCGGACGCGGCGAGCGCGCCCGCAGTCATCCCGTGGTAGGCGCCGGCGAAGGCCACGATTCCGGTGCGGCCGGTGGCGGCGCGGACGAGCTTGAGCGCTGCCCCCACCGCGTCCGTTCCGGCCGGCCCGCAGAACTGCACGCGCGCGTGGTCGGCGAGCCCGGGCGGCAGCGTGCGGAACAGCTCGGTGATGAAGGCGTCCTTGACGGGTGTCGCGAGGTCGAGGGCGTGTAGCGGCGCGCCCGAGTCGAGGACGGTGCGGATGGCCTCCAGCACGACGGGATGGTTGTGCCCGAGGGCGAGGGTTCCCGCGCCCGAGAGACAGTCCAGGTAGCGGCGGCCGTCCGCGCCCTCGATGGTGAGCCCGCGGGCCCGGACCGGCACGATCGGCAGGGCGCGCGCGTAGGTGCGCGCCGCCGACTCGCGCGCCGACTGACGCCGCAGGATCCCTTCGTGCGCGCTGCGCGCCCCCGTGGACGCACATTCGCCGGGCGCAGACTCGGTCACGGTCACGGCTCCCTGTCCTCCCGCTGTCCCAGGCGTCCTCCCGCTGTCCAGGGCGAGTCGGCGCCCTCGGCGCGGGGGGACCCGGACACAGACAGCAGGCCCCCCACCGCTACAACCGCGGACCGTCCGCGCGGTTACGGGTTGCCTCAAGATCCTTGCCGTGACGGAACCGTTGCCGGTCCAGTCCGGCCCCGGGTGCAGAAGCATTTGACATCCATTGCTGACATCAGTCAGCGATGGTTCCGCCAAAGCCTGTCCAGCCGCCCGACGGCGTCCCTCACATCCTCGTTTGGGGCCGTGGTTCCGGGACGACGACCGAGAACGTCACGTACGGGCTGTAAGGGCCGAAGACGCAGGGCGCGTCGTCCGGGAGACCGGGACGCTCGCCTGCGAATCCGAGGATCATGGTGCTGCCGTAGTTGCCACACAGGACCGTCTTGGGGAAGACCTCGCTCTTGTAGAGGTAGCGGGAGTCGGGGTCCAGCTGGGTGTCGCCCCAACGGATGGCCCTGACCTTCTGGTTGACCAGCCCGATCAGCTCGTCCCGGCGTGCCAGGCGCTCGAGGAGCGGAAGCGTGATGGTCAGTACGCCTATGTCCTGGGTACGCAGAACATCCGCGGCCTGGTCGATGAGGTGCTCGGCGTAGGCCCCGGCGTCGGCTCCCCGCCCCTCGGATATCAGCTTCTTCACCCAGCGGGGGTCGAGGTCGAGTGTGAATCCGTGAGAGCCGTGAGTGGTCGCGGACCTGCGGAAGTACTCCCCCACGATGTGCGGGCCGGTCGGCACGATCCCGAGCCAGTTCGCGCCACGGACGAAGCCGTGGGCGTCGAGGCTGAGGTTGCTCCAGCGGAGCATGCGGTCCAGCCAGTCCCGCAGCAGGACGACCCGTTTCGGGGCGCCTAAGCCAGTTTCGAGGAAGCGGGGCGACGGGGCCAAAAGATGGGTTGGTCCTCGACGTCCCTGCACAGACTGGCATGACCCTCGGATCCGTTGGGGCACAGGGCGGCGAGACCGTAGATCTCTCCAGTGCGTTTGGTGCCAGAGTAACTGTATTTCTAACAGTTACCACGGCCGACGGCGCAACGGTGACGATGACCAGGGACTGAAGTGCGCGCGGGGTGCGGCGCCGGACCGCTGGTCACCACCACGGAACCCTTCACGCGGGTGGCGAGCACTCCGCAAGAAGTGCACCCGCCGGATCCCGTCCTCCAAGCCCGTGGTCCATCCAGCTCGCCTCGAACATCTGGCCATGATCGACGGCCGCGACCAGCGCTGTCCATGCTCAGCACTCCTGGGCTGTGGACTATCTGTGGACAGCTGGTCGCTCACGGAGTCATGGCGGGCCTGAGACCTGTGAGAATGCCGGATAGTTGAAGGGGCCTCCGGAGCCGTGACACGTTGTCGGAATCGGCCCAGGCCACACCTCGGTGACCAATGTGGGCGCTGTTCAGCTCGTCCAGGCGCTTCTTGTCGTAGTCCGACAGCTTGCAGTTCGTCATGACACCCCTCTCCCCAGCCCCATTTGGGGCCGGAGGAGCCCTCCACCCAATACGAGCCGCCTCCGGCCCAAGCCACCTTTCCCTTAAAGGACTCCTTGTACTGCTCGGGGTACTGCTTGAAAGCGTCCATCTGGTCCCGAGGCACCTCAATCCGGTAGACCTTGGAGCCAGTTGGGCCGCGGCTTGGGGTCCCGGGAGTTGTCGCCCTGCCGGGCCTGGCCGCTCCACCGGCCTGGCGCGAGAGCGGCCGGGGTCTGCGGTGCAGGCGGACCGGCGCAGCCGGGCGCCGGAGCGCCGCCACAGGCGCCACAGGCGTTGGCGGGCCCAGGCAGGCACCGATGGACGCCTGCGCCTTCATGACCCGCCAGGCGTTGCCCATGTCGGCTGACACGCCTCCCTCTTCCAGCCCCTGGAGGGTCTCCCGAAGCTCCGCCACGGTCTGCGCCCGCACCACCAGGAACGGCGCCTTCTGCGGGTCGCAGGAGGCGCGAAGCGATGGTTGTGCGAGCTGTCCGCATACTCCGGGTACGACACGGGGGTCGCGGTCTGGCCGGTTTCCGGCTCCTGCCCTCACTCCTCGGAGAGAATCGGCACCTCGGGGTTCGCGACGCCAGTCATGGTCGCACCAGGCCAGTGGAGTGGCGTAACCGAGGACGCGTTCCGCGTCCGACTGGGCGCACCAAGCCCGTGTCGGCCCTCTTTACTGCCGGCCAAGCCCTGGCGGTGGATATCCGCGTGCTTGCTCATCCGTCCTCCGTGCACGCAAAGAGCCCCCGGGAAACGGGGGCTCAGGGGCTGATGTCAACGCAGGTGGCTGACATCACTTGTTGACATCAACGGGGCCGACAGCCCCCGACAGGTCAGACGCGAGAAGACGTCAAATCGGCAGATCTCTGGATGATTGCCAGGTCAGACAACCTGTAGCGGAACCGTTGCCGTTCCGTCGGCAGTCCCCCACAGCGAGCGCATAGTGTGTGGTGCCGTTCCCGCACGCCGTGAGAACCGCATGAGCTCAGCCCGAGATGTGCGTGAGATCACGGCCGCACCACCAAGTTCGTTCACACCAGGGGGAGTCACCACCATGCGACCCATACGGCCGTTTTTCACCGTTCGCCGAGGAGGAGGCGCGCGCCGCACAACCTCCCCCGCGCTGGCCGCCGTTGCTATGGCCTCGGCGCTGGCGCTCACCGTCACCGGCTGCAACTCGGGTGACACCAAGGCGGACGGCCAGGCCTCCGCGTCCGCGACCGCCGGCGACACCGGCGACACCGGCGACACCGGCGACGGCAAGATCAAGATCCCGGACGACATCAGGAAGAAGCTCAAGGAGCACGGGATCGACATCGACAGGTGGAAGAACGGCGCCTGGAAGAACTGGAACAAGGACGACTGGCTGCGCGAGGCCGACGAGTTCATCAACCCGATCATCAAGGGCCTGTGGAACCCGGACCGGATGCGCAGGGCCAACGACCCGGACAAGGGTGTCGACGACAACGACCTCTCCGGTGACCAGGGCGTCACCGACCAGACGCCGGCGCCGGTGAAGGCGCAGGCCGTGGCGCCGACGTACCACGTCAACGCCGCCACGGCGGGCAAGGTGTTCTTCGACTCCCCCGAGGGCACGATGGTCTGCTCGGCGACGGTCGTTCAGGACCCGGCCCACCCGGGCAAGTCGAATCTCGTATGGACGGCGGGCCACTGCGTGCACGCCGGGAAGAAGGGCGGCTGGTACCGCAACATCGCTTTCGTGCCGTCGTACAACAACGCGGGCAAGAGCGCCGACCAGCTGCAGAACGCCACCAAGGACGAGGTCGCTCCGTACGGCGTGTGGTGGGGTGACTGGGCACAGACCTCGGAGCAGTGGATCGAGCAGGGCGGTTCGACCGGCGGGCAGGGTGCCTCGTACGACTTCGCGGTCATCCATGTGACGCCGGAGAAGGGCAGCAACGGCAAGTCGCTGGAGGAGACCGTCGGCGCGGCGCTGCCCGTTGACTTCAACGCCCCGGCCGTGCCGAAGGTGGAGAGCATCACCGCGACCGGCTATCCGGCCGCACCGCCGTACGACGGCCAGCGGCTGTACCAGTGCCAGGACAAGCCGGGACGACTGTCGATCAACGCCTCGGACCCGACGATGTACCGCATCGGCTGCACGATGACCGGCGGTTCCTCTGGCGGCGGCTGGGTCGAGACGGGCTCGGACGGCAAGCCCGTCCTCGTCTCCAACACCTCGATCGGCCCGGTGACTTCGGGCTGGCTGGCCGGTCCGCGGCTGGGCACGGTGGCCAAGGGCGTGTACGACTCGGTCAGCAAGAAGTTCGCCGGGCAGTAGGCACGGCGACGTCACCGACGGCGGTGGAGTCCCTCGCGAAAACCTTCACCACTTCACCGCCGTTCGCACTCAACCCACGGGCATAGTGGGGTGTCACTCCCGGACGGTTTTGCACGGAACCGCTCCAGGCCTGACAAGCACATGCCACCAAGCAAGCGCATGAGATCAACGAAGCGCGCAGGAATCACACGCTCCAACGGGGGTTATCGCACCATGCGTTCCACACGTACGCCCTCCGCGCCCCAGCGCGGAGGGCGGCGCACCGTCCTCGCCGCGACCGGGCTCGTCGCGGCCCTGGCGCTCACCGCGACCGCCTGCACCGGCTCGGACGACGACAAGGCGAGCACCGAGCCCGGCGCCACCACCTCGCAGGCGGCCGACAACGGCGACGGCAAGGTCCGGATCCCGGCCGACATCGCGAACAAGCTCAAGGAGCACGGGATCGATGTCGACCAGTGGCAGAACGGCGGCTGGAAGAACTGGGACAAGGACAAGTGGCTCAGTGAGGCCAAGGACTTCGTCAACCCGGTGATCAAGGGCCTGTGGAAGCCCGAGCGGATGAAGTCCGCGAAGGAGGCCAACAAGACGGTCTCCACGAAGGACGCCGCCGCCGACCAGGGCGTCAGCGACCCGGAGCCGCAGCCCGTGCCGGCGCAGGCCGAGAAGACCCCGTACCACGAGAACGCCGCCCCGGTCGGCAAGGTCTTCTTCGACTCGCCCGAGGGCACGATGGTCTGCTCCGGCACCGTCATCAAGGACGTCAACCACCCGGGCAAGTCCAACCTCGTGTGGACGGCGGGCCACTGCGTGCACGCCGGCAAGGACGGCGGCTGGTACCGCAACATCGTGTTCGTACCGGCCTACAACGACCTCGGCAAGTCCGAGTCCCAGCTGAGCAAGGCCAACGCCTCCGAGGTCGCCCCGTACGGCGCCTGGTGGGCGGACTGGGCCTCGACGTCCAGCCAGTGGATCCAGGGCGGCTCGGAGACGGGCGGCGAGGGTGCCGCGTACGACTACGCCGTGCTGCACGTGAAGCCGGAGTCCGGCTCGAAGTCCCTGGAGGAGACCATCGGCGCGGCGCTGGACGTGGACTTCTCCGCGCCGTCCGCGAAGGAGGTCGCCAGGATGGGCGCCTGGGGCTACCCGGCGGCTCCGCCGTACAACGGCCTGAAGATGTTCAAGTGCATCGACCAGCCGGGCCGACTGTCGCTCAGCCCGTCCCTGCCGACGATGTACCGCATCGGCTGCACGATGACCGGCGGCTCGTCGGGCGGCGGCTGGTTCCGCGTGGTGGACGGCAAGACCAAGCTGGTCTCCAACACGTCGATCGGCCCGTCCGACAACACCTGGCTCGCGGGCCCGCAGCTGGGCCGGGGGGCCGAGGCGCTGTACGAGAACATGAGCAAGACGTACGGCGGTCAGTGACACCGACATGCTGAGGGCCCGCCCCCTGCTCCAGGGGGCGGGCCCTCGCGCTGCGGGTCTGAGCCGGGCCCTCGCACTGCGGGTGAGAGCCAGGCCCTCACGCTGTGGGTCAGAGCGCGGGTGCGGGCACGTACGGTGCCAGGTCCGCCGCCAGGTCCTCATGCACCCGCACCTTGAGCAGCGTGCCCTCCGCCGTGTGCTCCGCGGAGATCACCTGGCCCTCGGTGTGGGCACGGGCGACCAGCTTGCCGTGGGTGTACGGCACGAGCGCCTCGATCTCGACGGACGGCCGGGGCAGCTCGCGGTCGATCAGCTCGAGCAGCTCGGCGATGCCCTGGCCGGTGCGGGCCGAGACCGCGAGAGAGCGCTTCTCGATCCTGAGCAGCCGCTGGAGGACCAGCGGGTCGGCCGCGTCCACCTTGTTGATCACGACGATCTCGGGCACGTCGGTGGCGCCGACGTCCCTGATCACCTCGCGCACGGCGGCCAGCTGCTCCTCCGGGTCCGGGTGCGAGCCGTCCACCACGTGCAGGATCAGGTCGGAGTCGCCGACCTCCTCCATGGTGGAGCGGAACGCCTCGACCAGGTGGTGCGGCAGGTGCCGGACGAAGCCGACGGTGTCGGCCAGCGTGTACAGCCGGCCGCTCGGGGTCTCGGCCCGGCGCACGGTCGGGTCGAGGGTCGCGAACAGCGCGTTCTCGACCAGGACGCCCGCGCCGGTCAGCCGGTTCAGCAGGGAGGACTTGCCGGCGTTGGTGTAGCCCGCGATGGCGACGGACGGCACCTTGTTGCGGCGCCGCTTCTGGCGCTTGATCTCGCGGCCGGTCTTCATGTCCGCGATCTCCCGGCGCATCTTCGCCATCTTCTCGCGGATCCGCCGCCGGTCCGTCTCGATCTTGGTCTCACCGGGACCGCGCGTCGCGAGGCCGCCGCTGCCGCCGCCCATCTGCCGGGACAGCGACTGACCCCAGCCGCGCAGCCGCGGCAGCATGTACTGCATCTGCGCGAGCGCGACCTGCGCCTTGCCCTCTCGGGACTTGGCGTGCTGGGCGAAGATGTCGAGGATCAGGGCCGTACGGTCGATGACCTTGACCTTGACGACGTCCTCGAGGTGGATCAGCTGGCCCGGGCTGAGCTCACCGTCGCAGATGACGGTGTCCGCGCCCGTTTCGAGGACGATCTCGCGCAGCTCGTCGGCCTTGCCGGAGCCGATGTAGGTCGCCGCGTCGGGCTTGTCGCGGCGCTGGATCACGCCGTCGAGCACAACCGCGCCCGCGGTCTCCGCCAGGGCGGCGAGCTCGGCCAGGGAGTTCTCCGCATCCTGCACGGTCCCCGAGGTCCAGACGCCGACGAGCACGACCCGCTCCAGGCGGAGCTGGCGGTACTCGACCTCGGTGACGTCCTCGAGCTCGGTGGAGAGGCCCGCGACACGGCGCAGGGCCGCGCGGTCGGAGCGGTCGAACTGGTCGCCGTCCCACTCTGCGTCGATCTCACGGCTCCAGGCGACGTCCTCTTCCATCAGGGCATCGGCCCGAAGACCTTCGGGGTAGGTGTGCGCGAGGCGCTTGGTGGCCTGGGAAGAGGAAGAAGAGGAGGTCATTGGGTCCTTACGTCGTTGGGGAATGCGTAGTGCGGCGACGGGGCTGAGGCAAAGTCGCACGGGCTTCGACAGCCGGTCCGTCAATCCTCACAACGCACGGGTACCCCGGGAGATTCCCGTGTCCCGTGCCGCGCCGACCCCACGATGGTCGCACGGGACGGCCCGTCTCGTCACGGTGTTATTTCTTCGCCGTTTTCTTCGCCGTTTTCTTCGCCGTTTTCTGCAGCGGCGCCTGCTCCCAGTCCGGGTGGCCGGGCATCGGAGGGGTCTTCTCGCCGTACAGCCAGGCCTTGAAGAAGCCGCTCAGGTCGCGTCCCGAGATGTCCGAGGCCAAGCTCTCGAAGTCGGCCGTGGTGGCCGTGCCGTCCCGGTACGTCCGTACCCAGGCGCGCTCCAGACGTTCGAAGGCGGGCTTGCCGATCTCCTGGCGCAGCGCGTACAGGACGAGCGCGGCGCCGTCGTAGACGTTCGGCCGGAAGATGCTGATCTTCTGGCCGGGTTTGGGCGCCTTGGGCAGCGCCGGCGGTCCGCCGGACGCGCGCCAGCGGTCGGAGGCGTCGTAGGCGGCCTTCATACGGGCCTCCATGGACTGGTCCGCCTTCTCCTGCGCGTACAGGGCCTCGTACCAGGTGGCGTGTCCCTCGTTCAGCCACAGGTCGGACCAGGCGCGCGGGGTGACGCTGTCGCCGAACCACTGGTGGGACAGCTCGTGCACCATGATCGACTCGATGTACCACTTGGGGTGGGCGGGCTCGGTGAACAGCTCGCTCTCGAAGAGAGAGAGGGTTTGCGTCTCGAGTTCGAAGCCGGTGGCGGCCGATGCCATGAGCAGGCCGTACGTCTCCAGGGGATACTTCCCGACCTTGCTCTCCAGCCAGGCGATCTGGTCGGGGGTCTTGGCGAGCCACGGTTCGAGCGCCTTGCGGTCCTTGGCGGGGACGACATCGCGTACGGGCAGGTCGTGCGGGCCGGTGCGGTGCAGCACGACGGAGCGGCCGATGGAGACCTGGGCCAGCTCGGTGGCCATGGGGTGTCGGGTGCGGTACGTCCACGTGGTGGCCCCGCCGGCCTGATCGACGCCGGTCGGTAGCCCGTTGGCGACGGCCGTGTACCCGTCGGGTGCGGTGACCCGGATGGTGAACATCGCCTTGTCGGAGGGGTGGTCGTTGCACGGGAACACCAGGTGGGCGGCGTCGGCCTGGTTGGCCATGGCGAGGCCGTCCTCGGTGCGCACCCAGCCGCCGTCGTGTCCCTTCTCGGGCACCGGGTCACTTGTGTGGCGCACGGTGATCCGCATCCAGCTGTCCTTGGGGAGCGGCGCGTTTGGCGTGACCACCAGGTCCTCACTGGCACTGGCGAACGTCGCGGGCCGGCCGTTGACCTCGACGGAGTCCACCTTGCCGTGCGCGAAGTCGAGGTTCACGCGGTCCAGCGGCGCGGTCGTCCAGGCCTCGATCGTGGTGACGGCCTGGAGCGGCTTGCTGTTGCTGCCGGGATACGTGAAGGAGAGGTCGTACGACGCCACGTCGTAGCCCGGGTTGCCCAGGTACGGGAAGAGCCGGTCACCGACGCCCAGCGGCACGGGGGGAGAGCTCGCGGCGACGAGACAGACGGAGACGGCGGAGGCGAGGAGGGTTGCCTTCAGGCGGCGGGGGGCCTTGCTGCGCGGCCGGCGGGTCTCGGCGTCGGGACGGGGCGCGCCGGACCCGGGTGAGCGGGCGCCGGGGGCGGCCCGCTGGGCATGGTTGCGGAAGGTGAGCGGCATGTTTATCACGGCTACCAGCGCGCGCGTACGCTACGGCGACGACGCGCGCCCGGACCACCCGATCGGGGTGTCCGCCCGGCCCACCCGAACGGGGTCTCCAGGTGAAGCGAGGCGGGGTCCCACCGGCGCACGCGGCACCGGGCCGACGCACGCGGAACCGGGTCGGCGTGCTGGGTGCCTACCGACGTCGTGCTGGGTGCCTACCGACGTGCGGTGGTGCGCACCGGTGCCCCGGACGGTGCAGGCGGCCCAGGGGGGCGCAGGCGGGCTCAAGGGGCGCACGCTGGGCGCGGTGAGGCGCGTGCCCAGCGCGTTGCGCGGCGTCGACGCGGGGCGGCGCGCCCCTCAGTTACCCGACGGCTGGGGCTGGGCGCGGCTCACGTCGTACACGCCCGGGACGTTGCGCATCGCCCGCATGAGGGCAGGCAGGCGCGCGGCGTCAAGGAGCTGAAGGGTGTACGTGTGGCGGACGCGCTGCTGGGTCGGCGGGGCCACGGTCGCCGAGACGATCTCGACGCCTTCGAGGGCGATGGCCTCGGTGAGGTCGGCGAGCAGATGGGGGCGGCCGAACGATTCGGCGAGCAACGTGACACGGCACTCGGTGGTGTCGCCCCAGTGCACGCCGACCTCCGCGCGCCCCGCGCTCTTCATCCGTGCGACCGCGGCGCACTCGACGCGGTGCACGGTCACCACTCCCCCTCGGACGGAGAACCCGGTGACCTCGTCGGGCGGCACGGGCGTACAGCAGCCGGCGAGGCGTACGGCCGCGCGCGGCTCGTCGACGACCACCACACTCGCCGTGCCGGGACCGGCGGCGGGGGTGGCCGAGTCGGGGACGTCCGGAACACGTCCGGCCCCCGCGGGCGCGTCCGCACCAGAGCGCGAAGCCGCGGCGGAACGCGGGTCCGCACCGGAAGGCGGGGCGAAGGCAGGTCCTGCGGCCGCGCCCGGCCCCGGCGCCCGCTCGGATCCCGCAGCCACGCCCGCAGCCACGCCCGGAGCCTTGGCCCGGCCGGAACCCGTGGTGGCACCCGGCTCCCGGTTCCAGCCGGACCCCGCGGCCACTCCCGGCTCCCGGTTCCAGCCGGACCCCGCGGCCACTCCCGGCTCCCGGTTCCAGCCGGACCCCGCGACCACGTCCGGCTCCTGGGCCCAACCGGACGACGCGGCCGAGGCAGGCCTCCCCGCCGCGCCCGGACGTGTGTCCCCGGCGCCTTCTCCGGCGTCCTCCGCTCCCTCGGGCGCCGGACCGGCACCCTGCGCCTCCACGGCCTCGCCGTCCGCCGGCGTCGGATGGGCCGCCAGCCACCGCTGGATGGCGATCCGGGCGGCCGGGGTGTGTGCGTGGTCCAGCCACTCCCGGGAGGGCTCCGAGGCGGGGTCCTGGCCCATGAGGAGCTGGACGGTGTCGCCGTCCTTCAGGACGGTGCTCAGCGTCGCCAGGCGGCCGTTGACGCGGGCGCCGATGCACGCGTGCGCGTCCTCGCCGTACTGGGCGTACGCGGCGTCCACGCACGTGGCTCCCTCGGGCAGGCCGAGTGTGCCCCCGTCGGGCCGGAAGACGGTGATCTCCCGGTCCTGGGCGAGGTCCTCGCGCAGGGTGGACCAGAAGGTGTCGGGGTCGGGTGCGGCCTGCTGCCAGTCGAGGAGGCGGGAGAGCCAGCCGGGCCGGGTGGGGTCGACGCGCTCGCCGTCGGCCGGGTCATCGGACGCGGGAGCGTACGGGTTGCCGAGCGCGACGACGCCGGCCTCGGCGACCTTGTGCATCTGGTGGGTGCGGATGAGGACGTCGACGACCTGCCCGTCCACGCGGGCGACGGCCGTGTGCAGCGACTGGTACAGGTTGAACTTGGGGACGGCGATGAAGTCCTTGAACTCCGAGACGACCGGCGTCATACAGGTGTGCAGTTCACCCAGGACCGCGTAGCAGTCGGCGTCCTCGTTCACGAGCACCAGCAGGCGGCCGAAGTCGCAGCCGCGCAGTCGGCCGCGCTTGCGGGCCACCCGGTGCACGGAGACGAAGTGCCGCGGCCGGATGAGGACTTCGGCGTGAATGTCGGCCTCGCACAGAACGCCGCGGACCTCCTCGGCGATCTCGGTCAGCGGGTCGTCGGGGCGGCCCGCGTTCTCGGCGATCAACTCCCGCGTGTGCTCGTACTCCTCGGGGTGCAGGATCGCGAAGACGAGGTCTTCCAGCTCGGTCTTGAGCGCCTGGACGCCGAGCCGTTCGGCGAGCGGGATGAGGACGTCCCGGGTCACCTTGGCGATGCGGGCCTGTTTCTCGGGGCGCATGACGCCGAGCGTGCGCATGTTGTGCAGCCGGTCGGCGAGTTTGATCGACATCACGCGGACGTCGTTGCCGGTGGCGACGAGCATCTTGCGGAAGGTCTCGGGCTCGGCGGCGGCGCCGTAGTCGACCTTCTCCAACTTCGTGACGCCGTCGACGAGATAGCGGACCTCCTCGCCGAACTGCGCACCGACCTGATCCAGCGTCACGTCCGTGTCCTCGACGGTGTCGTGGAGCAGGGACGCCGTCAAGGTCGTGGTCTCCGCGCCGAGTTCGGCGAGGATCAGGGTCACCGCGAGCGGGTGGGTGATGTACGGCTCGCCGCTCTTGCGCATCTGGCCGCGGTGCGAGGATTCGGCCAGGAGGTAGGCGCGGCGCAGCGGTTCGAGGTCGGCGTTCGGGAAGTGGGCGCGGTGGGCCTCGGCCACGTGGCCGATGGCATCGGGCAGCCGGTCGCGGGCGGCGGGACCGAGCAGCGCGGCCCGGCCCAGGCGGCGCAGGTCGATCCGGGGACGGGCCCTCCTGCGGGGCGCCGCAGGAACTACTGGGCCCGGGGTCGCAGGATTCGTGGCATCCGCACTCATGGGCACCTCCGGCTGCGTGGACCGGCGGACGGGGTGCCCCAGGGCGTACGCGGCTCAGGGGTTGGCGACGGATCCCCCGTCCGGGCCGGTGCTTGATGCTACCGAGCCCAGCACGCGCGACAGGCCGCCTCTCGGCCAGCGTGAAACGGATCACCCAATCGAGCGACGGTTGCGAGGTTTACGGTTTTCCGCCACCTGACGTGCGGTCAGCCGTGGATTCCCACTCCGCGCCCGGCCTGCGAGCGTGCATGGCCCATGGACTCGGCTTTCCCGGGCTGGGATGCCAAGTCGGTCCGGGCTTCAACGCAGTGCGGTTTCCAGCCACTCCGCGTTGATCTCGCCCTCGGCGACGATCACCGCGGGACCGGTCATCTCGATTTCGCCGTCCGGCCGCTCGGTGATCACCAGGGTCCCGCCGGGCACGTCCACCGTGTACGTCGCCGGGGTCCCGGTGGCGGCGGGGTCGGCGCCGTCCCGCCGGGCGGCCGCCACGGCGACGGCACACGCGCCCGTGCCGCACGAGCGGGTCTCGCCGGAACCGCGCTCGTGCACGCGCATCGCGACATGGTGGGGGCCGCGGTCCACCACGAACTCGACGTTCACGCCGTCCGGGTAGGCGGAGGACGGGCTGAAGGGCGGCGGGGAGAGCAGGTCGCCGGCGTCCGCGAGGTCGTCGACGAAGGCGACGGCGTGCGGATTGCCCATGTTCACGTTGCGCGCGGGCCAACTGCGCTCGCCGACGCTCACCGTGACGTCCCCTTCGGGGAGCCGCGCCCTGCCCATGCCGACGGTGATGTCACCGTCCTTGGCGATGTGGACCGTCTTCACGCCTCCGCGCGTGGCGATGGCGAGGTCGCCCTCGGTCACGTGTCCGGCGTGCTGGAGGTAGCGCGCGAACACCCGCACGCCGTTGCCGCACATCTCCGCGACCGAGCCGTCGCCGTTGCGGTAGTCCATGAACCACTCCGCCTCGGCCGCCATCTCCCTGGCCTCCGGGTGCGCGGCCGACCGCACGACGTGCAGCACCCCGTCCCCGCCGATGCCCGCGCGCCGGTCGCACAGGGCGGCGACGGCGGCCGGAGGCAGGTCGATGGAGTTCTCCGGGTCCGGGACGATCACGAAGTCGTTCTCGGTGCCGTGACCCTTGAGGAAGGCGATCCGCGTGCTCATTCCTCGATCGTACGGGGTCGGCAGGACATCCCGACGATCACCCTCACCGGGTGGTCCGACGGAGAGCGTCCTAACGGAGCCGGGCCACGCGCCAGACGGCGAGGACCACGACCACGGCGACGAGGAGGGCGTACGCGGCGACGACCCGCCAGTCGGGGCGCCGCCCGGAACCCCGCGACGGCAGGCCCGGCCAGGTGTGGCCCACCCGGCGGGCCGCCATCATGCCCCAGCCGGCCGCGCAGGAGCAGATCAGCAGCCCCAGCATCGCGATCACGGCCCCGCTGTCGCCGAAGTCGAAGGCGAGCGGGAAGGCGAACATCAGGGAGCCGACCGCGGCCAGGCCCACGATGGGGGCGAGCTGCCAGATGTGCAGCCGCCGCTGCGGGCGCAGCTCGACCTCGACCTCGGGCCCGGTGAACATCTCCTCGGGCTCCGGGCCGTCCGCGGTCACGCCGCTCTGCACCTCGTCGGGCCCGTCGGGGCTCAGGGAGCCCTCGTCCGGTTCCGCACCGTCGCGGTCAGCGGTGATGTGCTCGGTGTCTTGTGCGGTGTCGCGAGGGCCGGCCTCCATCGCCACGCGCCCTCCCAACTAGGACTCCACTTGGTCGATCGAAGCTCGATGATGGCACGGCGCCGGACGCCCGGATGACGGCCTGGGCGTCCCGATGCCATGACGTGATCAGGCTGTAACCGGTCGTTCGACCAACGCCAGTGCGAGGTGCGGAAGTTCTGTGAGATCCGCCGCAGCCCCGCTCAGCCAGTGCACGCGCGGGTCCCGCCGGAACCAGGAGTCCTGACGGCGCGCAAACCGCTTCGTGGCGCGTACGGTCTCCGCGCGCGCCTCTTCGAGCGTGCACTCCCCGGCGAGCGCCGCGAGGACCTGCTGGTAGCCGAGCGCGCGTGACGCCGTGCGCCCCTCACGCAGACCCTGTGCCTCCAGCCTGCGCACCTCGTCCACGAGCCCCGCCTCCCACATCCGGTCCACCCGGCGCGCGATGCGCTCGTCGAGCTCGGGGCGCGCCACGTCGACGCCGATCTGGACGGTGTCGTAGACGGAGTCGTGGCCGGGGAGGTTGGCGGTGAACGGCTGGCCGGTGATCTCGATCACCTCCAGGGCCCGGACGATGCGGCGGCCGTTGCTGGGCAGGATCGCCCGCGCGGCCTCGGGGTCGGCGGCGGCGAGGCGGGCATGCAGCGCTCCGGAGCCGCGCAGTGCGAGCTCCTCCTCCAGCCGGGCCCTCACCTCGGGGTCGGTGCCGGGGAACTCCAGGTTATCGACGGCCCCGCGGACGTACAGGCCGGAGCCGCCGACCAGGATCGGCCAGCGCCCGGCGGCGAGCAGCGCGTCGATCTTCTGTCGAGCGAGCCGCTGGTACTCGGCGACGGAAGCCGTGACCGTCACGTCCCAGATGTCGAGGAGGTGGTGCGGGACACCGCCACGCTCCTCGGGCGTCAGCTTCGCGGTGCCGATGTCCATCCCTCGGTAGAGCTGCATGGAGTCGGCGTTGACGACCTCGCCGCCGAGCTGCCGGGCCAGGAAGACGCCGAGATCGGACTTTCCGGCCGCGGTCGGACCGACGACGGCGATGACGCGGGGGGAGGTGGGTGCACTGCTCACCGCACCAGTCTCGCAAACGTCACGGCGGCGCCTCGAACGAGTTACGTGACGGCGCGCGTCCGGGGTCGTTGCCCGTTGCGAGGTCCCCACGGCCGGATTCCGACAGGCGGTGGTCCGGTGCCACGAACGGATGCACCGGGCCACGCGGGATTTCGCCCGCACAAGTAACGTATGGAGTGAATATGGGCGTTTTTGCGCGACTTTTCCGGAGGTCGAAGGCTGCGGAGGAGGCGTCGACCGCCGAGGAGCAGGCCGACGCAGCGGCCGGGTCCGAGGCGGCTCGGGGAGAGGCCGACGTGTCGGCCGGTGCCGAGGGCGGTGCGGCGGAGGCGACGAAGGCCGACGACGGCGCCGAGGACACCGGTGCCGACGGCGTCGAGATCCCCAGGCAGCAGTCAGCCGAGGAGGCGGCGGAGCCCGAGGCCGGCGAGGGCGCCCGGACGTAACTGCCCCGCGAGGGAAGGTGAACCATGGGTGTGCTGGACAACATGAAGGCCAAGCTCGGCCCGGCCAGGGACAAGGTGTCGAACCTCGCGCAGCGGCACGGGGGGAAGATCGAACACGGCCTCGAAAAGGCCGCAAAGCTGGTCGACGAGAAGACCAAGGGCAAGTACAGCAAGAAGATCCAGGCGGGCACGGGCAAGGCCAAGGGTGCCGTGGACCGGCTCGCGCACAAGGAGACCGGCCCGGACACGGGCACGGCGCCGGGCGGCGGCCCCACGCCGACGCTGCCGGAGGCACCGCCGCCCGCTTCCTGAACGGCACGACGACGGCACGACGGCGGACGGCCGCGGAGCACGCGCTCCCGGTCGTCCGCCGTGTCACGAGGCGCGCGGTGGCCACGACGCGTCACCGACGCCCACGGCGTCGGAGCCGACGTCTCCTTACGACCAGGTCGCGACCAGGTACCCCACCCCGTACGGCGCGTCCTCGTACAGCAGCGCGCCGGAGAGTCCCGCGCCCTCGGCCGCACCCGCGAGCACCTGCCAGGGGGCCCGGCCCGATGCCTTCAACTCGTGCGCCGGCTCGACGTCGAGCGCCTTGAGGGCCGCCACGTCCGCCTCCCCGAGCGCCCGTGCCACCTCGGCGTCGAAGGGTGCCGCCCGCTCGTCGAGATACCCCGGCGCCTTGAGCGACCGGCACGCGCTGGCGTCGCCCATCACCAGCAGCGCCACGCGGTCGGACTGCGCGGCGATGTCCCGTCCGGCCTCGATGCACCGCTCGGGCTCCAGCAGCTCCCCCACGCCGAGTCCCTCGATCGGGGCGTCGGACCAGCCGGTCCGCTCCAGCAGCCACGCGGCGACGGCGAGCGAGGGCGGCAGCTCGCGCTTGGGCGCGGTGCCCGTGTCCCGGCCGAGCCGCACATCCAGATCCACACCGAAGCCGCGGAACGAACCGCGGGTGCCCTCCGGGTGCGGGCCGCGCCCGGAGGGCTCGGCGGGCCCCACGACCACGAGCCGGTCAGGCCGGGCCGCGGCGAGCACCCCCAGCGCATCCGTGCACGCGGCCCGCGCGGCGTCCAGCTCCGGCGCGGCTCCCGCGGCGACCTGGGGCACGAGAAGGGGCGGACAGGGACAGACTGCGGCGGCGACAAGCATGATCGGCAGGGTAACGCCGTACGACGCCCGAACGGCACTCCAGGCTCCATACGGCCGTGGTCCCCCGACCGGCGCGGATCAGTCGCAGCCGCAGCCGGTGCCCGCGGTGGCCGGCAGCGGCTCGGGGACGCCGACCTTCGGCAGGCCGAGCATCACGCCCGCCGGCTTGGCCGCCTCGGCCGCGTTGCGCTTCTCCCAGGCGTCGCCCGCGCGGGTGCGGCGCACGTCGAGCACCGGGCCCTCGGCGAGAAGGTGGTGCGGGGCGGCGTAGGTGACCTCGACCGTGACCACGTCGCCGGGGCGGACCTCCTGCTCCGGCTTGGTGAAGTGGACCAGGCGGTTGTCGGGGGCGCGGCCGGAGAGGCGGTGGGTGCTGCCGTCCTTTCGGCCCTCGCCCTCTGCGACCATGAGCTCGAGGGTGCGGCCGATCTGCTTCTTGTTCTCCTCCCAGGAGATCTCCTCCTGGAGGGCGACGAGACGCTCGTAGCGCGCCTGGACAACCTCCTTGGGGATCTGGTTCTCCATCTCGGCGGCCGGGGTGCCGGGCCGCTTGGAGTACTGGAAGGTGAACGCCTGCGCGAACCGCGCCTCGCGCACCACGTGCAGCGTCTGCTCGAAGTCCTCCTCGGTCTCGCCGGGGAAGCCCACGATGATGTCGGTGGTGATCGCCGCGTCGGGGATCGCGGCCCGGACCTTCTCGATGATCCCGAGGTAGCGCTCCTGCCGGTAGGAGCGGCGCATCGCCTTCAGGACCGCGTCCGAACCGGACTGCAGCGGCATGTGCAGCTGCGGCATGACGTTCGGCGTCTCCGCCATGGCGGCGATCACGTCGTCGGTGAAGTCGCGGGGGTGCGGCGAGGTGAAGCGGACCCGCTCCAGGCCCTCGATCTTCCCGCAGGCGCGCAGCAGCTTGCTGAAGGCCTCGCGGTCGCCGATGTCGGAGCCGTAGGCGTTGACGTTCTGACCGAGCAGCGTGATCTCGGAGACACCCTCGGCGACCAGGGCCTCGACCTCGGCGAGGATGTCGCCGGGACGGCGGTCCTTCTCCTTGCCGCGCAGCGCCGGGACGATGCAGAAGGTGCAGGTGTTGTTGCAGCCGACGGAGATGGAGACCCAGGCCGCGTATGCGCTCTCGCGCCGCGTCGGCAGCGTGGAGGGGAAGGCCTCCAGCGACTCGGCGATCTCGACCTGCGCCTCCTGCTGGACGCGGGCGCGCTCCAGCAGGACGGGCAGCTTGCCGATGTTGTGCGTGCCGAAGACGACGTCCACCCAGGGCGCCTTCTTCACGATGGTGTCGCGGTCCTTCTGCGCGAGGCAGCCGCCGACCGCGATCTGCATCCCGGGCCGCCTGGCCTTCCTCGGCGCGAGGTGGCCGAGGTTGCCGTAAAGCCGGTTGTCGGCGTTCTCCCGCACTGCGCAGGTGTTGAAGACGACGACGTCCGCGTCGCCGTCCGACCCCTCCGGGGCGCGCACGTAGCCGGCTTCCTCGAGCAGCCCGGCCAGCCGCTCGGAGTCGTGGACGTTCATCTGGCACCCGTAGGTGCGGATCTCGTACGTCATAGTTCTTTGAACGTCCACTGCGAGGCTCCGGTCGCTGCTGCTGGTCATGCCTCAAGGGTAGGCGGTCCTGGGACGCCCCTTGGCTGGGCTCCGTCTGAGGTCACCTGGATAATTCTTCTGAGGTCACCTGGATAATGAGGACAATGCGGCCCGCTCGGATTCGGCCGCGTGTGGATCGACGGCCAGGCTGAACGGCGGTCCGACTGTCCGCGTACGACCGGAGGTGTCGGCGTGCGCAGCCGCCTAGCCTGGTGGTGTGGTGACCCGCTCGTGAACGGTGCCCAGGGAGCCCGACGATCTCGTGCGGGCCCTCAGAGTCGCCGGGATCAGGGACGAGCGGCTGCTTGAGGCGGTGCGAACGACGCTCCGGGCGGGATTCGTCCCGGCCGGTCAGGTGGCCGCCGCCTATCGGGACGTCCCCGTTGCGATCGGGCAGGGACAGGTCACCGCGCAGCTCTCGCTGTCCGCCATGATGATCGAAAGCCTTGCTCTGGGCGGGAGCGAGCATGTCCTCGAGGTCGGTACCGGTCTCGGCTTCCAAACCGCGCTGCTCGCCCGGCTGGCCGCCGACGTGGTCAGCAGCGAGATGCGGCCGGACATAGCCCGGCAGGCGCGCGTGAATCTCTCACGCCAGGGCGTAGGGAACGTGGAGCTGCGGGTCGGCGAGGGCAGCGGCGGCGTGCCGGACTGGTCTCCGTACGACGCGGTCCTTGTGTTCAACGACCGCTCGTCCAGGTTCTTCCGGAGAGTGCGGCCATCGGTGTCGTATGCGGTCTTGCGGGCATGCATGTAGAGCACATCCGCAACCCACTTCCATTCGACGACATCCAGCAGTCTGGACGGCTCCGGCCCGCCGAACAGGCTGTCCAGACCGTCTCCTGGAGGGTCGTTCGCCAGCACCCGGAACCGGTACGTGCGGATGTGGGAGCAAAAAACGCATACAGCGGGATAGCGCCACCCGCTGCCGCTCCGGAGAACAATTATCGGTAAGTCCGACGTGAACTGAATCCGGTGGCACTTCCTGCAGGGCTGCAGGTGAGTGTAGAGAGATGCCTCGGCCCAGGTACGTGCACGCACGGGCAACATGTACGGGACCGTACCAGCAGTGGTCGCGTCCTGACAGGGCTGAACGTGTCGCTGCGCGGCATCTCGCGAGGTGATGGTGTGGGTCCTGGGCGGTCGTGTCGCGGAGTTCCCGGGGCGGGCGCGGAAGGCGCCCTCACCGAACAGCAGACCCAGGCGTAGTAGCGCTCACCGTAGTGATTCCTGAGGTGCTGCCCCATGGCGGGTAGGTTTCCGCGTAACGATCGGTCGAGACGTGGCCGTTGTGGGTCCACACCGCGACCTTTCCGGCGGACCGCTCCGCGAGGGAGATCACTTCCTGCGCCATGTAACGGTCCCGGGCCGCCAGCGCGCCCGTCTCCTCGGCGTCGCCGCGCAGCGGCCGGGCGGCCACGTCGGCCGCTGCCACGATCAGGCGCGCGTCGCCGAGCGCATGATCCACGGTCTCGGCCCCAACTCGCCGCGCGCGTCGGAGCAGATCCTGCGCGAGGGCAAAGTCTCCTGGCAGATGACCACGACGTGGAAGGCCTCCACCGACCCGTATTTCATAGCCAAGATGCAACGGGTACTGGAGCTGTACGACGCTCCGCCCGCTGACGACAGGGTGGTCTGCATCGACGAGTTCGGCCCGCTCAATCTCCTGCCCCGCCGGGGCAAGGCCTGGCGGCCGGCCCGCTCGCCCCGCGGACTACGGGCCACCTGCAGCCGCTACGACGGCGTGATGCACATGCTCGCCGCCCTCGACCTGGCCACCGGGAAGATCTGCTACCGGATCCGGCAGCGCAAGCGGTGGCGCGAGTTTCTCCGCCTGCTCAAGGCCCTGCGCAGCCGCTGGCCAGGCGAGAAGCTCCACGCCGTGCTGGACAACTTCTCCCCACACAAGCACCCGAACGTCCGGACCTGGGCGGCGGCGAACGCGGTCGAGCTGGTCTTCCTACCCACCTACGGCTCGTGGCTGAACTGGATCGAGTCCGAGTTCGCGGCCCTGCGTTACGTCGCGCTCAACGGCACCGACCATCGCAGCCACGGCGAGCAGAACGCCGCCATCGGCGCCTACATCGCTGGCGCAACGCCCGCGCCGAACCGAAGACCAACTTTGCCCCCGACTCACCCATCCGCACCTGGACCGGTTACCCGGCCAAGGCTGCGTGACAAGCCACTAGCCGGCCGCGAACGAGCTTCGCCGTCGGCGTACTGATCGCACCCGCCGCCTACGGACCGCCGTCGAAGAAGCCGGACTTCAGGTCCCCGATGATGGCATCGAGTGGATGCCCACTCACGATGAACGGTCCACTCCAGGGCGCGCTGAGTGCGAAGAGCAACGCCAGGCTCAGCCCGACCACACTCGCAACGCCCACGACGAGCAGTGACGTTCGCAGGCTGCTGCGGAAGATTAGTGCGCCGGCGTTCACGATCAAGGCCAGTCCGCTGACCACAAGCGTGACGACGTAGAGCGCGGGAACGTCGCGCGAGGCGGCCGCGACGCGGGCGCGACGACTACTGGTGACGCTGTCCAGGGAAACCAGCAGCTCCGTGCTCGCCGGCGTACCCAGCTCGGGCCGGGCCGCCTCGGCGCGCACGCTCCGCTCCAGCCGTGCGATCGCGCGAGCGGTGGCCGGGTCGCCACCGGACGCCGCTGCCGCACCCTCCCATTCCCTGACACGCGTGGTCTGCAGGTAGTCCAGCAGTGCCGCATGGATCGGATCCGACTGGACTCGCGGACTTGTCGCCGCCCACGCCAGGCGGGAGGCTGCGGCCGCCTCGTCGCTCACCAACCCCTCTGCTGCGCGCAGGTAGCCGGCCTCGCTGGCCAGTGAGAGTGCCGCAAAGATCGCGAAGGCAGCGCCGAGTGTAGGCATCAGGGGCGTGGCGATCTGCGGCACCCGGTCCTGTTCCCCGACCGGTACGAGCGCCCGGACGCCGACCCGCGCCACGGCCGCGACCAGTAAGGCAAGGAAGAGCCAGCCCACAACCAGCACCACCGCCGGCAGCGAGGTCAACCAGTTCACCACATCACCTACAGCAATTCCCCACGAGCGTCACACGGCGGCGACACATCGGCCCCCGCGACCTGGAGCTCCTCGTCGATCACCTTCAACGAACGCTCCATGATCACAGGTCGAAGACCTCCGATGCTCGCGACGCCCGGCACGGCACCTCGCTTCGTTGGCCAAACAGCCGAGTACCGCCCAGGGCCGGGGAGAGCCCGGCCGAGCTGCCGAGGAACTGCTCCAGCGCGGGCACGAAGTCGCCGGAGGACGGCCCGTGCAGGTAGAAGCAGCGGCAGCACCTCGCTGATCTTCGGGGACTTACGGCACCACGGCGGCAGGATCGCCGAGGAGAACCGCTGGGGCCTCCCCTGAGTGGTGGACACGCTGATACTGGATCTGCTTGATCCGGCGGAAGCGAGAAGACCGCCGATGGCGTTGAAGGACTACTCGGACGAGTTCAAGGCCGATGCCATGGCCCTGTACGAGTCCAGCCGGGGCGACGTACAAGAGCATCGCCGCTGACCTGGGCATCAACCGGGCCACCCTGCGGAACTGGGTGCTGCGGGACCGTGAACGCCGGGGCGTCGACCTGTCCGCCCCGCCGGCAGGCGGGGCGGCACCGGCCAGCGCCGCGAAGACGGCACCGGCCGCGGATGCTGACGAGCGGATCAGGCAGCTGGAAGCGCGGGTGCGGGAGCTGGAGACGAGCGAGCGGAAGCTGGCGACCGAGCGGGACATCCTGCGGAAGGCCGCAAAGTATTTTGCGGGCGAGACGAACTGGTGAGGAGCCGTCAATCAACTACTGCCAGACTTGATGGTGCTTTCGTAGTCGGCGATCGCGCTCTGGAGGGCGTCGAGCGTGC
>NZ_JBEXHW010000043.1:0-47599 GCF_040608235.1 Streptomyces sp. NPDC005202 | reverse complement strand
GGGTAGGCCGGACGCGTCCTTGGCACGATGAACTCCTCCTTGCGGGGACCAGTGTCCCCAAGCGGGTAGGTGTCCACCAAACCGGAGCAACATCAGTCGACTACGTCTACGTGTGGGCCGACGGCATCCACCTCAGCGTCCGAATGGAGGAGTCCAAAGCCTGTGTCCTGGTCCTCGTCGGCGTCCGCGCCGACGGCTCCAAGGAGCTGATCGCCCTCAAGTACGGCTACCGCGAATCCGCCGAGTCCTGGGCCGACCTGCTGCGCGACTGCGCCCGCCGCGGCATGCGCGCCCCAGTCCTCGCCGTCGGCGACGGCGCCTTGGGCTTCTGGAAGGCCATGGCCGAGGTGTTCCCCGACACCCGCGAACAAAGGTGCTGGGTTCACAAAACCGAGGCTCCCCGACGGAAGAGTTGAGACGTCAGACATCTCGCTCAACCGCCCGGGAACCTTGTCCGTTCTGCACTGATCTCCGCCCACCCGACCGTCACCCGATCGGTGGCCGCCCTGAAAAAGGCTCAATGACTCGCCAAGGGGCGACTGCTATCTGCGGGGACTGATGCTGGACGGTCGCCGCAAGTCCATCCGGGCGATGGCCTCGCGGCTGCCGGACGGCAACGAGCAGAACCTGCAGCAGTTCGTGAACCAGTCCACGTGGGATCCCATGCCGGTGCAGCGGCGGATCGCCGAACGGATGCTTGCGTTGATCACGCCGACGGCCGGGGTGATCAACGATGTGTCGGTGGCCAAGAACGGGCGAACCACTGCCCATTGCTGCCGGGTAAGAGAGTGCCTACTCCCTGAAGCCGGCGTTTACAGTCGGCAGCTCAAGGGCTACGCCCTTACGGGCACTACCACCGGTGAGCCCGAAGCCGCGGGCACTTGACGGCCGCATTGCGGTGCCCGTAAGTTGTCGCCCGAAGGACCGGACAACCGAATACTCTGCTGACGATTCTGCGCGGGAGAGTCCACGTTTTGTAACGGCGTGGCGCCGAAGGAGCAAATCCTCCCCGGAAACTCTCAGGCCTCGTTACCGCGCAGCGGAGGCGGACTCTGGAAAGCAGGCGTTCACGCGCCTCGCCCACGGTGCAAGCCGCGGATCCCCGCGGCGAAGCTCTCAGGCCACATGACAGAGGGGGAGGCTCACTCGGCCGCACAGGCTTCTGCCTGTGCTCGACACTCGAGGAAGCCCCCATGGTTTGTTGTATCCCCGTCGACGTTCGGTGCCTTCGAGCATGGTCTTTCGGAGCCCGGAACACCTAGCCGCTCCGATCTATGACCACGCCGAGATCACCCGTGTCGCTGCAGTCACCGTGGTGTTCGACCTGGTCACGCTCATGACGAAGAACCACTCGCCATCCTTGTGCTCGCGTCCGAGGACCACGCCTGATTGCGGGCGTGACCCAGCAGTCACCAGGTGCCGTCAGGGTGCTGCCCCGCCTTGACGGCAGCACCACCTGACCACTTGGCCAGGCTCGACAACTCGACATCGCGCTGTTCGAACCGAAGCGGGAGAGTCCTCGCCCACCCTTGGCGAGGCGCCGAAGGAGCAACCCTCCCCGGAATCTCTCAGGCCCAACTACCGCTTCGGCGAGGCTCCTCTGGAAAGTCAGGACGCCACGTCCTGCGCCCACGGTGCAAACCGCCGGACCCGGTGGTGAAGCTCTCAGGTACCGATGACAGAGCGGGGAGGTCACCCGTCCACGGTGCCGCGTCCGCGGTGCCTTCAACAGGGAGCCTCCCGCCATGACCTCACCCGCATCCTCCGCGTCCGGCGCGTTCGCCACCCGTCACATCGGCGTCAGCGACGCCGACCGCGCCAAGATGCTGGCCGAAGTCGGCTATCCGACGCTGGCCGGCCTCATCGACGCCGCCGTTCCGAGCGGCATCCGGAGCACCTCCGACCTGAACCTGCCCGCCGCCGCCACTGAGTCCGAGGCGCGCGCCGAGCTGCAGGAGCTCGCGAGCAGGAACACCGTGGCTGTCCCGATGATCGGCCTTGGCTACCACGCGACCACCACGCCCGCGGTGATCCGGCGCAACGTGCTGGAGGACCCGTCGTGGTACACCGCCTACACGCCGTACCAGCCGGAGATCAGCCAGGGCCGGCTCGAGGCGCTGATCAACTTCCAGACCATGGTCGGCGACCTCACCGGGCTGCCGACTGCCAACGCGTCGTTGCTCGACGAGGGTACGGCGGTCGCCGAGGCCGTCACGGTCATGCGCCGCGTCGCAGGCAAGAGCCACCCCCGCGTCCTGGTCGACCGTGACACTCTGCCGCAGACCCTCGACGTCCTGCGCACGCGTGCAGCGGCGGTCGGCATCGAGGTCGTCGAGATCGACGTCGCCAAGCCGCTGCCGGAGGGCGACTTCTTCGGGGTGGTGCTGTCCTACCCCGGCTGCTCGGGCGCGGTCCGCGACCTGCGCGAGGTGACTGCTGCGGCGCAGGCTCGCGGGGCGCTGGTCACCGTGACCGCCGACCTGCTGGCGCTCACCCTGCTGGTGCCACCGGGTGAGTACGGCGCCGACATCGTCGTGGGCTCGTCCCAGCGCTTCGGTGTCCCCCTGTTCTACGGCGGGCCGCACGCCGGCTACATCGCGGTCCGCGCAGGGCTCGAACGCCATCTGCCCGGCCGGCTCGTGGGCATGTCCGTGGATGACGCCGGCCGACCGGCGTACCGCCTCGCTCTGCAGACCCGCGAGCAGCACATCCGGCGCGACAAGGCGACCTCCAACATCTGCACGGCGCAGGTTCTGCTCGCCGTGGTCGCGTCGATGTACGCCGTCTACCACGGCCCCGACGGTCTGACCGAGATCGCCCGACGGACGCACCGGCACGCCACGCTCATCGCCGCGGGTCTGCGGGCGAGTGGGATCACGGTGGTGCACCGTGAGTTCTTCGACACCCTGCTGGTGCGGGTCCCTGGCCGTGCCGAGGAGGTCGTCGCGGCCGCGCACGACAAGGGCCTGCGGCTGCGGCTGGTGGACGGCGACCACGTCGGCATCTCCTGCTCCGAGGGCACGACGGAGGACCACGTCCGCCTCGTGCTCGACGCCTTCGGCTGGGCCGGCGACGACCTGGACGGGCTGGCGGCCGGCGCTCCGGCGGCGCTTCCGCCGGGACTGCGCCGTACCTCCCCCTTCCTCACCCACCCGGTCTTCCACCAGCACCGGTCGGAGACCGCGATGCTGCGTTACCTGCGCAAGCTCTCCGACCGTGACTTCGCGCTGGACCGCGGCATGATCCCGCTCGGGTCCTGCACGATGAAGCTCAACGCAACCACGGAGATGGAGCCGGTCAGCTGGCCCGGGTTCGTGGACCTGCACCCGTTCGCGCCCCTCACGGACGCGGCTGGGTACCTGGCCCTGGTCGAGCAGCTCGAGACGTGGCTGGCCGAGGTCACCGGTTACGCCAAGGTCTCCATCCAGCCGAACGCCGGATCGCAGGGCGAGCTCGCGGGCCTGCTGGCGATTCGCGCGTACCACCGGAGCAACGGCCAGCCCGGACGCGACGTGTGCCTGATCCCGGCCAGCGCGCATGGCACCAACGCCGCCTCGGCCGTGATGGCCGGGATGCGCGTCGTCGTGGTGGCGTCGCGGCCCGACGGCACGGTCGACCTCGACGACCTCGAGGCCAAGTGCGCGAAGCACTCCGACGACCTGGCCGCGATCATGGTGACGTACCCCTCGACGCACGGCGTCTACGAGGAGAGCATCACCCGGCTGTGCGAGTTGGTGCACGAGCACGGTGGGCAGGTGTACGTCGACGGCGCCAACCTCAACGCGCTGCTCGGGATCGCCAAGCCCGGTGAGTTCGGTGGCGACGTGTCACACCTCAACCTGCACAAGACGTTCTGCATCCCGCACGGCGGCGGTGGGCCGGGCGTCGGCCCGGTCGCGGTGGCCGAGCACCTCGCGCCGTACCTGCCCACCCACCCGCTGCACCCCGATACCGGGCGTCGCGACGGGATCGGGGCGGTCAGCGCAGCGCCGTTCGGCAGTGCCGGCATCCTGCCGATCCCGTGGGCCTACATCCGGATGATGGGTGCGGAGGGGCTGACCGAGGCGACCCGGACGGCCGTGTTGAGTGCCAACTACGTCGCCCGCCGGCTCGCGCCGCACTTCCCCGTCCTGTACGCCGGGGAGGCCGGCCTCGTCGCGCACGAGTGCATCCTCGACGTACGCCCGATCACCGCCGCCACGGGTGTGACGGTCGACGACATCGCCAAACGGCTCATCGACTACGGCTTCCACGCCCCGACGATGAGCTTCCCGGTCGCCGGCACGCTGATGGTCGAGCCGACGGAGAGCGAGAGCCTGCAGGAGTTGGACCGCTTCTGCGAGGCGATGATCGCGATCCGCGCGGAGATCGACTTGGTGGACAAGGGCGTCTGGGCCGTCGAGGAGAGCCCGCTGCGACGGGCGCCACACACCGCAGCCGCGATCGCCGGCGAGTGGACCCGGGCCTACTCGCGTGAACGGGCCGTGTTCCCGGCGGGCGTCACGTCCGACAAGTACTGGCCGCCTGTCGGCCGGATCGACCAGGCGCACGGTGACCGGAACCTGGTCTGTTCCTGCCCGCATCCCGAGTCGTTCGCGTCGTGACCCGGCCCGCCATGGTCCGAAGAGGAACCATCATGTCGAAGAAGACACCCCTGCACGACATCCACATGGAGCTCGGTGCGTCGTTCACCGACTTCGCCGGCTGGTCCATGCCACTGCGCTACACCTCCGAGCTGGTCGAGCACCACGCCGTACGGACCACCGCCGGAATCTTCGACCTCACCCATATGGGAGAGATCGAGCTGTCCGGTCCCGAGGCGGGCCGGGCTCTCGACCACGCCCTGGTCGGGCGGCCGTCGAAGATCGCCGTCGGCCGCGCGCGCTACTCCATGCTGGTCCACGAGACCGGCGGAGTGCTCGACGACCTCGTCGTCTACCGCCTGGCCGAGGAGAGGTACCTCGTCGTGGCCAACGCCGGCAACACGCTGGTCGTGCTCTCCCAGCTGCGTGATCGGATCGACGGCTACGTCACCACGATCCGGGACACCTCAGGCGAGTGGGCGTTGATCGCGGTCCAGGGCCCGACGTCACCGGCGATCGTCAGCGAACTGGTCGACGTCGAGGTGCCGTTGCTGAAGTACTACGCGATCGACCGGGCGCGGTTGGCGGACCGCGAGGTGCTGCTCGCGCGCACCGGCTACACCGGCGAGGACGGCTTCGAGATCTACTGCCGTCCCGAGGATGCGACGGCCGTCTGGCGGTCCGTCAGCGCGGTGGGCGCGCGGCACGGGCTGGTCCCGTGCGGCCTGGCCTGCCGTGACACGCTGCGCCTCGAGGCCGGTATGCCGTTGTACGGCCAGGAGCTCACCGTCGGCACCACGCCGTTCGACGCGGGACTGGGCCGAGTCGTGGTGTTCGGGAAGCCCGGCGGGTTCGTCGGCGAGGCGGCCCTGGCTGCCCGTCGTGACGAGGGGCCCACCCGCGTGCTGGTCGGGCTGGCCTCGACCGGTCGACGAGCTCCGCGCACCGGCTACGCCGTACTCGACCCGGACACCGGCGAGCGCATCGGCGAGGTCACCTCGGGCGCTCTGTCGCCCACCCTCGGCCACCCCGTGGCGATGGCATACCTGCCGACCGACCGGAGCGAACCCGGCACCAAGGTGCTCGTCGACATCCGGGGCAGTCAGGAGTACGCCGAGGTCGTTCCGCTGCCCTTCTACCGCCGCCGAGCCTGACCACCTCCCGAGGAGAACAGATCATGAGCCTGCCCACCGACCTGATGTACACCAGCGACCACGAGTGGATTGCCAGCGAGGGAGACCTGTCGACCGTCGGTGTCACCGCCCACGCAGCAGACGCGCTCGGCGACGTCGTCTACCTGGACCTGCCTGCCGTCGGCGCGACGATCAAGGCTGGCGAAGCGTGCGGAGAGATCGAATCGACCAAGTCCGTGAGCGACCTGTTCGCTCCTGCGGACGGCGAGGTCGTCGATATCAACGAAGCTGCGGTGGCCGACCCCGGCCTGGTCAACACTGACCCGTTCGGAGCGGGCTGGCTGTTCCGGATGCGGATCACCGGTACGCCGGATCTGCTGGACGCCACCGCCTACGCGGCTCTCACGGCAGGAGCCTGAGATGTCTGTGCTGGACCGTCGGCTCGCCGACTTCGACCCCACCGTGTACACCGCCGTACGTGCCGAGTTGGAGCGTCAGCAGAGCACGCTGGAGATGATCGCGAGCGAGAACTTCGCACCGGTCTCGGTGATGGAGGCGCAGGGCTCCGTCCTGACGAACAAGTACGCCGAGGGCTACCCGGGCCGTCGCTACTACGGCGGGTGTGAGCACATCGATGTCATCGAGCAGCTCGCCATCGAACGGGTGAAGGCATTGTTCGGTGCGGCCTTCGCCAATGTGCAGCCGCACTCGGGAGCCCAGGCGAACGCCGCCGCGATGACGGCGCTCCTCCAACCGGGAGACAGCATCCTGGGCCTGGACCTCGCGCACGGCGGGCACCTCACCCACGGCATGCGCATCAACTTCTCCGGCAAGCTCTACAATGTCGTCGCCTACCACGTCTCCGCGGAGGACAACCGCGTCGACATGGCGGAGGTGCAGCGACTTGCCGATGAGCACCGGCCGCAGCTGATCATCGCGGGCTGGTCGGCGTACCCCCGGCAGCTGGACTTCGCCGCCTTCCGGCGGGTCGCGGACCAGGTCGGCGCGTACCTGATGGTGGACATGGCGCACTTCGCCGGCCTGGTGGCCGCGGGCCTGCACCCGAACCCGGTGCCGTACGCCGACGTGGTGACCACGACCACGCACAAGACACTCGGCGGCCCGCGCGGCGGAGTGGTGCTGACCAACCGTGAGGACGTGGCGAAGAAGGTCAATAGTGCGGTCTTCCCCGGCCAGCAGGGCGGACCGCTGGAGCACGTGATCGCGGCCAAGGCGGTCGCGTTCAAGATGGCGTCCGAGCCGGAGTTCCGTGAGCGCCAGGAGCGCACCCTCGCGGGCGCTCGACTCCTCGCGGAACGGCTGAGTGCTCCCGATGTCACGGACGCGGGGGTGTCCGTGCTGTCGGGTGGTACGGACGTCCACCTGGTGCTGGTCGACCTGCGTGAGTCGGAGCTCGACGGGCAGCGGGCGGAGGACCGCCTGCACGACATCGGCATCACGGTGAACCGCAACGCTGTGCCGTTCGACCCCCGCCCGCCGATGGTGACCTCGGGACTGCGGATCGGTACGCCGGCGCTGGCCAGCCGCGGCTTTGGGGAGGCCGAATTCGCGGAGGTCGCCGACATCATCGCGGAGGCCCTCAATCCGGCGTACGCCCCGAGTCTCGCCGCGAAGCTGCGGGCCCGTGTGGCCGCGCTCGCCGATGCACACCCGTTGTACCCGGAGCTGTGAGATGAGCGGCGCCCTCACACCTTCCGCCTCGCCTGACGGCCGCAGGTTGCTGCGGCTGGAGGTGCGGAACAGCCAGACCCCGATCGAGCGCAAGCCCGAGTGGATCAAGATTCGGGCGCGGATGGGGCCGGAATACAACGCGTTGCGCTCGCAGATGAAGGCCGAAGGGCTGCACACGGTGTGCCAGGAGGCGGGCTGTCCGAACATCTTCGAGTGTTGGGAGGACCGTGAAGCCACCTTCCTCATCGGCGGCGACCAGTGCACCCGGCGCTGCGACTTCTGCCAGATCGACACCGGCAAGCCCCGGCCTCTGGACCGGGAGGAGCCGCGCCGGGTGGCGGAGTCGGTGGCGAAGATGGGGCTGCGGTACGCCACCATCACCGGGGTGGCCCGCGACGACCTGCCCGACCGTGGTGCCTGGCTGTACGCCGAGACGGTCCGACAGATCCACGCCCTGAACCCGGACACCCGTGTGGAGAACCTGGTCCCGGACTTCAACGGTGTCCCCGAGTTGCTGGCCCAGGTGCTCGAATCGCGCCCGGAAGTATTGGCGCACAACGTGGAGACGGTGCCGCGGATCTTCAAACGGATCCGGCCCGCGTTCCGCTACGACCGGTCGCTCGGTGTGCTTACCGCGGCGCGGGAGTTCGGGCTGGTCACCAAGTCGAACCTGATCTTGGGCATGGGGGAGACCCGGGCGGAGATCTCGGCCGCGCTGAAGGACCTGCACGCTGCCGGGTGCGACCTGGTCACCATCACCCAGTACCTGCGGCCCTCGGTGCGGCACCACCCGGTGCACCGGTGGGTCAGGCCCGAGGAGTTCATCGAGCTCAAGGAAGAGGCCGAGGAGATCGGCTTCGCCGGAGTGATGTCCGGACCCCTGGTCCGGTCCTCCTATCGCGCCGGACAGCTCTATCAGCAAGCACTCGACAAGAGGCCTCGGCAAGAACCGAACAACTGAATACACCGCTGACGATTCTGCGCGGGAGAGTCCACACTCCCCAAAGGTGTGGCGCCGAAGGAGCAAATCCTCCCCGGAAACTCTCAGGCTTCGTTACTGCGCGGTGGAGGCGGACTCTGGAAAGCAGGCGCTCACGCGTCTCGCCCACGGTGCAAGCCGCGCACAGCTGCGCGTGGTGAAGCTCTCAGGCCAATGACAGAGGGGGAGGCTCAATCAGCCGCGCGGGTCCGTGCCCGCGCTCGACTTTCGAGGAGCCCCTCGTGTCCATGACGGTGCATCCCCTCCGGACGCAAGTGATTGCGCCTGGGGGGCCGGAACAGTCAGACCCCCATCGAGCGCAAGCCCGAGTGGGTGAGGCCCCAGGCGAAGATGGGCCTGGAGTACAACCAACTGCAGAGCCTGGTCACGGCGGAGAATGTCATGTCCCCTCGTCCGCGCCCCGGCCGCGAGTTCGTCCTCACCCCTTTGACTGGCATCGGCGCGGGCGTGACCGTGACGAGCAGTACGCACTCAGGGGGCTCCCTGGAAGCCGTCCCCGGCCCGAGATCGAGCCGGGCGCGTGCCAACGCAGGGTGCAGCGCAGCAGGTCAGCCGGGGGGCGGGGCAGCGCGGTGGGAAGGGGGCCCGTGCGGGCGCGCGGGGGAGTGTGGCGACTACCTGTGTGCCATTGTCAGACGCCCGAACGTGAAGATCTGGGCCCGGACTTCCGGACCTGCTCCGCAGTTACGTCACGGAGGAGATAGCACCTTGAGCAGTACCGAACAGACCGCCGCGTCGGCCGGATCCCGCCTCCCGTACCACGGCGCGGCGGCCCCGGTCGGCGACGCCCTGACCCGGGAGGCTGCCGCCGCGGGCCGGATCTGGTCCGTGTCCGAGCACCTCGACGACATACTCGCGCACATCCGCCCGCTGGAGCCCCGCGAGCTGCGCCTCCTCGACGCCCAGGGCTGTGTCCTCGCCGAGGATGTCACGGTCCCGGTCGCGCTGCCGCCGTTCGACAACAGCTCCATGGACGGCTACGCGGTGCGTACCGCCGATGTGCAGGGCGCCTCCGAGGAGTACCCGGCCGTCCTCACCGTCATCGGAGACCTCGCCGCGGGCAGCGGCGAGCTGCCGACCGTCGGCCCCGGCGAGGCCGCCCGCATCATGACGGGCGCCCCGCTGCCGCCCGGCGCCGAGGCCGTCGTTCCGGTCGAGTGGACCGACGGCGGTACGGGCCGAGGGCCCGCCACCACCATGCGCGCCCACTCCTCCGCTCCCGAGGGCGCCGGCGGCGAGGTCCGGGTCCACCGCGCCGCCGAGGCCGGGCAGCACATCCGCCTCCGCGGCAGCGACGTGCAGGCCGGAGACCTCGCCCTGGAAGCCGGTACGGTCCTCGGCCCGCCCCAGATCGGACTGCTCGCGGCCATCGGCCGCAGTACCGTCAGGGCCCGTCCGCGCCCGCGCGTGGTCGTCATGTCCACCGGCAGCGAGCTCGTCCAGCCCGGCGAGGAGCTGACCCCCGGCAGCATCTACGACTCCAACAGCTTCGCGCTCACCGCCGCCGCCCGGGACGCCGGAGCCATCGCCTACCGCGTCGGAGCCGTCGCCGACGACGCCGAGACGCTGCGCACCACCCTCGAGGACCAGCTGACCCGCGCCGACCTCGTCGTCACCAGCGGCGGTGTCAGCGTCGGCGCGTACGACGTGGTGAAGGAGACGCTCTCGGAGTTCGGCGGGCGTGCGGACGAGGGCTCCTCCGCCGCGGAGGGCCGGGTCGAGTTCCGCAAGATCGCCATGCAGCCGGGCAAGCCGCAGGGCTTCGGCCGCATCGGCCCCGACCGCACCCCGTTGCTAGCCCTCCCCGGCAACCCGGTCAGCTCCTACGTCTCCTTCGAGCTGTTCGTCCGCCCCGCGATCCGCGCCCTCATGGGGCTCGAACCGCGTGAGCGCAGGGTGGTCCGGGCCCGCCTCGAGATCGGCGAGCCGCTCACTTCGCCGGCCGGTAAGCGGCAGTTCCTGCGCGGCAGGAACGAGCCGCCCGCGCAGGGCGAGGCGGTCGGCCGCGTCACTCCCGTCGGGGGAGCCGGGTCGCACCTGGTCGCCGCCCTGGCGCGCGCGGACGCACTGATCGTGATCCCGGAGGACACCACGGCGGTCGAGCCCGGTGTCGAACTGGACGTCGTCCTCCTCGGCTGAGCTTCCTCGGCTGGGGGCTGGTGAAGGCGATGCCCGAATCCTGGGGCGACGATCTGGCCATTGCCGGTGATCCCGACGAGTGCGCGGAAAAGCTGGGCCGCCTTCTTGCCGCAGGGTCTGACTCCGGCGACGTCTTGCCCGGCTCAGAAAGCAAGGACTCTGATGACACACCGCGTCTTCTTCCTCACGTCGGATCGAGCACACCCGAAAAGACGGCTGCGTCCATCGCTGCGGAAATCATCCAGATGCGCCAAGGCGGAAAGGCGGAACGGGCCGGCGCCGGCACCACCATGCTCGGGCCATGGGACGTGGCAGCCGGGCGGGAGCGCGCCAGGTGAGGAGCCCGTGGTGTGGCCGCCGCCGTGTCCTGTGGCGGGGCAGCTTTTCCTTCCGGAAACAGCGTCCGCCGTCGGGGCACGGCTGCCGTGCACGCCGCCCGAATGTCGGCGGATCCCCGACCACCACGACGTCCCGCAATGCGGCCCAAAGACGCGCCGCGCTCCCAGCCATTGCGGCCGTGCCCCGCGTAACCCTGTTGCATCCACGAGGAGTTATCGATGACCACCCCTTCGCCCGCGACCGCGCTGGCCGAGACCATCGCGTCGCTGATGCCGCGCGCCAGGACTGAGCTCGCCGAACTGGTTGCATTCCAGTCCGTGGCCGACCCCGCCCAGTTCCCGAAGAGCGAGTGCGAGGCCGCCGCGAAGTGGGTCGCCGACCTGCTCCGCGCGGAGGGGTTCAGGGACGTCGCGCTGTTGGACACCCCGGACGGTACTCAGTCCGTATACGGGTATCTTCGCGGCCCTGCGGATGCCCCGACCGTGCTGCTTTACGCCCACTACGATGTGCAGCCACCACTTGACGAGTCCGCCTGGCTCTCGCCCCCGTTCGAGCTTACCGAGCGCGACGGGCGCTGGTACGGGCGTGGTGCGGCCGACTGCAAGGGCGGCCTGATCATGCACATGCTCGCGCTGCGTGCACTCAAGGCCAACGGCGGGATACCGGTCGGTGTCAAGGTTGTCGTAGAAGGCTCGGAGGAGCAGGGCACCGGAGGCCTGCAGCAGTACGCCGAGCAGCACCCGGAACTGCTTTCGGCCGACACGATCGTCATCGGTGACGCCGGCAACCTCCGTGCCGGGCTGCCGACAGTCACCGCGACTCTGCGCGGCATGGCGTTGATGCGCGTGGAGGTGAACACCCTTGAGGACAACCTCCACTCAGGCCAGTTCGGTGGAGCCGCGCCCGACGCGCTCGCCGCGCTGATCCGCGTCCTTGACTCGCTGCGGGACGAGGACGGCTCGACGACCGTGGAAGGACTGGCCGCGGACGGAGTGTGGGAGGGGCTGCAGTACCAGGAGGAGAACTTCCGGCGGGACGCCGGGGTTCTCGAAGGGGTGGCACTGACGGGTAGCGGAACGATCGCGGACCGTCTATGGGCGCGGCCGTCCGTCACTGTGCTCGGCATCGACTGCCCGCCGGTGACCGGCGCCACGGCGTCCATTCAGGCGTCCGCATGCGCACTGGTCAGCCTGAGGGTCCCGCCAGGGACGGAAGTGGCTGAGGCCGCCGCACTGCTGACCGCGCACCTCGAGGCCAAGGTCCCCTGGGGTGCGCGGGTCGCGGTGGAGCAGGTTGGCCAGGGGCAGCCGTTCCAGGTGGACACCACCAGCCCGGCATACACGTCGATGGCGGAGGCCATGCGGGTCGCCTACCCGGGAGAGGAGATGCAAGTCGCAGGACAAGGCTTCTCAATCCCGCTGTGCAACACACTGGCCTCGCTTTACCCGAAGGCAGAGATCCTATTGATCGGCCTGAGCGAGCCGAAGGCGCAGATCCACGGAGTGAACGAGAGCGTGTCGCCTCAGGAGCTGGAGCGGCTCTCGCTCACCGAGGCGCTGTTCCTGATCGGCTACGCGGATTCGAAGAGGAGTTGTCCGGATCAGTCGGACGAGGGTCAACACCGCTAACCTCGCGCTTTCGCGAGGTGGGCTGTCCGGTCCTTGAGCAAACAAGCGAGCGGTGCGTTTGACTTGCAATGCCGGTGAGTCAGGAAGTTTCCGCACGTGAAGGGCATGTTGATGCCCGTTTTGAGTGTGAAAGGACCCTCGGCGCGGTCGGGTGCTCACCACGATCTGATGATTCGCCGGACTGCTGCCGGCCCGGGCGGTGGTGTACTTCGTTCTGGCGCTGTGTCTGTTCAGCAGCTCGGACAGTGCCGGTCCTCCGGGATACCGGGTGGTCCTGCGGTCCTTGACCGAGAAGCTGCGGCACCTGCCGGGCGGATTCGTGCAGCGGCAGCCCACCAGCTCGGCGCTCACCAGGGCCCGTCAGCGTCTGGGCGGCAAACCGCTGCAGGCGCTCTTCGAGCGCCGATGCGGCCCGCTGGCGCCGCCTGCCTGCCCGGCGCACCGGCCCCAGGACCGGCCGGCGCAGGCGGAGAAGTTTCGCCTGGCGACCAGTCCCCTGGATCACCGGCACGCGCCCGCACGGCAGTTGGCCCAGCTCTACCACCAACGCCGGGAGATCGAGAACGGCTTCGCCGAGCTCAAAAACCGCCTGCGGGGCGCCGGCTTCATCCTGCGCTCCAAGACCCCCGAGCTCGTCTGCCAGGAGATCTACGCACTCCTCACCGTCTATCAAGCCGTGTGCGCACTCAAGGCTCACGCCGCCGAACAAGGCGAGGTCGATCCCGAGCGGTCTCGGTCACCACCACGGTCCAGCTCGCCCGGCTCAAGAGCTCACACGTCCCGGTCTCCAGGTGTCCACGATCAAGGGGAAGCTTCACCACGCCGATCCTCCTGGCCTCCCCACGCACAGACCGTTCCTCCGTCCCCATCCCACCCCGAGAACCCGTACGTCAGCCCGTAGCATCGGGCGACAGAGCCACCGGGGCGGCGATGAACCACCGGCCGGACCCACCTGCGGACTCACCAGCAGTTGACCGGCCTGCGCAGACCGGTCAACTGCTGGTGAAGTACCAGCCCAGGAATGCCAGGAGGACGATGAGCAGTGCCGCGCCGGCAACCCTGGGCACGATCCGCCTCGCCACGGGACCGACCGCATCGAGCAGATCCAAGTGGTCGTCCGCGGCACGGAGGTGAGTCCCAGAGGCGGCGGGAGCCGTGAGCTTGGTCGCAACGCCGCTGCCGTTGGACACCGGTGTGGGGGTCTGCGACACACCACCCTGGTGGGAGTCTGTCTGGCCTTGCGAGTCTGTCTGGCCTTGCGGCCCAGAGGTAGCGAGCTCGGCGGACAGGGCCTGGGCGAACCGGTCGATGAGCGTTGACGACACATCCTGTATGGCGCCGCGACCGAACTGCGCCGGCTTCCCGGTCAGCTTGAGCACGGTGACTACACGGACCTCGGTCTCGTTGCCGCGGTCGTACAGGGACGTCTGCACCGTCGCACTCACGGTCCCGGCGCCCTTGCTGTCCTTTCCGGACGCCTCGATGACGACGCGGCGAGCGGCCTCGTCCCTCTCCACGAAACGGGCCCGGCCCCGGTAAGTCATCATGATCGGACCGAGCTTCACACGCATCCGGGCCGTGATGTCATCGCCGTCGACTGAGTCCAGCGTCGCCCCGGGTACGCACGCCACCACCCGCTCGACATCGAGCAGAACCGGCCAGGCCTGGTCAGCGGGCAGGGGTACGGTGAACGTGTTTTCGAGCTGCATGGATTACTCCCTGAGATCTGCCTCTGCCAGTGATGCGGTCGGTCGGGCACTTGCGCGGTGAATGGGGCCGTCGGTCCTCGACAGTCGCTCGCCGGTTCCACCCGTGCGGGTCTGGATGATCTCCGCCGCGATGGATATCGCGGTTTCCTCCGGGGTGTGCGAACCGATGTCCAGACCGATCGGCGATGCGAGCCGCTGCAACTCGTCGTCGGTGACCCCTTGCTCCCGGAGCCGGTCGATCCGGTCGCGGTGGGTCCGTCTGCTGCCCATCACACCGATGTAGGCGGCTCGCGTCCCGAGGGCGACCTGGAGCAGCGGTACGTCGAACTTGGGGTCGTGGGTGAGCACGCAGATCACTGTGCGCTCATCGACAGCCGTCCGGGCCAGGTACCGGTGCGGCCACTCGCAGACCACCTCATGAGCCTCGGGGAACCGCCTGCGCGTGGCGAACACCGGTCTGGCGTCGCACACGGTGACGTGGTAACCGAGGAAGACTCCGATCCTGGCCACCGCGGAGGCGAAGTCGATCGCGCCGAACACCAGCATCCTGGGAGCGGGCGTGTAGGACTGCACGAACACCGACACTTCGTCGTGACGCCGCTCCCCGTGCAGCCCGTAGTGCCGAATGCCGGTCTGCGCCTGGGCCAGCATGGCGCGGGCGTCCTCGGTGACCGCGTGGTCGAGCCGCTCGTCGCCGAGTGATCCGGAAGCGTGGTCCGGCCACAGTACGCGACGGGCGCCGATCCGGCCGTGACCGTCGACCACGGTCGCCACCGCGACCGGCTCGCTCCGCTCGATCGACGCGACGACCTCCCCGAACTGCGGGAACGTCGTCCGGTCGACCGGCTCCACGAAGACGTGGATGATCCCGCCGCAGGTGAGGCCGACAGCGAAGGCCTCGTCGTCGCTCACTCCGTACTTCTCGAGCGCCGGTTCTCCGGTCTGGACGGCGAGTTGGGCGGCTTCGTACACGGCGCCCTCGACGCAGCCGCCCGACACGCTGCCCACCACCTCGCCGCTGCCGGAGACGGCCATGGCCGCTCCGGGGCCGCGGGGCGCGCTGCGGGAGGTATGAACCACGGTGCCGAGTGCGAACCGCTCCCCGGAGTCGTACCAGCCGGAGACGGCGTGCAGGACGTCACGCATGGGTCGCTTCCTTGTGCCGAGGGGGCGCCGAGCGGCGGCCGGTCACTCGATCACTCCACCGTGGACCGCCTCGGAGGAGGCGATGAACTCCGACCATTCGCCGAGGAGTTGCTTGAACTCCGGCGTGTCCAGCGCCTGCCGGTACTCCTCGATTCCGACGACTTCCAGCACCTCGAGGTAGTCGTAGGAGGGGGAGCCGTCGTCCAGCGTCGACTCGAGCCTGGTGACCTCGTAGCGCTGGATCGCCGGGTTCGCGCGAGCGACGGGGTAGTCGGTGCGCCGGATCCAGCTCTCGTAGTCGGCCGGGTCGACACCTTCGCGGAGCTTGTTGAGGAAGAAGACGCGGTACGGCATGAGGGTCCTTTCGTCAGAGCCGGGGGAGTACTTCGCGGGCAGTCAGCTGGGCGACCTCGCCGGCCTGGTCCGCCGGGAACAACCACAGCCCGATGGAGTCGGAGCCCGCATCGAGCAGGCGGCGCAGCTTCTCGGCGCATTCGTCGGGGTCGCCGGCGACCGCCAGGTCGTCGACCCAGGCGTCGGGCATGTCCCGCGCGACGGCTTCGGCTCCGCCGGCCGCCAGCAGCTCATTGAGCTCGTCCTGGATTCCGTACACCTGCGACAGGGCGCTGTTGGGCATCGCCGCGAGGTAGAAGGCGATGGATTCCCGCACCGCGGCCCTGGCGACCTTGGAGTCGGAGTTGACCGAGAAGAGCGTGTAGGTCACCAGCCGGTGCGGGTCGGTGCGCTGGGCCTTTTCGGCGCCTTCGGTGATCCGGGCCCTGGCCCACTCGACGTAGGCCGGGCTGGCCAGGACCGACAGGATCGTGCCGTCGGCGACGGCGCCCGACACCCGAAGCCCCCTCTCGTTCACCACCCCGGTGTAGAGCGGCACGCGGGTGGCCGCCGGGTACGTCAGCTCAATGTTGTCGAACTTGAAATGTCCCTCTTCGGTGAGCGATTTGCCGTCGAGCAGCTGCCTGACCGCGGTCACGCATTGGCGGAGGGTTTTCAACGGCGCTGGCGGCATGAGGCCCATCTGGTCCAGCCAGGCAGGCACGCCGTGCCCAATGCCGCCATAAATGCGGCCCGGAAACAGTACGTCGAGAGTGGCGAGTTCCATGGCCAGGATCGCGGGGTGCCGAGTCACCGCGGAGACGATTCCGAGACCGAGCGGCAAGTGGTTGGTCCCGGCAAGCGCCGCGGCGGCTCCGGCAATTCCACCGGAGAAGAAACAGTCCTCGGAGAACCACATTTCTCCGAAACCGAGATCTTCGGCCTGGCGGGCCATCGCCACGATGTCCTTGGCGGGCATGTGGCTTCCGAGGACCAGTCCCACCGGCATGTCAGTCGCGGCGCTCATCGCACGCCCACCCGTGGGTGCCGCATCGCAGGTTGCTCAAGCATCGCTCCTCCTGAAGTGAGGGGGCCGGGGACAGACGCCGAAGGGGATCAGCGGTGGCCGGGGAGGTGCCCCGGCCCCATGTCCCGGAAAGTTAGGGGCCGCCGGACCTGCTGGTCTTCGGTGTTTCCCACAATTCCTCGCGAGATCTTGTGCATCTCGCAAGGATGGCTCGGCGGGGCCGAAGCGGGGCATCCGCAGCCCGGCCGAAGCAGCGCCCCGCGTGGCCGCGGGCATGCCGCCGACGCGGTCCGAGCCCCTCACTCTGCGTGACGCCGCTGGTCGGCAGGCCGCGTCGGGCGGGTTGCACAATTTCCGGCTTCACTGGTCGCAGAAAGCACAATGACCCGTCGGTGCGCCGAATCTAAGGTCAATTCAGGCCGTCGGCATATGCGTTCGTCCGCGGACAAGCCGCGAGGCTGAGGCTGCGGCTACGGCTGCGGACAAGGTACGAGGTCGAGGTCTGCTGGACACAACAATGGAGAGCCGATGCGCATTGGCATTGACGTAGGTGGAACAAATACCGACGCGGTCCTCATGGACGGCGATCGGGTGTGCGCACATACCAAGATTGCAACCACCGAAGATGTGACGACGGGCATCGCCGAGGCCTTGAAGACCCTCCTGTCGGGCACGCAATACGAACCATCGGCGATCCAGGGCGTCATGATCGGCACGACGCATTTCATCAATGCGATCGTGGAGGGAAACCGCCTCGCCCCGACGGCCGCCATCCGGCTGGGGCTGCCGGCGACCGCCGCCCTGCCCCCGATGTCGAGTTGGCCCGAGCGCCTGGTGCGGGCGATCGACGGCCGGGCCTACATGTGCCACGGCGGGCACGAGATCGACGGGCGGCGGATCGCTCCCATGAGCCGCGACGAGCTGGCCAGGGTGGCCGAGGAGATCGCCGCGCAGGGAGTGCGCAGCATCGCGATCTCATCGGTGTACTCCCCGGTGAACGAGGAGTGCGAACGTGAGGCCGCCGAGATCCTCAAGGAGCTCCTTCCCGGGGCGTCGCTGAGCCTGTCCCACGAGATCGGGCGTATGGGCCTGCTGGAGCGTGAGAACGCCACCATCATCAACGCCTGCCTGAGCGAACTCGCCGACCACATCTGCCGCGGCCTGGCCGAGGCCGTGAGCGGCGCGGGGATCCACGCGCCACTGTTCCTCAGCCAGAACGACGGCACGCTCATGGACGTCGACTACGCGCGCCGCTACCCGGTCGCCACCTTCGCTTCCGGACCGACCAACTCGATGCGCGGCGCGGCCTTCCTGTCCGGCCTGCGCGACTGCGCCGTGGTGGACGTCGGCGGTACCACGACGGACGTGGGCATGCTCCGCAACGGCTTCCCGCACGAAGCCTCGACCGAGGTCAGCGTGAGCGGCATCCGCACCAACTTCCGTATGCCCGACGTCCTCTCGATCGGTATCGGCGGAGGCAGCCGCGTACGGTCCGAGCCGTTCGGCGTCGGCCCCGACAGCGTCGGCTACCGGCTGACCGAGAAGGCACTGGTGTTCGGGGGCGACACGTTGACCTGCACCGATATCGCGGTGGCCGCCGGGATCGCCGACATCGGGGACCGGAGCCTGGTCCGTCATCTGGACCGGTCGTTCATCGACGCCGTGCTGCAGCGGATCTCCGAGGACATGACCAACGTGGTGGACCGGGTGCGCACCAGCTCCGAGCCCATCGCCGTGGTGGCCGTCGGCGGCGGCAGCATCCTCGTCCCGGAGAGCCTTCCCGGCGTCGGTGAGGTGCGGCGGCCGGAGTTCTTCGCCACCGCCAACGCGATCGGCGCGGCGATCGCGCAGGTGGGCGGCGAGGTCGACCGCATGTACTCGATCCAGCCCGGCCAGCGGGACGCCGTGCTCGACGAGGCCAAGCAGGAGGCCGTCGACAAGGCGGTGTCGGCCGGTGCGAGCCGCTCGTCGGTGCAGATCGTGGATGTCGACGAAGTCCCCCTGGCCTACCTGCCGGGCAACGCGACACGGATCCGGGTCAAGGCAGTGGGAGATCTCGTCCTCGCCCGGTGAGGCGGTGCGGTATCGGGCGATCGAAAGGACAGAGGGAGACATGGCATACACGCTTGAGCTCGACGACTTGGAAGACCTGGCGCGGGGCGCCGCCCTGCTGGGGACCGGGGGCGGCGGAGATCCCTACATCGGGACCCTGCTGGTGGCCGAGGAACTGCGGCGCGGCCGCACCATCCGGCTGATCGAGCCGGACGAGGTCGACGACGAGGCGCTCGTCATCGCCAGCGCCTTCATGGGCGCACCGACCGTCGTCATCGAGAAGATCCCCGGCGGGGACGAGCCGGTGACGGCGCTGCGCCGGCTGGAACAGCATCTCGGCAGGAAGGCCGACGCCATCATTCCGATGGAGTGCGGCGGCCTGAACTCGATGGTTCCGCTGCTGGTCGCGGCGCGCACCGGGCTGCCGATTGTCGACGGCGACGGGATGGGACGCGCCTTCCCCGAGCTGCAGATGGAGACCTTCGGGGTGTACGGGGTCGCGGGCTCACCGATGGCGATCTGCGACGAGCGTCAGAACGTGACGATCATCGACACCGGCGATGACAACCGCAGCATGGAGTGGTTCGCGCGCGGAGTGACGATTCGGATGGGCGGCGTCTCCTACATCGCCGAATATCCCATGAGCGGCACCGACGTGAAGCGCACCGCGATCCCGGGGACCATGACGCTGGCCCTCCGGCTCGGCAGGGTGATCCGGGAAGCCAGGGAGAGCCAGCAAGATCCGTTCCAGGCGTTGATCGACTACCTGTCCGGCACCATCTACGAGCACGCACGCATCCTGCTCGAGGGCAAGGTCGTCGACATCGAGCGCCGCAGCGCCGACGGGTTCGTCCGCGGCACCGCGACCATCGCGACGTTCGACGGCGCGACGAAGGTGGAGCTCACCTTCCAGAACGAGCATCTGGTGGCCCGCAGCGACGGAAAGCTGCTCGCGATCGTCCCGGACCTCATCTCGGTGCTCGACGCCGAGACCGCGACGCCGATCACGACCGAGGCGCTGCGCTACGGGCAGCGCGTGCGGGTGATCGCCATCTCCACGCCGGCGATCATGCGCACCCCCGAGGCACTGGACGTCTTCGGTCCCCGGGCCTTCGGCCTGGACGAGGACTGGACGCCGGTCGAGAAGCTCGCGCCGCTGTGACCCGGACCATTCACCCCCAGGAGCACCCATGCAGTCGCAGACTTACTCCATCGGCGTGATCGGTGGCACGGGCCCGCAGGGCAAGGGACTGGCGTACCGGTTCGCCCGCGCCGGACACCGGGTCTTCCTCGGATCCCGCTCGCCCGAGCGGGCACAGGAGGCGGCCCAGGAGCTCAACGCCAGACTTCCCACGGACCAAGCAGTCTCCGGGACGTCCAACGCCACGGCCGCATCGGTCAACGAGGTCGTACTGCTGGCCGTTCCGTGGAACGGCCACGCCGAGCTCGTGGCAGATCTGCGCGACCACCTGGCCGGCAAGATCGTGATCAGCTGCGTCAATCCGCTGGGGTTCGACAAGCGCGGCCCCTACGGCCTGCCGGTGAGCGACGGCAGTGCCGCCGAACAGGCCGCAGGGTTGTTGCCGGACAGCCGTGTGGTCGGGGCCTTCCACCACGTGTCCGCGGTAAGCCTGCTCGGCGACGCCGAGTACCTCAAGGACGAGGACGTCCTCGTCTGCGGTGACGACGCGGCCGCGAAGGGCGTCGTGCAGGAGCTCGTCCGTGCGGTCACCGGCCGGATCGGAGTGGACGCCGGGGCGTTGCGTCTGGCCCGCCAGCTCGAACCGCTGACGGCGGTGCTCATCTCGATCAACAAGAAGTACAAGACGCACTCCGGCCTCGCTGTCACCGGCTTGACCAGAAGTCACTGAACGAGGAGGTGCACATGTCTCTCATCCTCAAGCCCGGCACGGCCTGGGCGGACGCCTACGCACGCTGCGTGGCCGTCGCCCCGGAGGCATTCCACGACGACCGGGTACTCAACCTGTGGGGCGGCCAGTGGCGTCGCGACGGTGCTCCCATCCCCGCGACCTCCGCGGTCGACGGCACTGAGATCGCCGGGCCGCCGTTTCTGAGTCTTCAGGAGGCCTCCGCCGCGGTCGCCGCCGCCGCGCAGGCGCACCGCGAGTGGCGTCAGGTGCCGCTCGCGGAGCGCAAGGCCAAGGTCACGGCCGCGCTGGACGCGCTTCAGACCCACCGGGACCTGCTGTCCCTGCTGCTGGTGTGGGAGATCGGCAAGCCGTGGCGTCTGGCCACCAATGACGTCGACCGCTGCATCGACGGAGTGCGGTGGTACGTCGAGGAGATCGACCGGATGCTCGTCGGCCGCACGCCTCTGGCCGGACCGGTCAGCAACATTGCGAGCTGGAACTACCCGATGAGCGTGCTGATGCACGCCATGCTCGTCCAGTTGCTCGCCGGCAACGCCGTGATCGCGAAGACGCCGACCGACGGCGGACTGGCCTGCCTGACGCTGGCCTGTGCGCTGGCGGCACGCGAGGGCCTGCCCATCACGCTGGTCAGCGGTTCCGGGAGGACGCTCTCCCCGGCCCTGGTGGCGGCACCGGAGATCGGCTGCGTCTCGTTCGTCGGCGGACGGGCGGCCGGCAGCCAGGTGGAGAGCCTCGTCGACCAGGGGAAGCGGCACATCCTGGAGCAGGAAGGTCTGAACTGCTGGGGGGTGTGGGAGTTCAGCGACTGGAAGACACTGTCCGGTCATCTGCGCAAGAGCTTCGACTACGCCAAGCAGCGGTGCACCGCCTACCCCCGCTACGTGGTGCAGCGCTCGCTGTTCGACGACTTCCTCGCGGCCTATCTGCCCGTGCTGGACGAGGTCCGGTTCGGGCACCCACTCGCGGTCGCTTCACCGGACGATGCGCTGCCCGATCTCGACTACGGGCCACTCATCAACGCCGCCAAGGTCAAAGAGCTGAACGACGCCGTGGCGGAGACCCTCGACCGGGGCGGTGTCCCCCTCTACCGGGGCGACGTCGGCCGCGGCCGCTTCATCGACGGCCAGGACCGCTCCGCCTACCTGGCGCCGGTCGCGGTCCTGAGCCCGCCGAGCTCGTCCGCGCTCTTCCACGCCGAACCGTTCGGCCCCGTCGACACCATCGTGCTCGTGGACACCGAGGCCGAGCTGCTCGCCGCGATGAACGCCAGCAACGGAGCGCTCGTCGCGTCCCTCGCCTGCGACGACGAAGCGACGGCCCAGCGGCTGGGCAGGCAGCTGCAGGCGTTCAAGGTGGGGATCAACAAGCCGCGGTCCCGCGGCGACCGCGAGGAGGTCTTCGGCGGCAACGGAGCCTCGTGGCGCGGCGCATTCGTGGGAGGTGAGCTGCTCGTGCGCGCGGTGACCGACGGCGCGCCCGACGACCCGCTGCACGGGAACTTCCCGTCCTACACCCTGCATCCCGCAACCTGAGACGAGGAACCGCATGGGCCGGATCACCGGTCAGGCACCGATGCTCATCGACACCTACGGTCGGGTGGCGACCGACCTTCGGGTGTCGCTGACGGATCGTTGCAACCTGCGCTGCACATACTGCATGCCCGCCGAGGGACTGGACTGGCTTCCCAAACCCGAGCTGCTGACCGCGGACGAGATCGTCCGACTGATCCGCATCGCGGTGACGCGGCTCGGCGTCCGGGAGGTCCGCTTCACCGGCGGCGAGCCACTCCTGCGGCGCGACCTGCTCGATGTGATCGGCCGGGTCGCCGCGCTTCAGCCGCGGCCCCAGATCTCGTTGACCACCAACGGCATCGGCCTTCCCCGACTCGCCCGGCCGCTGCGTGAGGCGGGCCTCGACCGCGTCAACGTCTCCTTGGATACGTTGGTGCCCGAGAGGTTCCGCAAGCTCGCGCGGCGGGACCGGCTGGCCGATGTGGTCGCAGGCCTCGCGGCGGCTGACGCCGCGGGCCTGCGGCCGGTCAAGGTGAACGCGGTGCTCATGCGCGGCGTCAACGACGACGAGGCGCCCGAGCTGCTGCGCTGGTGTCTGGAGCGCGGTTACCAGCTGCGTTTCATCGAGCAGATGCCGCTGGACGCCCAGCACGGCTGGAGCCGTGACGCCATGGTGACCGCCGCGGAGATCCTCGACTCGCTGTCGGCCGTGTTCGACCTGACCCCGGAGGACGAAGGGATTCGTGGCAGCGCCCCGGCGGAGACATGGCTGGTGGACGGTGGTCCGGCACGGGTCGGCGTCATCGCCAGCGTGACCCGGCCGTTCTGCGGCTCCTGCGACCGGACTCGGCTCACCGCGGACGGTCAGATCCGCAACTGCCTGTTCGCGCGGGAGGAGTCCGATCTGCGCACCCCGCTGCGGGGCGGAGCCACCGACGAGGAGCTCGCCGAGCGCTGGAGAGCCGCGATGTGGACGAAGAAGGCGGGCGCGGGCATCGACGACCTGGGATTCCTGCAGCCATCCAGGCCGATGTCCGCCATCGGGGGCTGAGAGCTGCTCCCGGGCAGAGGAAGAGGACATGCATGCAGATCCGCGTGCTGTATTTCGGTGCGCTGCGCGAACGGTTCGTCGGTACCCACCAGGAGGACGTCACCGTGACCGACGGAACGACTCTGGGCCGGCTCATCGACCGGTTGTGCCACCTGCACCCCGGCCTGGAGGGTGTCCGCCGCCACGTCAAGGCGGCCGTGAACGAAGACTTCGCGCCACCCGAGCGGCCACTGACCGACGGTGACGTCGTCGCCCTGATCCCCCCGGTGGCCGGTGGTGCCGAGCCCTACTGCCGCCTCACCGAACAGCCCCTCAGCGTGGACGAAGTCCTGGCCGCTGTCACCGGCCCGGGGCAGGGGGGCACCGTCGTGTTCATCGGCACCGTGCGCGACCACAGCCACGGCAAGCAGGTGACCCGCCTGGAGTACGAGGCCTACCCCGGCATGGTCCTCAAGACCCTGGCCGACATCATCCACCGGTGCCAGTCCATCGCGTCCGGTGTCCGCGTCGCGGTCGCCCATCGCACCGGCCGGCTCGAGATCGGCGACGCTGCCGTCGTCATCGCCGCATCCGCCCCGCATCGGGCAGAGGCCTTCGAGGCGTCCCGGATGTGTATCGAGTTGCTCAAGGAAGAAGTGCCGATCTGGAAGAAGGAGATCTCACCTGACGGCGCCGAGTGGATCGGCATGGGTCCATGAGCCCCGGGGTTCCGGACCCCTCGGTGCGGCAGCGGGTGTCGCCGCTCTGGCCACGTCTCCGCTGGAGACTCCACAACGAACAACACCGCGAGGTGATGTGGTGAGTACGACCACGAAAGGCTGCGAAGTACTACCGGCCACCTCGGTCGACGAGGCGGTGCGCGCACTGGCCGATCTCGGTGACCGCGGAGCGGCCCTGGCCGCCGGAACCTGGGTGATGCGCTCGTCCTTGCGAGGTGAGGACCTGCGTCCCCGCTACGTCTCGCTGAACGGCATCGCAGAGCTGCGCGCGATCGAGTCGGGCGAGGAGGTTTCGCTGGGGGCGCTCACCACGCACACCGACCTCGCGTCGCGCGAACTGCCCGCCGCGCTGGCGGGGCTGGTCGGCGCGGCGGGTCAGTCCGCGTTCCCCCAGGTGCGGAACGTGGCGACACTGGGCGGCAACATCGGCGCGACCGGATTCGCGGAGGCGGATCTGGTCCCTGCCCTGCTTGCTCTCGACGCCCGGCTCGAGACCGCCTCGCTGCGGGGCCGGGCGACCGTGCCGCTCGGCGAATACCTGCTGGAGCGCGCTCAGCGGCCTGCGGACGAGATCGTCGTGCGGGCGCTGGTTGCGGCGCCGGCCACCCGTCGCTCCGCGTTCGCCCGCCTGACCGTGCGCGGCGGGGGTGAGTACGCCATCGCCAATGTCTGCGTCTGCGTGGATCTCGATCCCGACGGAGTCGTCACCGCGGCGCGCGTGGCGATCGGATCCGTGGAACCTGTCGCGCGGCTGTCGCACGCCGCGGCCGATGCGCTGGTCGGCAACCGGCCGTCGGCGGCCGCCGGTGAGGAGGCGGGCCGGCTGGCCGCAGCCGACTGCACGCCGAGGGACGGTCTTGACGCCCCCGGTTGGTACCGCCGCGAGGTGCTGCCGTCGCTGGTGCGCCGCGCCTGCGCCGAGCTTGCCGTCTAGGAGGATGTTGTGTCGTACGCGTTCACGCTCAACGGCCGTGGCGTCGATGTCGACGTTTCAGGGCTGACGCCGCTGCTGGAGGTGCTGCGTGAGCACTTCGGCCTCACCGGAGCCAAACCCGGCTGCGGCGAGGGACGGTGCGGCGCCTGCACCGTCCTGCTCGACGATCAGCCCGTCGTGTCCTGCCTGCTCCCCGTGTCCGCCGTGGAGGGATGTTCGGTGCGCACCGTGGAGTCGCTGGCCGGAGCGGACGGCCCGCTCAGCCCCGTCCAGGACGCGCTGCTGGACGCCGGCGGGGTGCAGTGCGGGGCCTGCATACCGGGGATGGCGATGACTCTGACCGCGGTTCTGGAGCAGAGCCGCGACCTGTCGGAGGAGACCGTGCGCCAGTCCCTGACCGGCAACATCTGCCGCTGCACCGGCTACCAGAAGATCGTCGATGCGGCACTGCGCGCCGCCGGAACCGACGGAGGCCACCGATGACAGTGGTGGGTACCAGCGTCCGCCGAGCGGACGGGGACGCCAAGGTGCGCGGAACCGCGGTCTACGGCATGGACTACACCGAACCGGGCGCACTGGTGGTCCGGGTGTTGCGCTCCAGCGTGCCGGCCGCGCGGATCACCCGGCTGGACACCAGCCGAGCGGAGAAGATCCCGGGGGTCCGGGCGGTCGCCACCGCGGCCGACACCCCGGGGCTGTCCGGCATGCTCGTCCTCAAGGACCAGACGGTGTTCGCCCGCGACGAGATCCGCTACGTCGGCGAGCCGATCGCCGCTCTCGCCGCGGACACCACCGAGCAGGCCGACGCGGCGATCGCCGCGATCGAGTTGGAGGTCGACCCGCTCGAACCGGTCTACGATCTCGAGGCGGCACTCGCCGACGACGCCAGGGTCATCCACCCCGACTGGGAGAGCTACGAGACCCTCCTCGACGGGCCTCGCGGCGGGAACCTGGCCTGGGAGGCCCGTGTCGAACAGGGCGACGTGGAGGCCGCTTTCGCCTCGGCGCACCTGGTGGTCGAGGACGAGTACCGCACCCCCCGCCAGCATCAGTGCTCGATCGAGCCGCACGCCGCCGTCGCCCGCTACGAGCAGGGCCGCTACATCGTGCACACTCCGACCCAGTTTCCCTTCCTGGTGCGGGGGCGGGTCGCGGAACTGCTCGGCGTCCGCCCCTCCGACGTGCGGGTCGTGGTCCCCACCATCGGCGGCGGATTCGGCGGCAAACTGGACGCGATGCTCGAGCCGATGGCCTGCGTCCTGGCACGCAAGGCGGGGCGTCCGGTCCGCGTGGTGAACAGCCGCGCCGAAGAGCAGGCCACCTGCGGTCCGAGGGAGAACGCCATCGTGCGTCTGCGCACCGCGGTGGCGAAGGACGGCACCATCCTCGCCCAGGAGGGCGTGATTCTCTGCGACAACGGCGCGAACTCCAGCGGTGAGACCGTGGCGTGCGCAAACCTGGCACCGCTCGCCCTCGGCGGAACCTACCGGATCCCGAGCGCCCGTTACGTCAGCAAGGTCGTCTACACCAACACCGCGCCCACCGCTGCGTTCCGGGGCGTCAACGGCAACTACTGCGTCTTCGCCCAGGAGATGCACCTGGACCACATCGCCAGGGAACTGGGGATCGACCGGCGGGAGTTGCGGCTGCGCAACGTACTGAAGGCCGGCGAGCAGATGGTCAACGGCCAGCAACTCGACGACGCCTTCCTCGAGCAGGCACTGGCCAAGGCCGACGAGATCGCGCCTTGGGACGAGCTGACCGCCGCGCGCCGGCCGCTGCGAGGCGTGGCGGTGGTGCCGATGACCTGGATCACCAACCCCGGTCCGTCCGGAGCGACGGTCAAGCTGGGCGAGGACGGCACCGTCACGGTGACCTGCGCGGCCGCCGAGATCGGCACCGGCGGGGTGGCGACCGGAATCCGCCAGATCGTCGCCGACGAGCTGGGCGTGCCGTTCGAGGATGTGCTGGTCACGCCGGCCGACACCGACGCGGCGGGCTACGACCACGGCGCCCAGGGCAGCCGGACGACCTTCGGGACGGGCAGCGCGGCGCTCGACGCCGCGGCGCAGGTCCGCGAGCAGGTGCTGGATGTGGCCGGCGGGATGCTCGAGGCCTCCCCGGAGGACCTGGAGCTGGTCGACGGCCACGTGGGTGTGGTGGGCGCCCCGAGACGACGGGTGAGCCTCGCGGCGGTCGCCGCGACCGCGCTGTGGTCTTCCGGACCGATCTCGGCGGCCGGCAAGTTCGTCGCCCCACCGGTGCCGTTCGACGCAGGCTGCATGGTGGGTGCGGCGTTCACGCACTTCAGCGCGGCCTCCTACCACGCACACCTGGCCGAGGTGGAGATCGACCCCGACACCGGGCGGGTATGGGTCACCCGCTACGTGGTCGTGCAGGACGTCGGCCGGGCCATCAACCCGCAGATGATCGAGGGTCAGATACAGGGGGGTGTGGCGCAGGGCATCGGCTACGCCCTCTACGAGAACCTGCGGATCAGCGACGGGGTCGTCGTGGACAGCGGCCTGGAGACCTACCGGCTGCCGACCGCACTCGACGTGCCGCCGATCGAGATCGCGATCCTGGAGAACCCCTGCTCTTACGGCCCCTTGGGGGCCAAGGGAGTCGCGGAGCCGTCCATCATCCCGGTGGCCGCCGTCATCGGCTGTGCCGTCGCGGACGCGATCGGCACGCCGCTGCAGTCGCTCCCGCTCACGCCGTTCGACGTGCTCGCCGCGCTGCGCCACCGGGACCAGGAGATCAGCCCCCGCGACTGACCGCTGATCACCATCGAGCTCGACACGAACAGGAGGCGGCGACACCCGTGTTCGCACCCATGTCGAGGAAGAGGCCGGCCGATTCGATCGCCGGCGCCGCGAGCGGGCAGCAGGATGACACCGTCTCCCTCGAACAGCTGCTGGCGCAGTTGGGCAACGGCCTCCTGGAGGTCGTCAGCGCACCGGCCGGTCTCGACCGGCGGGTGCGCACGGCGGTGATCTGGGATGCCGCCAACCCCGTCCGTATCGACCGGGACGACATCGTTTTCGCGGTCGGGGTCTCGGGGAATTCGCCCGGTCTGGTCCAGCTGATCGACACGGCCGCCAAGGCCGGGGCGTCCGCTGTGCTGTTGAAGGGCCTGGAGCAGCACGCATGGGCCCGGGCGGTGGCCGACCGCGCGGACGTCGCGGTTCTGGTCGCGCCGCCCGACCTGGCCTGGGAGTACCTGCATGCGCAGGTGCGGGCGGCGGTCGCCACCGGCCACGCGTTCCGTACCGACCACGAGGGCACCGTGTCCATCGGTGATCTCTTCGCACTGGCCGACGCCGCGGCTGCGGACCTCGGTGGCGAGGTGGAGATCGACGACGCGAGCATGCACGTGCGGGCCTTCTCCACCCGTGGCGGCGAGATCGATGAGCTGCGGCGCGCATCCATCCTGCGCCGCTTCCCGCCGCAGAGCTTCATGCAGTGGCTGCGTGGTTCGGGCTCGATGGGCAGGATCCGTGAGTCGTCGCGCCCGGTGCGGCTGGATCCGCCCGGCCAGCGCCCCCGGCTGGTGGCCGCCATTCGGGCGGGCATCGAGGTGCTCGGCTATGTGTGGCTGGTGCAGGGCGCCCAGCCGTTCGGGCCCGATGCGGAGGCCGCGCTGATGGAGGTCGCTCGCATCGCGGCCGCGCAGATCGTCCGGACGAGGGCGGCCGAGAACATCGACCGCCGGCTGCGGGCCGAGTGCCTGCGCGGTGTGCTGGAGGGGACCGGGTCGGCCTCGCTGCTGGCCGCCCGGCTGGAGGTGTCCGGCGGGGAGCGGTTCCGCGTGCTCGCGTTCCGGCCGCGCGACGGATGGTCCGATGACCGGGCGGAGCGGCTGTCCGTCCACGATCTCGTGGCACTACGGGCCGAGATGAGGGACCGACGGGGAGCCGCGGTGGCCGCGGGCGATCATGTCTACGCGCTGATCTGCGACACGCCCTCGCGGGAGGCCGGCGCGCCACTGGCACAGGAGATAGTGACCCTGACGGGCAATCAGCTGGGTGTCCGGCTGGTGGCCGGTATGAGCGGTCTGATCGACTCCCTCGATGCGCTGCCCGCGGCCCGCACGCAGGCCGACCGGATCGTGCGCCTGCTCGTGAGCACCGACGAGCCGGACATCGCCTCCCCGGACGATCTGCGACCGAGGGCGGTGCTGGCGGAGATCCGCGAGCTGGCCCATGAGCGCCCGCAGCTTCTGCAAGGCAGCATCGACGTGCTGCGTGAGCTCGACGAGAAACGCAACTCCAACTACATCGCGACGCTGCTCGCCTACTTCGATGCGGCGTGCGACCTCACCGAGGCCGCCAAGCTGCTCTACGTCCACCGCAACACGCTGCGCTACCGGCTGCGGCGGATCCAACAGCTTTCCGGGTTGAACCTGGACGACCCGGTGGAAAGGCTCGTCGCGGAGCTCCAACTGCGGCTCGCCCTCGGCGACTGATCCCGGCCGTTCCCGGCTCGGCCCGCGATACCGGACGCCGGCGCAGCGGCCTGGCCAGGGCCGCATCGCCGCGCCACCACCGACGTGAAACCCCCTCGGTGGTGGCGATGCAGGGCGCGAACAGGTCAGCGACCAAGGGCCGGCAGCACGGACTTCGCGACGAGTTCCAGCTCCTGGGCCGCGCTCTCCGGGTTGGCCGGCGACAGCACGACACTGGTCGCGCCCGCCTTGAGCAGCTGCTCGATGCGCGCGCCGACCTGGTCGGGATCGCTGGCCACGGCCAGCTCGTCGATCCATTCCTCCGGCATGTCCCGCACCAGTCGGTCGGTGCCGCCCTCGCTCAGCAACTCGGCCAGGTGGTCGTTGTAGCCGAAGGCCTCCGTCAGCGCGTTGTGCGGGCCGACGGCTTCGAGGTAGAAGGCCAGCAGCGGCCGGACCGCGGCGCGTGCGGCCTGGCTCTCCTTGTTGACGCTGAACAGCGCGAAGGTCGGCAACAGGTGTGAGCTGCTACCGGCCTCCGTCATCCCGGTGCGGATGTGCTGGAGTGGTGACTCGATGTAGTTGGTGCCGGCCAGCACGCTCATCACGGTGCCGTCCGCGATCTTGCCCGACAGGCGCAGGGACTTGGGCCCGAGCACGCCGGTGAGCAGCGGGACCTGGGTGTCGGGCATAAAGCTCAAGGACACGTCCCGGAAGGTGAACTGCCGGCCCTCGTTGTCGACGGTCCCGCCGGACAGCAGCCGCCGGATGCCGGTCACACACTCGCCCAGGGAGGTGAGCGGCGAGCGGGGGGTCAGTCCCATCTGGTCGGTCCAGGCCGGCACTCCGTGGCCTATGCCCGGCAGAAATCGGCCCGGGTGGACCCGCGCCAATGTGGCGATCTCCATTGCGGTGATCGCGGGGTGACGGGTCATCGAGGAAATGATGCCGAGACCGACCGTGATGTCCGTGGTGGCCTGCAGGGCCAGCCCGGCCGAGGTGAAGCCGCCGTAGTGGAAGCAGTCCTCGGCGACCCAGACCTCGCCGAAGCCGAAGTCCTCCGCCTGGCGGGCCAGCGGACCGATCCGGCGGCGTCGTCGCCGTCGCGATGAACACACCAACCGCCACCTTGCTCATGACTCGCTCCTGTGGGGTCGACGCCGACAGCACCTTCCAAGGGCACCACTGTCGCTTCGGCCACGACCGGGGGGAACAGTCGAGCCGGGCAAAGTTCGGCCCCACATATGTCTGATCCGGAGACATCGACCGGCACTCGCCGGGGGCACCATCTGCCGTGCGTCCCGCCCGACCGCTCTCGGATGCGCCCATCGAGCGGGCCGGCGACGCCTGACCGCGGCGCTCGCGAACCCCTCCGCCTTCTCCTTCGTGGGGTTGCCGCGTGGACGCATGGACCCCAGCCACCCAGGGAGCGGATGCATATGAAAGTCGACCCGACCAGATCGACCGATCTCGAGGTGATCTACACCGACGATCCCGAGGTCGTGCGCGAGGCCGCCACCGAGGACTACACCCAGCATGTCGTGCCGCGCTCGTGGCGGATGAGTCCGCTGCCACTGGCGAGCGCCTGGTGGGCACTGGCCAGCGCCATGTTCTGGCTGATTCTCGGCGCGCTGGTGGCGCTCGCCGTCGGCACGGTGGACGCCATCATCGGCATGGTGCTGGCCGTGATCGCCTACGGTGCCGTCAACTACGTGCTGTCCGCCTACGCGGCCCGCACGGGCACGACCGTCAACCTCTTCTCCCGCGGGTTGTTCGGCTACGCCGGCGGGGTCCTGGCGCCGCTGCTGGTCACCGTGATCTCGATCTACTTCTGCACCTTTGAAGGCTCGGTGATCGCCGTCGCCTTCCATGAGTACTTCGGCGGCGTCGACCTGAAGATCTGGTACCTGATCGTGGTGGCCTACAGCGTGCCGCTGGTGTTCGGCGGCGTTCGGGTCTTCCTGGACAAGTTCAACGGGCTGCTGTTCCCGTTCTACGTCATCGGGCTGGTCGTCGCGGTGGTCTGGACGATCCAGGCGCACGGCACCGGCGGGGACTGGCTCACCTGGCGCCCGGCCGAGGTCCAGGTGAGCGGGCCCGGTTGGTTCTGGGCGTTCACCGTGTACATGGGTGACTGGGTGCTGATGATGTTCACCTGGGACTACGCACGGTTCGGCCGGACCTCGCGCCGCGACATCCGCCGCAACGGCTGGTTGACCTTCGGCCCCGGCTTCTACCTGTTCACGATCCTGGCGAATGGTCTGATCGGCATCTTCATCGCCCTGACGATCCCCAGCAAGGGGCAGTTGACCGAGCTCTCCGGTGTGCTGGGCATGGTGCAGATGATGGGCCTGACAGCGGTCATCCTGGTCTGGGTCAGTCAAACCAGGATCAACACCGCCAATTTCTATGTTGCGACCACCAACCTGGAGAACGTGGCCGCCCGCGTCTTCAAACTGAAGTTGTCGCGGGTGACGTGGGCGATCGTCGTGGGCGTCATCGTGTACGTGGTGATGCTCAGCGATGTCTTCTCGTTCCTGCTAGCCGCGCTGCGGTACCAGTCGGTGCTGACGGTCACCTGGACGGCGTGCGTGCTGGTCTGGATCGCCTGGGGCCGGCTGCGCGGGCCGTCCTCGGAGCACACCGAGTGGCGGCCGGGCCGGGTGACGCTGTTCAACTGGGGCGGGCTCGGCGCCTGGGCGGCCGGAACGGCCGTCGGAATGGTGCTGCTCAGCGTCGGCGACGACAGCTCGTGGACCGCGACCTGGGCACTGCCGCTCTCATTCGTGGTGTCGGCGCTGGCGGAGCTGCTGGTGCTCGCCACATCCGGGCCGGAGCGGACGGTCATGCGGCGGCCGCGTGACCCGCGCGAGGAGGTCGACGACCCGTGGGAGGCGAGGATCCGCTGCCACCACTGCGGCAGGTTCTACCTGGCCGTGGAGATGGACCGGGATCCGGGGCACGGGCATCAGGCGATCTGTGCGAGTGACGCGCAGGCCAGCTCCACGTTCTACCGGCATGCTCGCTCGGAGGCGCACGGTTCCGCCGGTCGTTGAGCGTGGATGAACGGATGAACGGACGCCGGGTGTGCTTCCGCAACGCCACCCGGCATCCGTTCATGGCGTTGGGCGCCGGCCCGAGGACGCGTGACGCCGTCCGTCACCACGTCACGAGGCCCGTATCCTCCTGCCGGTAACGCCCGTGGTCCTGTGCGCCCTTGTGCCATGCGGCTCAGGCAAGTCCGCGAGCTCGGCAGGCGAGCTGCAGAAGCAGCCAGTCGTCGGGGTTGTCCGGGTCGACGTCGAGTTCCGAGAAGATTCGTTCAATCCGGTAGGCAACCGAGTTGCGATGCAGATGTAGCGCTGCCGCGGTCTTCGACAACGAGCCGTGGTTGTCGAGGTAGACCTGCAACGTCTTGATCGCCTCCTCGGCTTTGCTGTTGCTCATCCGGTCCAATGGTGCGAGCACTGTGGCGATGGCTTTACGCGCGGTGTGCGAGGCGTACCACTCCACGAGTGTGCGCCGCAGGCCCAGGTTGTCGAAGGCCGTGGCGACGCCCGGCCGGTTGCGGGTCCGGGAGGCGGCGACGGCCGCTCTGGCTTCGGCGGCGGAGTTGATCAGCCCGAGCGAACCCGAGTGCGCGGTGCCGACGCCGCAGTACAGCACCGCATCGGGGAACCGGCGTATCGCCTCCTGCAACGCCTGGTTCGCCGACTTCGTGGCCTGGGCTCCGGCGGAGGGCCCTGGATCGTTGCGGCACATGCGGATGACCAGCACTGAGCGATCCGTCCAGGCCAGATGCCAGGTGCCGCCGGTGGACCGGACGGCGTCCAGGACTATCCGGCCGAGCAGTTGGCGTGCCTCGAACCCGGCGACCTCCTCCCGCCACAGCTCCTCGGCGTTGTCGTGCTCGATTCGCACCACGACATGCCAGCCGTCGATCGGCAGGCCCATGGCTCGTGCTCGCCGCAGCAGCTCCGAGCGGCCTTGCTCCGAACTGTCCAGGATCTCGGACAGCAGCTCGGCACGGGACCGGATCGGCAGCTCCTCGGCACGGCGGGCGGCGTCCGCCGCGAGCGCCAGGGTGTCCGCGAGCAGCCTGCCGACCAGTACAAGCTCGGGGCGAGACCGGGCCGAGGCGTCTCGGACGACGACCCACCGGTCCGGTTCGCCGTCCACCTCGACCGGAAACGAGAGTTCGCCATCCGGCTCCGATCTGACGACTATCTCCGCAGCTGCTGCCTTGGCGACGTCTTCGACCATCGCCGCGGGATCCGGGGCCATGGCGGTGGTCCGCTGGAAGGCCTCGACCGCCCGGCGCAGGGCCAGCTCCGCCGACCCGCGCAGTCCGGCATCGAGAGTGGTGACGAGGTCCGCCAGGTTCACCGGATCCGTCTGGCGAAGAATGGCGATCCCGAACCGGCGTGCGGTTTCCACGGAGGTGGAGGTCAACGGGGGCGTGCTGGGCTCGGAGAGGACGAGAGCGGCCACGCCTCGAGCCACGGCCATACGCAACGCGATGTCAAACTGGTAGCCGTCCACGGCCGCGCAGACGTGTGAGCCAAGGACTGCGACGGACTTCGAGGGCGCGTTCTGCAAGTCGAGCAGCCGCTCAGCTACAAAGACGCATTCAACGTCCGGATCGTCGGCGCCACGGGCCACGCATTCGAGCCGTAGCCCGGGCGCGTCCTTCAGGTCGGCGAGCATCGTCATACGACTCTCCCTCGGCGAAGTGCACGAAAACATAGAAGCCTTTTGTGCTCGACGTCAATGAACCCGGGAATGTGAGAGCCCTAGGTTCGATGCCGTGCTGTTGGACACGGCAAACATCGAGGCGTTCGCGCTGGGCTGCGCGATCCTGAGCGCCGGCGGCGGCGGAGACCCCGGCATCGGGCTCGTCATGGCCCGCCACGCCATCGCCGAAAGCGGGCCGGTCGAGATCATCGATCCCGACGCGCTGGATCCCGAGGCCCTGATCATGCCCTGCGGGCTGATCGGCTCACCCACGGTCGCCCAGGAGCGGGTGTGGAGCGGCGAGGAGGGCGCGCAACTGGTGGCTGCTGTCGAAGGCAGCACCCACTCCCCGGTCAGCGCGATGATGTGCTATGAGATCGCCGGGGTGAACGGCCTGCTGCCGGTGATGTGGGCATCCCGGCAGGGGAAGCCACTGCTCGACGCCGACGGCATGGGACGGGCGTTCCCCGAGATGCAGCAGCAGGCGATGCATATCGCCGGCATTGCCGCGAGTCCGGCCCTGCTGACCGATGGCCGGGGCAATGTGATCGTCGTCAACGCGGCCGGGAATCGGGATGCCGAACGCCTCGTCCGCAGCTGTGCCGCCACGTTCGGTGGGACCTGCGCCGGAGCCCTGTACACCATGCCCGCCCGTTCCGCCGCCAAGGCCGCGATCCGTGGATCCGTCTCCAAGGCCCTCCGGATCGGTCAGATGATGACAAAACGCCGCAGCGGATGGCCGGAAGCCCTGGCTGACGAAACCGCCGGCCGTGTCCTGATCGAGGGACGGGTCACCGAGATCGAGCGGCGGACAGGCGCCGGATTCAGCCGCGGTCATGCGGTCGTCGACGGCACCGGCGCCTGCTCAGGGCGGCGACTGCGCCTGGAACTGCAGAACGAGGTGCTGGTCGCTCTCGAGGACGGCGAGGTGCTCGTCACGGTCCCGGACATCATCGCCATGCTCACCCTCGCGGACGGCCACCCGGTGGGTACCGAGCGGTTGCACCACGGGCAGCGGGTCGGAGTCGTGGCCCTCCCCGGACCCGACGTGTGGCGAACCGAAGAGGGCCTGCAAGTGGTCGGTCCGAGGTCGTTCGGATACGACGTGGATTACGTACGGGGAGTCACCGGTGCCGACCACTGAAGAGCTGCGACTGGGCGTCGACGTAGGCGGCACCAACACCGACGCGGTGGTCGTCGATTCGGCGGGGACGCTGGTCGCCAAGGTCAAGATCCCGACCACGGACGACTTGTGCGCCGACGTCGAACAGGGGATCGCGCGGTTGCTCGAGGATCCGGCCGTCGATCCCATGCGGGTCCGCTGCGCAACGCTGGGTGCCAGACGCGCGACCCACGCGATCCGGACCGCCTCGGGCCTGCGCCGCGTCGCCGTCCTGCGCATCGGCGCCCCGCTCACTTTCGCGATACCGCCGCTGGTGGCCTGGCCGCCGGAGCTGCGCCGCGCAGTTCACGCCGGCAGCGCGACGGTCGCCGGTGGATGCGAGTTCGACGGCGAACCGCTCGCGGCCCTTGACGAGGCGGGGATTGTCGCGTTCGCGTCCGCGGTCGGCTCCGGTGCCGCTGCAGTCGCCATCACGTCCGTGTTCTCCCTGGTGAACCCGGCGGACGAGCTGCGGGCAGCTGAGATCATGCGCCGGGAACTGGGGGACATCCCCATCTCGATGAGTCACGAGATCGGCGTCATGGGGCTGGTGGAGCGGGAGAACGCCACCGTGCTCAACGCTGCCCTCTCCGGCGTAGCAGCCGAGGTCGGGCGCTCGTTCCAGACCGCGGTCGAGCGGACCGGCCTTGAGGCGGAGTGCTACATCACCCAGAACGACGGCACCCTCATGGCACTGGAGTACTCGCTGCGGTTCCCGATGCTCACCATCGGCAGCGGCCCGGCGAACAGCATGCGTGGTGGTGCGCACAGCAGCGGAGTCACCGACGCCATCGTCGCCGACATCGGAGGCGCGACGACCGCGGTCGGACGGCTGGTCAACGGCTTTCCCTGGGAATCGCTGCCGCCCAATTCGATAGGCGGTGTCGACACCAACTTCCGGCTGCCGGACGTGCTCAGTATCCCGGTCGGCGGTAGCTCCGTCGTCCTGGGCGCGGCAGAGCAGTGGGCGAACGGACGGATGAACGTCGGCAGCTCACTGGTCACCGAAGCGCTCTGTTTCGGCGGATCGACACCCACCATCACGGATGCGGCCGTCGCCGCCGGGCGCGCCACGACGGGCACCTGCCCCGTCCCGGCCAAATGGCACGCCGGCCTGGCCCAGCACTTGGAGCTGTGGGACGGATTGCTCGCCGAAGCCGTCGACCGGGTCCGGCTGGGGGCCGACGATCTCCCCCTGATCGTGGTCGGCGGAGGCGGCGACATCGCACCGGACAGCTTCTCCGGCGTCCGCGAAGTCATCCGGCCACCGCACTTCGAGGTCGCGAACGCACTCGGCGCCGCCATCGCCCCGGTCAGCGGGCACGCCGAGCGGATCTGCGCGAGCCGTCCCGACCGGCTTCGGGCGGCCGTGGACGAGGTCTCGACAGAAGCCGTGGGGCGGGCCATCCAAGCCGGCGCCGACCCGGCACATGTACGGGTCGTCGACGTCGAGGAGATCCCGCTGACATACCTCCGCGACCCCGCGGTCCGGATCAGGGCTCGGGCGGTAGGACCTCCCGTGACCTTCACCCCAAAGTCATCAGGAAGCGCAGAACGAGCCAGGAGGCACTTGGCATGACCTCGCTCATCGGCCAGAAGTTCGTCCGAGGGGACGGGCTGGAGAAAGTGACCGGTCAAGCCCGGTACACCGCTGACTTGGCGTTCACCGGCCTGCTGCATGCCAAGTTCTTGTACGCCGAACGGGCGCACGCCCGGATCGTGGACATCGACACCACTGCGGCGCGCGCCATGCGCGGGGTACACGCCGTGGTCACCCAGGCCGATGCCCCGATGGTGCGGTATGGCATGTTCGTCAAGGACCGGACGCTGTTCGCCCATGAGGTGGTCCGGTTCGAGGGCGAGATCGTGGCCGCCGTCGCGGCCGAGACCCCGGAGCAGGCCGAGGCCGCCTGCGCCGCGATCCGCGTGGTCTATGAGGATCTCGACCCGATCCTCGACGTCGAGGAGGCTCTCAAGAGTTCCTCGCCGCTGGTGCACCCGGACTGGAAGAGCTACCAGACGCAGAACGGCGTGGAGCGGGGCCCGAACGATTGCGGCCATATGACATCGGTCAAGGGGGATGTCGAGGCGGGATTCGCCGAAGCGGACCACATTCTGACCGAGACCTACCAGAGCGACATGGCACACGCCGTCCCGATCGAGCCGCATGCCGTCGTCGCGCAGTGGCAAGGTGACAAGGTCACGATCTGGAGCACAAGCCAGGTGCCGTTCCCTGCCCGCGCCGGCGTGGCGGAGACGCTGCAGATCCCGCAGAGCAAAGTACGGCTCGTGGTTCCGCACCTCGGCGGAGGATTCGGCGGGAAGTGCGACTTCCACTTCGAGGCCCATGTGGCACTGCTGGCCAGGCAGGCCCGGCGACCGGTCCGGCTCGTCTTCACGCGCCGCGAGGAGTTCGTCGCAACGGACAAGGTGCGACACGCGTCGAAGATCGAGCTGACCACTGGCGTCAAGGCGGACGGGACCATCACCGCCCGGCGCGCGCGGATATTGCTGAACTCCGGCGCGTACTGCGGAGACGCACTGTTCACGACGGAGATCGGCCTGATGATGGTGGCCGGGCCCTACCGGGTGCCGAACCTCCACGCCGAGGTGCACACCGTCTACACCAACCGGACCCCGGCTGGCAGCGTCCGCGCCCCCGGCGGGCCGGAGACCTGCTGGGCGGTGGAGCAGCACACCGACGAACTCGCCAGGCGCGTGGGATTGGATCCGCTGGAGTTCCGCCGCCGCAACCTCGTCCAGGCCGGAGACACAGGTCAGACCGGTCAGCGGTTCATCAGCTCAAGTGCGAAGGAGTGCCTGGAGCGCGCGGCGGAGATCGCCGGGTGGCCCGGCAAGGACCTCGCTCCCGGCGAGGCCCTGGGGATCGCGGTGGGCTGGTGGTTCAGCCTGCCCGCGAGCTCCGGTGCGTACGTGAAGCTCAACGCCGATGGAACGGGCACGATCGTCACCGGCGCGCAGGAGAACGGCAGCGGCTCGGTGATGGGCCTGGCCACGCTTGCCGCCGAGGAACTCGGCATGCGGCCCGACCAGTTCTCGATCGTCTACCAGGACACCGAGTCCGGACCTTTCGACCTTGGCAGCGCCGGCAGCCAGACCACGTTCAACAACGGACGGGCGGTGATCGAGGCCGCCGGAGAGGTCCGCACAAAGCTCCTGCGCAAGGCGGCCGAGATGCTGGAGGCCGCTGAGGAGGACCTTGAACTCGTCGACGGCGCTGCCCGCGTCCGCGGCGTTCCGTCCAAGGCGCTGCCGATCGCGAGCGTTGCGGCGGCGTCGCAGACATCGTCCCTGCTGATCGGCAGCGGCTCGGGCAACCCGCCATCACTGCCCGAGCACGACCTGAGCGGTTGTGGGGGCCGGCTCGGGTACTCCGCCTTCCTCGCGCCCTCCTTCTTCTGCCACATCGCCAGGGTCCGCGTCGACGAGGAAACGGGCACCGTCTCGGTGCCCGAAGTGACCGCCGTGCACGAGTTCGGCCGCGTCCTCAATCCGCTCGGCGCTCAGGGCCAGGTCGAGGGAGGGGTGATCCAGTCCATCGGCATGGCGGTGCTGGAGGGCAGCCAGTACGACGGCGGCCGCCAGCTCAACCCCGGCCTGCTCGGCTACAAGCTGATCACCGCCGCTGACGCTCCCCGAGTCAACGTCGAGTTGCTCGAGGACCCCGTTGACCACGGGGGACCGCACGGTGCGAAGGCGGTGGGCGAACCGCCAGTCGTCGGCACCGCCGCGGCGATCGGCAACGCCATCGCGGCAGCGGCCGGCACCCGGGTCCGCGCCCTGCCCATGACGGCCGAACGAGTGTGGACGGCACTTCACGAGCAAGAAGGAGAGCTGGCATGAGCCGCTATTTCGCGCCCACCACCGCTGCGGAGGCCGCCGCGCTGCTGGCTGAGCACGAGGGCGCGCGCGTGGTCGCGGGAGGCACCGACCTGGTCGTGGCCGCCAGAGGCGGCAAACACCGGATGCCCGAGGTGCTGATCGCCATCCACGGCGCGACCGACCTGGCTTCCCTGGTGGAGAACGAAGACGGTTTGCGCCTGGGAGCGCTGACGTCGCACGCGTGGATTGAACGATCACCTCTGATCGGCTCCCATTGGTCCGCGCTGGCCGACGCGTCCGCCCTGGTCGGCTCACCTGCCACCAGAGCCAACGGCACACTGGGCGGCAACCTGATGAACGCCTCGCCCGCGATGGACACCGGTGCCCCGCTCCTCGTCTTCGAGGCCGACGTCGAACTGCTGAGCCTTCGCGGGACTCGCACCGTGCCGGTCGCGGATCTGCTGGCCGGACCCGGCCGCACCACGGCAGAGCCCGACGAACTGCTCACCTCCGTGCGCCTGCCGGATCTGCCCCCCGCGACGGGGAGTGCGTATGTCCGTCTGGAACACCGGCGCGCGATGGAGATCGCGGTCGTCGGCGCCGCCGCGCTGGTCACACTCGGGGACGACGGCCGGGTGGCCAACTCCCGGATCGCACTGAGCGCGGCAGCACCCACGTGCGTGCGGGCGCGCGAGGCCGAAGACCTCTTGCGCGGACTCCGGCCGGACTGCGCCTCCTTCCGCGACGCGGCGGCACTCGCGACCGGGGCCGTACAGCCCATCACCGACGTCCGGGCGAGCGCCCGGTACCGCCGGGCGATGATCTCGGTCGTCGTGAGCCGGGCGCTGGCGGTTGCCGTCGCGCGCGCCGCGGGCACCGACATCGCCGTCCCCGCCAACCGCAATCTGCCCACGGTCACCGCCGGGAGTACAGGATGAAGTATCCGCTGAATGTGAGGGTCAACGGCGTCGAAACGTCGGTGGACGTCGAGCCGCACCGATCGCTGCTGAACGTGCTGCGGGAGGACATCGGCCTGACCGGGCCGAAGGAGGGGTGCGACGACTCCGAGTGCGGCGCATGCATGGTGCTCGTGGACGGGCGGCCGGTGAACTCCTGCTCCTATCTCGCCCTGCAGACCGACGGGCGGGAGATCACGACCATCGAAGGTGTGTCGGAGCCCTCCTGCCCGCACCCGATCCAGCAGGCGCTGCTGGAGGAGGGCGGTGTGCAGTGCGGCTTCTGCACACCGGGCATCGTGATGTCCGCCAAGGCCCTGCTGGACGCCAACCCGTCGTGCGACGAGGACGAGGTCCGGCTGGCGCTGGGCGGAAACCTGTGCCGCTGCACGGGCTACCAGAAGATCGTCCGGGCCGTACTGCGGGCAGCTGAACAGCTGCAGGACCGGGCCGGCACGACTGGATAGCCAAGGGCAAACCGCAGCAAACCCACCCAAAGTCCCCCGAGCGCACCGTCTCGGGGGACTTTGCAACGTGCCCTGCGTACGGCGACAGTGACGTCGCTCACGGCCGACAGGGGGAACGCCTTGTGCAGATCAGACAAGTGGCCTTCCCAGCTTCGGCTGAACGCCTAAAGATGCAATGTCGCCGGGCCACTAATCTCGCAGGTCATCAGCTCAATCCGGTCCGGCGGGCCCCTGTCGAGTGATGTACGTGAGCTCGCCTGAAAGCTTCCGAATCCGAGCGCTCGCAACCTGGGAGACCACCACCCATGAAGCCACCTCCGTTCAAGTACCACGCCTGCCGAACGATCGATGAGGCAGTCGGCATCCTCGATTCCGACCCGGACGGCTCGAAGGTGCTGGCTGGAGGCCAGAGCCTTGTTCCCGTGCTGAATCTCCGGCTGGCCGCTCCTGACAACCTCGTGGATATCAACTCCATCGAGGGTCTGGACTACATCCGTGTCCAACCGGATCATGTGGCGATCGGTGCGGGGACACGACAGTACGTCGTGGAGCGCTCCGACCAGCTCCACTCGGTGCTGCCCGTGGTGCGGGAGGCGCTTTCCCATGTCGGCCACTCGCAAATCCGCAACCGCGGCACGGTCGTCGGGAGCATCTGCCACGCGGATCCCGCCGCCGAAATGCCGGCGGTTTTCCTGACCGTCGGCGGTGAGGTGACCGCCCGCAGTGCCGCGGGAACCCGCACCATCGGCTCGGACGACTTCTTCGAGTCCTATCTCACCACCGCGCTCGAACCCAACGAGATTGTCACTCAGGTGAAGTTCGACATTCCGAGCGGGCGGACCGGGTGGTACTTCGAGGAGGTCGCCCGGCGCCATGGCGACTTCGCCATCCTCGGCGTGGTGGCCCTCGTCTCGCTCGAGGGTGACACCGTGAGCAGGGCGCGGATCACCATTTTCGGCGGGGGTGCCACCCCGCTTCGGATGACCGCCGCCGAGCAGTTGATCACTGGCGCGAAGGCCGGTGACATCGGCGGTGACCTCCTCGAACGTGCGGCGAGCGAAGCCTCAGCCGCGGTGCGGCCGACCGACGACATCCACGCCAGCGCGGACTACCGGCGCCACGTCGCGGGACTGCTGACGAAGCGGGCCATCACCCGGTCACTCGAACGTGCGGGATCTCCCGCGTGACCACCTCGCGCACGGCGCACAGCCCGCTCGCGATGTCCGACCAAGGCGAAGGAGAAGCACCATGGCAATGAGCTCGAAGCAAATCGTGGAGCTGAATGTCAACGGCATTCCGCACCAGCTGCTGGTCGAGCCGCGGAAGACGCTCGCTGACGTTCTCCGTGACGATCTCGGCCTCACCGGCACCAAACTCGGTTGCGAACACGGCGTCTGCGGGGCGTGCACCGTCCTGGTCGACGGCCGTGCCATCCGGGCCTGCCTGATGTTCGCCGTCCAGGCCCAGGGATCAGAAATCACCACCGTCGAGGGACTCGCCTCGGACGGCGAACTCGACCACATCCAGAAGGCTTTCGCGGAAAACCATGGCCTGCAGTGCGGATACTGCACGCCCGGGATGCTGATGACCGCGCACGCCTTCCTCGCCGAGAACCCGGAGCCCACTCGGGAGCAGATCTGCGAGGGGATGAACGGAAACCTCTGCCGGTGCACCGGCTACCAGAACATCATCAAGTCGACCGCGGCAGCCGCGGCAGCCGCGAAGGCGGCGAAGTAGGAAGTCCGGTTTTCATGACCGCAATTCCCCCGGTGCAGAGCAGGGCGACGGCAACACCTTCCGGCGAGAGGAAGAGCTCACATGTCTGAAACGTTGGACCTCAGGGAACAGGCGATCCGGAAATGGGGAAGCGACAACCGCGCGATCCGTAAGGGAAAGTGGATCGGAAAGCCGGCCAGGCGTCTTGAGGACCCGCGGTATCTGACGGGCGCTGCCCGCTACGTGGCGGACCTCGAACTGCCCCAGATGCTGCACGCCGTGTACGTCCGCTCCCCCCACCCGCACGCCCGCATCGTCTCCATCGACAAGTCCGTGCTGCCAGGGCTCGGCAAGACCGTGTTCGCCTTCACGGGCGAGGACCTGCGCGATGTGCCGCCGCTGATCGACCACGTCGCGCTCGACAACCTCCTGAGGACTCCCCAGCCGGTCATCGCGATCGGCAAGGTCCGGTTCGTCGGCGACGCGGTGGCGATCGTCCTCGCAGCGGACCGCTACGCGGCGGAAGACGCGGCTGAGCTGCTCGGCTCCGCCGTCGAATACGAGGAGCTGCCGCCGGTGCCGAATGTGGCGGCCTCCGGTGCGTCGGACGCCGCGCTGCTGTTCGAGGAACTCGGCACGAACGAGATCTACCGCGAGGCGATCACGCACGGCGAGGTCGACGAGGCGTTCGCCAAGGCCGACCGCGTGTTCAGTGCCCGGTTCGACCACAACCGCTATATGGCGGCACCCATGGAGACCAGGGGTGTGCTGGCCAACTACGACCGGGCCGACCAGCAGCTGACCGTCTGGTCCTCGACCCAGATGCCGCACTTCCTGCGCTCGGTGATCGCCGGCCAGCTGGGCCTGCCCGAGAACAAGGTCCGGGTGATCGCGCCCGAGGTCGGTGGCGGGTTCGGCATGAAGATGTGCACGGTGCCCGAAGAGATCGCCATTCCGTTCATCGCGACCCAGCTCGGGCGTCCGGTCAAGTGGATCGAGGACCGGCACGAGCACCTCATCGCGGCCACGCACGCCAAGCAGCAGTCCATCAACCTCGAGGTCGCCGTCACCAACGACGGCAAGGTGCTCGGTGTCCGCGGAGAGTTCGTCGGTGACGGCGGCGGCTACTCCTTCAACACCGAGAGCGCGCTGATCGAGCCGGCGCTGGCCGCGAAGGCGCTGCCCGGCCCGTACCGGATCGAGAACTACCGGGAGGAGGTCGGCGCCTTCCTGACCAACAAGAGCCCCGTCGCGGCGTACCGCGGAGTGGGCTGGACCGCCGCGAACACCGCGCGGGAGCTCCTCTTCGACGAGGCCGCGCGCGGCCTCGGCATCGACCCGGCGGAGTTCCGCCGCCGCAACATGCTGCGCTCCGACGAGCTGCCGTACCTCTCGTGCACCGGTCAGGTCTACGACAGCGGCAGCTACCTGGAGTCTCTCGACAAGGCCCTTGAGGCCGTGGACTACCAGGCGTTCCGCCAGAGGCAGGAGGAACTGCGCAAGCAGGGCCGCTACATCGGTCTGGGCATCAGCTCCTATGTGGAGCAGACCGCGTGGGGCAGCGAATCCTCGGCCCAGGCCGGAACACCGCTGCCGTCGCACGACAACGCCACCGTCACCGTCGATCCGTCGGGCAAGGTGACCGTCGCGGTCAGCGTGTCCAGCCACGGCCAGGGACACGAGACCTCGCTCGCCCAGATCGCCGCCGACGGCCTCGGGGTGGACATCAAGGACGTCGTGATCCTGCACGGCGACACCTCGAACACGCCGTACGGCCTGGGCACCTACGCCAGCCGCAGCGCGGTCATCGGCGGTGCCACCGTGGCCAGGGCCGCCGCGGACGTCCGCGAGCAGATCCTGCAGGTGGCCGGGAAGATGCTCGAGGCCAGCCCGGAGGACCTGGTGATCGAGGACGGGAAGGTCTCCGTCGCGGGCACCCCGTCGCGGTTCAAGACCCTGGCCGATGTGGCCTACGCCGCGCACTGGGACTCCGAGGTGCGCAACAGCGAACCGCTGCTGTCGGCCACCCGGTTCTATGACCCGCCGGCCAACTACGCCAACGGCTGCGTCGTGGCGCTGTGCGAGGTGGACGCCGACACCGGCGTGGTCACCCTGGACCGCATCGTCGCGGTCGAGGACTGCGGCATGGTGATCAACCCCATGATCGTGGAAGCGCAGGTGCACGGCGCCATCGTCCAGGGACTCGGCGGCGCGATGCTCGAGCACCTGATCTACAGCGACGAGGGCCAGCCGCTCACCACGACCTACATGGACTACCTGGTGCCCACGTTCTCCGATGTGCCGCCGATCGAGGTGATCAGCATCGAGACGCCGTCTCCCTTCACCGTGGGCGGTATCAAGGGTATGGGCGAGGGTGGCCAGATCGCCGCTCCCGCCGCCCTGGCCAATGCGGTGGCGGACGCTCTCGCCCCGTTCGGAGCCCGCATCGAGAAGCTGCCGATCACGCCCGACTACGTGCTGCGGCTGATGGGCAAGATCGGCTAGCCGGAGAACGCGGCGAGTGCACAGCAATTGCAATCGAGCAAAGTCGGTGCCGGGGTTGCCGAGGCCGAGGTCACGGCAACCCCGGCATCAGCCGGAGGGGCAGCGATGAGCATCGAGCAGCACCAGGGCGGCGGGCCGTCCGGTCTTCCGTTCGACACCGTCGACGAAGTGCAGGAGGTCCTGCGCGGCCGCAACTACCTGGCGGGGCGTGGCTTGGCTACCGCGATCCTGCTCTCCCTCAAGATGGGCCGGCCACTGCTGCTCGAGGGTGAGGCCGGGGTCGGTAAGACGGAAATCGCCAAGACACTCGCCGGTGTCCTCGATACCGAGCTCATCCGCCTGCAGTGCTATGAGGGCATCGACGCCTCGCAGGCGCTCTATGAGTGGGACTACGGACGTCAGTTGTTGTTCGCCCGCGCCCTGCAGGACGGCGACGTCGATGCCGCGGACCGGGTACGGCAGCTGTACGGCCCGGACTTCCTGCTCGCCAGACCGTTGCTCCAGGCCATTCGGGCCGAGAAGCGGGTCGTACTGTTGATCGACGAAATCGATCGGGCCGACGACGAGTTCGAGGCCTTCCTGCTGGAGGTGCTCTCCGACTTCACCGTGACCGTTCCCGAACTGGGCACGATCCGGGCGGTGTCACCGCCCGCGGTGATCCTCACGTCCAACCGCACCAGGGAACTGCACGACGCGCTCAAACGGCGGTGCATGTACCAGTGGATCGAGTTCCCGGAGCTCGAGCGGGAGGCGGAGATCGTGCGGCTGCGGGCCCCGAACGTGTCGGAGCCACTTGCTCGCTCCGTCGTCACCGCCATCGCGCGCCTGCGCGAGCTCGACCTGATCAAGCGGCCGGGCAGCGCGGAAGCGATCGACTGGGCCAATGCGCTTGCGCTGCTCGGAGCTGAGGCCGTCACCAGTGAAGAGGGTCGCCTGACGCTCGGCTGGGCCATCAAGAACCAGGACGACATGCGCCTGGTCGAACCGCGACTTCACGAGCTCCTCAGTGAGTGACCCGGTAGAGCTCGCCACCCGTTTCTGCAGGGTGTTGCGTGCGGAGGGCTTGGCCGTGGGCACCGGCCAGATCATAGACTTCTGCCGCGCTGCGGCCGAACTCGGAGAGCTCTACTGGGCAGGCCTGGCCACGCTGGTCAGCGATCGGGAGGAAATCGCTGTCTATGACCGCGTCTTCCGGGCCTTCTTCAGCGGCCATGAGTCCATGTCCATGCCCGAACCGCAGCCGGACGCTCCAGCCGTCATGCGGACCGCGCACACCGCGGGGCTGGCCGACCCGTCCGATGAGGACGCCGACCAACAGGTGGCCATGGCCAGCCACGTCGAGCTGCTGCGAAAGAAGTCCTTCGCCGACTGCACCGAGGACGAGCTCCACGCGTTGTTCGCGGCCGGCGCTCGCCTGCCGGTGGCCACCCGGCGTTCCCGGCGGTACCGGGCCGCCCGCAAGGGGTCACCCGACCTCCAGCGCACTCTGCGGGCCTCCTTCCGTACCGGAGCGGAGCCGGTACGCCGTGCGTGGCGTGTGCGCAGGCTCCGCCCCCGCAGGGTCGTCCTCCTCCTCGATGTCTCCGGTTCGATGGCGGCCTACTCGCGCGCGCTGCTCTTCTTCGCCCACGCCGGAGTGCGAGCGCAGCGGGGATGGGAGGTGTTCTGCTTCGGTACCCGGCTCACGCGCGTGACGCGCGAGCTGGCGCAGGGCACGCCGGATGAAGCGCTGCGACGGGCCGCCGACGAAGTCGTCGACTGGGACGGTGGCACGCGTATCGGCGAGTCCCTCAAGCGCTTCCTCGACGGATACGGCCACGGCGGTCTCGCCCGAGGGGCGTGGGTGGTCGTTTGCTCGGACGGGCTCGAGTTCGGTGACCCGGAGCTGCTCGGACAGCAGATGCTGCGGCTGTCCCGCCTCGCCCACCGAGTGGTGTGGCTCAACCCCCTCAAGGAGGACCCGGCGTACGAGCCGCTCGTACGCGGAATGCAGGCCGCACTGCCCCACATCGATGTCTTCTCCAGTGGACACAACCTCGCCGGCCTGGTCGAGGGATTGGCCGGGGCGCTTGGCCCACGATGACTTTCCTCGGTCCTTCAGGCCCTGTCCGGCCGATCCATGTCTGACAGAATTGCGGGCGTGCTGCATGAAAGATGTGAATGATGACGTGGTGGACACCAACGGTGGTCAGCGGTCGACGATCACCGTGGTGGCAGCGGCGATCGTAGAGCAGGGGCGGCTGCTCTTGGTCAGTAAGAAGGTCGCTCCAGAGATCTTCTATCTGCCTGGTGGCAAACCCGAGGCGGGGGAGAGCGCCGAGGAGACACTCATCCGTGAACTTGATGAAGAGCTCGGTGTGACTCCCACCAGTCTCACCCTGTTGGGCGACGTCGAGGATGTCGCCGCGATCGAAGGCGTGCCGATGCATATGACGGTTTTCAGGGCCGAGATCGACCAGGTCCCTCGGCCGGCCGCCGAACTGGCTGACCTGCGATGGATCAACCGCAGCGACGAGCACGCACCAATGCTCGCTCCAGCGGTACGGAACCACGTCCTTCCTCTCCTCGTCCGATCAGGCTTTATGCCAAGCCCGGGAAGTCAGTGAACCGCTGTGGGTGGGTCTGTGGTTGCGTCCTGGGAAGTGGTGTACGGGTTCCGCCTGATCCGGGGCGACTACGAGACCCTGCCCGCCATGCACGAGGCCATGGTGCTGTGGTCCATGACCATGCTCATGAGCAGCCGCCTGGCCGGGCGCCGCCCGGGCGCCTTCATCCCACGGCGGCCGGCGCCGTCCCCGTGACCGCGGTGAACACGTTCGGCCGTACCTCTGTGGCCCAGCCCCGGGCGGCCAGCCGCTTCACCCGCGAGCGCACCCCCTCC
>NZ_JBEXHW010000042.1:34245-49068 GCF_040608235.1 Streptomyces sp. NPDC005202 | reverse complement strand
AGCCCAATTACCATGTCGCGCACCGAAGTTGGACTGAAATCGGCAGTAGTTTCCTTACGGCTCCTGAGCCGCTTCCAGTTCGTCGCCGACCACCGGGACGCCTTCGGCGTGAAGCGGCTGTGCCTGGTCCTGGGCTTGAACCGGTCCAGCTACTACAAGTGGCGGACCGGCGCCGACGCCCGCACGGCCCGCGAGACGGGCGACCGGCTGCCGGCGGAGAAGATCCGCGTCGTTCACCGGCACTCGGGGCGGAGCCTACGGCTCACCACGGGTCACCGCCGAACTCCGCGAGGCGGGCCTGCGGGTCAACGAAAAACGGGTCGCCCGCGTGATGCGGAAGTAGGCCGCGGAAGGGGCCGGGGCGCGGTCGGTGGAAAGGCTTTACGGCTGCTTGATCGCGACACGACCGGTTGTTGACTCCGATATTGGGACAAGTGACCCAAAATGACAAGCGACCCGTAATGGGCCCGCACCCTTCCAACAGCGTCGTTCCGCTCACAGCAACCCCTCCCGGACAGGTACGTGTGATGCAGCTTCGTGGCGCCCTCCGGACGACCGCCCCTCAAGTGCCCCCGACCACGGCACTGCGCGCGTGGCTCATGGGTCCCGCCGGGCCGGTCCCGGTCGCGTTCCTCGCCGGCGTCCTGCTCGCCCGGGCCGCGCACGTGGCCGTCAAGTTCACACAGGGGGGCATGGACAACGGGTTCGTCGTCCACGCCGGGCAGGTCTGGCTGCACGGGGGCGCCCCTTACGCGGACCGGCGCTTCCTGTACCTGCCGAGCGCCGTCCTGTTCGCCGCCGCGCAGGCAGTGCTGCCGCCGCTCGTGCTGCGCGTCGCCGCGCCGGTGGTGTGCGTGGCGGTGCTCGGTGCCGGCTGGTGGTGTGCCGTGCGCCTGTTCCGGGTGCCGGCGCGCAGTCGGTTCGCGGTGCTGGGTCTGCTGGGGCTGGTGCTGTTGTGGGCGCCGTTCGGCCACCTGGTGGAGCTCGGGAACTGGACCGCGGTCAGCGCCCTCGCCCTGCCGTGGGCGCTCCTTCTGGCGGATCGCGGGCGCTGGGGTGCCGCCGGGGTGGTCCTGGGGGTCTCCGTGGCGGTGAAGCCGCTGCTGCTGCCGGTCGTAGTCCTGTTCGTGCTGGCCCGGCAGTGGCGAGCCCTGGCCTGGATGCTGTCGCTGCCCACGGCCCTGTCGCTGGGCGCGGCCCTGATGATGCCGAATCCCGGCGGGTTCTTCACCCGCACGCTGCCCTTCCTGCTCAAGGGCGGGGACGCCCTGATGCGGCCGTTCGACTGCTCTTTGCCGGCGGTGCTGCCGCGCCTCGGGGTGCCGCCCGCCCTGGCGGAGCTGGTGGCCGTGGCCGCGGCGGCGGCCGGCGTGACGTGCGCCTGGCTGCGCTGGCGGCGCGCGGATCCCGGTCCTGCGCGGCTCGCGGACACGGCCGCGATGCTCATGCTGGCGTCCTACCTGGTCTCCCGGCCGTCCTACGAGCACTACCTGGTCGTCGTCGTGCCCCTGCTGCTCGCCGGCGCGCTGGAGGCGGGCTCGGTGACCCGCTCGCCGTGGTTCTGGGGGGCGCTCATTCCGCAGGTGCCGGAGTTCGCGTTTCCCCATCTGGACGCGTCGACGCGCAGGGCGTTCAAGGACACCGTCACCCTGTGCGCGCTCGCGCTGGTGCTGGCCGTACGGTGTGCGCGGTCGTCGTCCCGGCGGCCTGCCGACTCGGCGCTGACGTAGGACTGTTGTCCTCCCCTGACCGTGTTGCACTCCCCCTGACCCTGTTGCACTCCCCCTGACCGATCCCGGCCCCGGCCCGGACGGGGCTGCGCCGATCGGCCGCGCTGTGCGGACCGTTGCGGTGTGCCGCGGCCGCCACGCCTTCCGCGTCGTGTCCGGGAGATCCCGGCTCGGCCTCCACGGCCGAGGTCGCTCCCCTCCGCGTCGACGGGCGCCTTCGGCGGCCCCCGACGGGCGACCGCACGCATTGCCCGCGCTGCCCGCGCCGGGGTCGAGGAGCGGGTCGTTCACCTCCGGATCTCCATCTCCGTGATCCGGACGGGAACACCCTGCAGACCGGCACGCCACGCGGCGGCGACGCCCGAAGTTCACCGGCGGCCCCCTGCCGGCCTGTCGATCGCGCCACGGAATCGCCCCCTCCGGCGGCCGAAAAGCGCCGTGGTTCAGGTCACTTCGGGATGTGGCCGGAATGTGGAGCTCCGGTCGCTGGCCGTGGCATGCTCATGCCTGGTTACTCACCGGTATTCCAGCGGCCCCCGGGGCCGGTGTTTCTCGTGCCGGTTTCCCTTGCCACCCCCCACCTTTCAGGACCGACCTTGCGCAGACGCACGAGGCACACGCGTGCCCTGATGCCCGCCTTCGCCGTGACCGCCCTCCTCCTCGCCGCCGGCTGCTCCTCTCCCCCGCGGTCGGACGACCGACCCGCGGCCGCCCAGAGCGAGGAGACCCGGCAGCACCCCGACGACTCGACCGCCGCCGCCGACCGCACGCTCGCCGTCGCGGCCGCCCCCGCCACCACCCCGACCGCCACCGCGAGCCCGGACGGCTCGGGCAAGCGGGCCCACAAGACCTCGCTCACCGTCAGTTCGTACGACAGCAGGACCCGGCGCGCCGTCATCTCCTCGGGCGGCACGGCGAGTCCGTCGCCCACTCCCCACGCCACCGGCAAGTCGCGGGGCGCCGCTGTCGGCGACGTCATCGCCAGCGCCCCGGCCCCCGGCGCACCGCACGGCCTCCTGGCCAAGGTCACAAAGGTGATCGGCGAGACCGACAAGGGCACCGAGGTGCAGACCGAACCCGCCGCCCTCAACTCCGTGCTCGGCGACGAGACGGCCCGCGGCACGGTCCCGGTCGACCCCGCCTCCTTCGACGTCGACAAACTGCTGCCCGACGTCAAGGTCTCGTGGGCCAAGTCGGGGGACGTGCACGTAGGCCCGAAGGGCGCCACCGTGCCGCTGGGCAGCCTGCGGCTCGACGTCGACGCCACCGTGCCCACGGCCCAGGGCGCGCCGGTGTCGGCCGCCGCGTCCGTCTCCGGCTACGTCCAGGTCGCCCCGCAGGTCGACTTCAAGTACGGCGGCCAGGGCACCGACACCGCGCCCGGCTCCGCCTATCTCGGCGTCTCCGGCGACTGGACCTCGGGCTGGGCCCTCAAGGGCCGCGCCGCCGCCTCCACGGCGCCGTTGCGGATCCCGTTCGCCAAGCTGCACGCCGACCCCGTGCTCCAGGTCGGCCCCGTCCCCGTCGTGGTCAACCTCGACCTGACCTGCTACGTCCAGATCAGCGGCGACGGCAAGGTCACCGTCGACGTGGAGCAGAGCCTCAAGGGCGACTTCAAGGCGGGCGGCACGTTCGGCCCCGCACAGGGCTGGACCCCGGTCAGCTCCGCGGACATGACGAGCACCCCGGTGCGCACCTCGGTGACCACCGCGGGCGGCGTGAAGGCGGCGCTCGGCGCGGAGGCCACGGTCGGCCTGTACGGCACCGTGGGCGTCGGCGCCGACCTGGCGCCGTACCTGCGCGGTGAGGCCTCCGGCACGGTCACCTCCTCGTCCGACACCGGGACGAAGGCCGACGCCTCCTGGGGCGTCTACGGCGGCGTCGATCTGAGCGGAACCCTCCGCCTCCAGCTGTCGATCTTCGGTACGCCGGTCTTCGAGCGGAGCATCCCGCTGGGCTCGCTGCACCGCGAGTGGAAGCTGGCGGGCGGCGGGACGACGCCGTAGGACGTAGGAGAAGCGGGGCGACGCCGTAGGACGTAGGAGAAAAGCGGGACGACGCCGTGGGATCCCGCGTCAGGCGCCGCCGTAGGAGAAGAGCAGGATGATGCCGTAGCACTCCGCGTCACGCGCCGCCGGGGGCCCACCCCTGGCGGCGCAGCACGGCCGCCACGTCGGGCGTCTCGTAGTGCTCGCCCTTCAGCACCTTGCCGTCGGCGCGGCGGGCGACCTGACCGTCGGGGCCGAGCTTGGTCATGTGGGAGCGGTGGATCTCGGCGATCACCTCGTCGAGGTCGATCCCGTGCACCAGGGCCGTGCCGTACGCCACGTAGACGACGTCCGCCAGCTCGTGCGCCAGCCGGTCGAGCGGGCCGCCGACCGAGACCTCGGCCACCTCCGCGGCCTCCTCGGCGAGCAGCTCCCCACGATGCGCGGCGAGTTCCGGCGCCACCTCCGTCGGCGTGCTGCGGACGTCGAGCCCGAAGGCGCGGTGGAACTGACGGACGAGATCGGCGGGCGAGGCGGGGCGCAGCTCATGCGGTGACTGTAACGGCCGCCTCCGACAGCCCTTGTGCCCGCCCGGCGGTCACGGCCGTGCGGCCGGCCGGTCGCCCTGTGAACCCGGCCCTGGTCAGCACCGCGCACGGGCTGGCAGGATCGCGCGCATGTCCAAGGTGTTCCTCCGTATCCGCAGGCGCCGGGCCCTGCAGGGCGCGGCCGTCGGCGTCGTCGCCCTCGGGCTGCTGGTCTGGTGGCTGCTGCCCCTGGGCGACGAGCCGCCGAGCGGGACGATCACCTTCAGCACCGGGACCCCGCACGGGGTCTACCAGCAGTACGGCACGCTGCTGCGCACCGAGTTCGACAAGGACATGCCGGGACTGAAGGTGCGGCTGCTGACCAGCGACGGCTCGCAGGAGAACGTCGCGCGCGTGGCGACCGGCCGGGCCGACTTCACGATCGCCGCGGCCGACGCGGTGGAGACGTACGAGCTGAACCACGGGCCGGGCGCCACACGGCTGCGCGGTGTGGCCCGCCTCTACGACGACTACATGCAGCTCGTCGTCCCGCGCGACTCGCGCATCGGCTCCGTCGCGGACCTGCGGGGCAAGCGGGTGGCCATAGGGCCGCCGCAGTCGGGCGTACGGCTGATCGCCGAGCGGGTACTCAAGGCGGCCGGGATCGACCCGAAGAAGGACATCCGGTCGATGGGGGACGGCATCGACACCGGCCCGGACCGGCTGCAGCAGGGCGCGATCGACGCGTTCTTCTGGTCGGGTGGACTGCCGACGGACGGTCTCAAGCAGCTCGCCGCCAAGTTCACTTTCCGGTTCGTGCCCATCGAGGCCGACCTCGTGGCCAAGCTGCACGCGGAGGGCGACGCCACGCGCTACTACCGCGCCACCGACATGCCGGAGTCGGCCTACCCCACCATCCAGAACGGCTCGGCCGTGCCGACCATCGCCGTGTCCAACCTGCTGATGACGCGCCAGGACACGGACCCCCGGCTCACCGAGTGGGTGACCCGCACCGTGATCAAGAGCCGCGACGGCATCGGCGCCCACGTCCACTCGGCCCAGCTGGTCGACGTGCGCACCGCGATCTACACCGACCCGCTGGTCCTGCACGAGGGCGCGCGGCGCTACTACCGCTCGGTCAAGCCGTAACGGCCCGGACCGCCGACGCGTTCGGTCATGCCGTAACGCCGCGCGAGAACCGACGCGCCGGTCACGCACAAGCACCCGCGAGACCACCAACACGCCCGGTCACGCCGTAACAGGCCTTACGACGCCTCCGGCCCCGACCTCGGCACCGTCACCGTCACCTTCAGGCCGTGCGGCTCATGGTGGTCGTAGGAGATCGAGCCGCCGCCCGCCGCGAGCAGCGCCCGCGAGATGGACAGGCCGAGGCCGGAGCCCTTGATGTTCTGGTGGCGGCCGCTGCGCCAGAAGCGGTCGCCGATGCGGGCGAGTTCCTCGTCGGTGAGGCCGGGGCCGTGGTCGGCGACCACGATTGTCGACGTGTCGCCGTTGGAGGAGACCGACACCTCGACGCGCTCGTCCTTCGGCGTGAACTTCACCGCGTTGTCGATCACCGCGTCCAGCGCGGACGACAGCGCCACGGGGTCGGCCCACGCCGTGGTGGCCGGGCAGTCGCCCACCAGCCGTACCCCCTTTGCCTCGGCGGTCGGCGTCCAGGCCGCCACCCGCTCCGCGGCCAGCGCGCCGATGTCGGTGAGCCGCAGGTCCGCCTCCGCGTGCTCGGCGAGCGCCAGGTCGAGCAGGTCGTCCAGGACCTGCGCGAGGCGTTTGCCCTCGGTGCGGACGGAGGCGATCTCCTCGTTGTCCTCGGGCAGCTCCAGGGCGAGCAGCTCGATGCGCAGCAGCAACGCCGACAGCGGGTTGCGCAGCTGGTGCGAGGCGTCGGCGACGAAGGCGCGCTGCTGCTCCAGCACGTCCTCGACGTTGTCCGCCATCTCGTTGAACGACCGGGCGAGCCTGCGGAGTTCCGGCGGCCCGCTGGCCACCGCCACCCGGGACTTCAGGCGCCCGGTGGCGATGTCGTGCGTGGTGGCGTCGAGGACGCGGACGGGCCTGAGCACCCAGCCGGTCAGCCGCAGGGCCGCGCCGACAGCGAGCAGCATCGCGGCGATCTCGCCCGCGCCGATGAGCAGCCAACCGTGCAGCGTGCGCGATCGCATCTGCCCGGTCGGCGAGTCGGTGACGACGACCGCGACGACGTCACCGTCCCGGATGACGGGTGAGGCGACGACGAGCCGGTGCCCCTGCCAGGGCCAGACCTGCTCCGGGTCGTGGCTGCGCCGGCTGAGCAGGGCCTCCTCGAACGCGTCGCGGACCTCGCCCGTGCCGGGGAGGAACCAGTCCGTCGGTGCGTTGGCCATCGGGGTGCCGGTGCGGTAGAAGACGCCGGCCCGGATGCCGTAGACCTCGTAGTAGCTGGCGAGTTCGCGGCTGAGGGTCTCGCGGCGCTCGTCCCGGACCGTCTGGCGGGATCCGGTCGGCGGGTCGGTGACGAACTGGGCCAGGGCGGCGAAGCGCGCCGTGTCGTCGATCCGGTCGACGACCACCTTCTGCTGCTGGGCCGCGGCCACGCTGACGGCGAGCGGGAAGCCGAGCGCGAGCAGCACGCCCGCCATCAGAACGATGAGCAGCGGCAGGAGACGTGTGCGCACCCAGCCCCGCTACGCAGCCGGAACGACGAGCCGGTACCCGACGCCGCGTACGGTTTCGATCAGCGCCGGCATGCGTAGCTTGGAGCGCAGGGACGCGACGTGCACCTCCAGGGTGCGTCCCGTGCCCTCCCAGCTGGTACGCCACACCTCGCTGATGATCTGCTCCCGGCGGAAGACCACCCCGGGGCGCTGGGCGAGCAGCGCGAGGAGGTCGAACTCCTTGCGGGTCAGCTGCACGATTGCACCGTCCACGCTGACCTGCCGGGTGGGCAGTTCGATGTGCACGGGGCCCAGGCGCAGCGCGGTCTCGCCGCCCCCAGCGGCGTCCTCGTGCGCGGTGCGCCGGCTGACGGCGTGGATGCGGGCGAGCAGCTCCCCGGTGTCGTACGGCTTCACGACGTAGTCGTCGGCGCCGAGGTTGAGGCCGTGGATGCGGGAGCGGACGTCGGAGCGGGCGGTGACCATGATCACCGGGGTGCTGGTGCGCTTGCGGATCTTGCCGCAGACCTCGTAGCCGTCCTGGTCGGGCAGGCCCAGGTCGAGCAGGACCACCCCGAAGCCGGCGCCCTCCGGGACGAGCGCCTGGAGGGCCTCCTCGCCACTGCGGGCGTGCGTGACGTCGAAACCGTGCCGGGCCAGGACCGCGGACAGAGCAGCAGCGACGTGGTTGTCGTCCTCGACGAGGAGCAGTCTCATCCCGGCCCCCTCCGGTTCATCGGTCGTACGATCTCACTGTGTAGGTAACGCACGCGCGCGTGCACCATGGCAGTCACGCCGATGGACGAGGACGGCGTCAAGAGGGTTCCGGCTGCGCACCGCTTCCGTTACCCAGCCGGTACGCGGCTCGGTGGCCCTTTGCTACGACACGTGTCCGATTGCTATCGGATTGTGATGCTCAGATCTCCCTCAGATGTAATGACGCAGGTCGCACGGCGTTATTACTGTCCTCCGAAACCGAGGAGGACGGAGCCTGAAAGCGATGACCGAAGTATCGGTGGCCAAGAAAGACGTGGCCTCGACCGGCGATCTGGTCGTCCTGAAGAGCGTCAACAAGCACTTCGGCGCGTTGCACGTGCTCCAGGACATCGATCTGACGATCGCCCGCGGCGAGGTCGTCGTGGTCATCGGGCCCTCCGGGTCCGGTAAGTCCACCCTGTGCCGCACCATCAACCGGCTGGAGACCATCGACTCCGGCACCATCACGATCGACGGAAAGCCGCTGCCCCAGGAAGGCAAGGAACTGGCCCGGCTGCGGGCCGACGTCGGCATGGTCTTCCAGTCGTTCAACCTCTTCGCGCACAAGACCGTGCTCGAGAACGTCACTCTGGGCCAGGTCAAGGTCCGCAGGATGGACAAGAAGAAGGCCGAGGAGCGGGCCCGGGCCCTGCTCGACCGAGTCGGCGTGAGCGCGCAGGCCGACAAGTACCCCGCACAGCTCTCCGGCGGCCAGCAGCAGCGCGTCGCCATCGCGCGGGCACTGGCCATGGACCCGAAGGTCATGCTCTTCGACGAGCCGACCTCCGCCCTGGACCCGGAGATGATCAACGAGGTGCTGGAGGTCATGCAGCAGCTCGCCCGGGACGGCATGACGATGATCGTCGTCACCCACGAGATGGGTTTCGCCCGATCGGCTGCAAATCGCGTGGTCTTCATGGCCGACGGCCGCATCGTCGAACAGGCTGCGCCCGACCAGTTCTTCAGCAACCCGCGCAGCGACCGGGCCAAGGACTTCCTGTCGAAGATCCTCCACCACTGAGCGGCAACGCCGCCGCTGACGACCTGCGTCACCGCTCCCGTGACGACCTCTGCGCCGTCTCCGACGGCCCTCAACTCCTCACCACTCGAAGGACGTTCACCATGAAGCTCCGCAAGATCACCGCCGCCTCGGCCGTCGTGCTCGCCCTCACCGTCACGGCGACGGCGTGCGGCTCGAACGACAAGAACGACGGCGGCTCGTCCGGCGGCGGCAAGATCAAGATCGGCATCAAGTTCGACCAGCCCGGTCTCGGCCTGAAGCAGCCCGACGGTTCCTTCTCCGGTTTCGACGTGGACGTGGCGACCTACGTCGCCAAGCAGCTCGGCTACAAGCCCGACCAGATCGAATGGGTCGAGACCAAGAGCGCCGACCGTGAGAACGCGCTCGCCCGCAGCGACGTGAAGTTCATCGCGGCCACGTACTCGATCACCGACGAGCGCAAGCAGAAGGTCGACTTCGCCGGCCCCTACCTGCTGGCCCACCAGGACCTGCTGGTCAAGAAGGATTCCGACATCTCCAAGGGCACGGACCTCAACGGCAAGAAGCTGTGTTCCGTGACCGGCTCCACCTCGGCGCAGAACGTCCAGAAGACGATCGCCCCGAAGGCCAACCTGCGCGAGTACAGCGGCTACTCGGAGTGCATCGCCGGCCTGCAGAGCGGCGCCGTGGACGCGGTGACCACCGACGACTCGATCCTCGCGGGCTTCGCCGCGCAGGACAAGTACAAGGGCCAGTTCAAGCTCGCCGGTCTGAAGCTCAGCAACGAGAACTACGGCATCGGTGTCAAGAAGGGCGACACCGCGACCGTGAACAAGATCAACGCCGCGCTGGAGAAGATGGTCAGCGACGGCTCCTGGCAGAAGGCGGTCGACAAGAACTTCGGCCCGGCCGGCTACAAGAACGAGCCCGCCCCGAAGATCGGCCAGATCGTCAGGTAACGCGGCATTCCGCTGACGCAGGAATCCGGCAGGTAACGCAGGGTTCCGCAGGCGCGTCGCCGCCCACCGCTTCCCCGGCGGCGGCGCGCCACGCCCTCCACGTACGCCACACACCCGGAAGCGCGGGAGATCGTGTTCGACTTTCTTCAAGGCTACGACGTCCTCGGGGCGTTCTGGATGACGGTGAAACTCGCCGTCTTCTCCGCCGTCGGCTCCCTGGTCTGGGGCACCCTGCTGGCCGCGATGCGGGTCAGCCCGGTCCCGCTCATGCGCGGGTTCGGCACCGCCTACGTCAACATCGTCCGGAACATCCCCCTGACGGTCATCATCGTCTTCTCCTCGCTCGGCCTCGCCGACATCTTCGGCGTGACGATGGGCGCATCCGACGACTTCAAGCTCCAGGGGTTCCGGCTGGCGGTACTCGGTCTGATCGCCTACACCGCGGCCTTCGTCTGTGAGGCGATCCGCTCCGGCATCAACACCGTGCCCCTCGGCCAGGCGGAGGCGGCCCGCGCGATCGGGCTGAGCTTCAGCCAGACCCTGCGGCTCATCGTGCTGCCGCAGGCCTTCCGCTCGGTCATCGCGCCGCTCGCCAACGTCCTGATCGCCCTGACCAAGAACACCACCGTGGCGGCCGCCATCGGCGTGGCCGAGGCCGCCAGCCTGATGAAGACGATGATCGAGAACGAGGCCCAGACGCTGGCCATCGGCGCGGTCTTCGCCTTCGGGTTCGTGGTCCTGACCCTGCCCACCGGCCTGCTCCTCGGCTGGCTCGGCAAGCGACTGGCGGTGAAGCGATGACCTCCCTTCTCTACGACGCCCCCGGCCCCCGCGCCAAGCGGCGCAACGTCGTCCTCTCGGTCGTCTTCTTCGCCCTCCTCACCCTCCTGCTGTGGTGGGTCTGGCAGACGATGGACGACAAGGGCCAGCTGAAGGGGGCTCTGTGGGACCCGTTCACCACGGCCCAGGCCTGGACGACCTACCTGCTGCCGGGCCTCGGCAACACCCTCAAGGCCGCAGCGCTCGCCATGGTCATCGCCCTCCCGCTGGGCGCAGTCTTCGGCATCGCACGCATGTCCGACCACCGCTGGGTACGGATCCCGGCCGGCGTGGTGGTGGAGTTCTTCCGGGCGATCCCGGTGCTGCTGCTGATGCTGTTCGCCAACGAGTTCTACGTCCGCTCCACGGACGTCACCACTGACGTCCGGCCCCTCTACGCGGTCGTCACCGGCCTGGTGCTCTACAACGCCTCGGTCCTCGCCGAGATCGTACGGGCCGGCATCCTGTCCCTCCCCAGGGGGCAGACGGAGGCGGCCTACGCCATCGGCCTGCGCAAGGGCCAGACGATGACCAGCATCCTGCTCCCGCAGGCCGTCACGGCCATGCTGCCGGCCATCGTCAGCCAGCTCGTGGTCATCGTGAAGGACACCGCGCTGGGCGGTGTGATCCTCCAGTTCCCCGAGCTGCTCAACTCGCGCAGCACGCTCGCGGCCAACTACGCCAACGTCATCCCCAGCTTCATCGTGGTGGCGGTCATCTACATCGTGCTGAACTTCGCCCTGACGAGCTTCGCGAGCTGGCTGGAGCGCAGGCTGCGCCGCAGCAAGCGGAGCACGGGCGCGGTCATCGGCGCCGAGGAGATCGAGGAGCTCAACGCCGCCGATGTCGGCGCTACCTTCGGGACCGGCGCCGGCGGGACGGTCTGATGATCAGTAGCTTGCGGTGAGCGACACGGAGGCAGTGGCATGATCGCCACTGCCTCCGTCCCTTGCCGCCCCGTGACCGTGAACCCTTGACGCCCCATGACCGTGAACCCTTGACGCCCCGTGACCGTGAACCCTTGACGCCCCATGACCGTGAACCCTTGACGCCCCATGACCGTGAAGAACCGTCAGCCGTGCTCACGAGCCGCTGAGCGGTTCGCGGCGCCCCGTGCGAAGGGCACCGGCCGTGAGTCCCGCTTGACCGGCTGGCGCGCAGTCTGTTGCATACGTTTTGTGATCGTGCACCCTGCTCCAACTTCCTGTTCACATGCAACCCTCAGGACACCGCCGCGGGCAGGGGGCGCCGCGCCGTGGATCCGGTGATTATCGTCGGAGCGGGGCCCGTCGGGCTCACGCTCGCCCTGGCGCTGGCGCGTCAGGAGGTGCCGTCCGTCGTCCTCGACGAGGGACCGGGCAGGGACGCGCCGCGCGCCGCGCGCACGGTCGTCCTGCGTGAGGACACGGCCGCCCTCGTGGAGAGGCTGGCCGGTGTGCCGCTCGGCGAGGCTGGACTGCGCTGGGCCGGCTGGCGGTCGATGCGGCGCAAACAGGTGATGCGCGAGGTCGTCTTCGACGCCGATCCCGCCCCGCTGCACATCGCCCAGCACGTCCTGACCGGCGCCCTGCGCGCCGCCATCGCCCACGAGCCGCTGGTCGAGCTGGCCGTGGACAGCCGCCTCGACTCCATCGAGCAGGAGGCCTCGGGCGTCACGGCCCACACCCGCGGCCCCAAGGGCACGTGGTGGCGCGGCAGTTACCTCATCGGCTGCGACGGCCCGCGCTCGACCGTGCGCAAGCTCCAGGACATCCGCTTCCCCGGCCGTACGGCCGTCGAACGGTACGCCGTCGCCGCGCTGCGCACGGAACTCCCCTGGACCGACGAAGCCTTCCTCCACCGGACGCCGCCGTGGCGGACGACCGGCCCCTCGGCCGGGGAGATCACCGCCCGTCCGCTCCCCGACGGAGTGTGGCGGCTGGACTGGCTGCTCCCGCCCGGCAAGGACCTGGTCACCCCCGAGTTGCTGGTGGCCCGCATCCGGGAGACCCTCACGGGCTGGACCGGCGAGTCCGCCCCGTCGTACGAACTCCTGGACACCGGAGTCCACACGGTCCACCACCGGCTGGCCCGCCGCTGGCGCGCCGACCGGGTCTTCCTCGCCGGGGACGCGGCGCACCTGCTGGGCGCGTTCGGCACCCAGGGGCTGGACGAGGGCCTCAGGGACGCCGACAACCTCGCCTGGAAGCTGGCGCTGGCCTGGCACCACGGTCCGCACGAGGCACTGCTCGACAGCTACCAGGCCGAGCGGCGCGCGATCGTCGCCGCCCGGCTGCGCGCCGCAGACCAGGTGCTGCCGCTGCTGCGCGGGGGTGGCGGGCTGCGGTCGTACGTCCCGGGGACGGCCCGGGGGCACCACGCGCTGCTCATGGACGGTCATCTGGGGCGCGGACCGGTGGGTGCGCCCGGCGCATACGCCGACTCGCCGCTCGCGCCCCCGCACATCGAGGCGGAGGTCCCCGTCGACACGCCGGTCGGCGCCCCGGTCGCCGACGTGCTGGTCACCGCGGAGGACGGCTCCTTCGTACCGCTGCGGGACCGGCTGGGCCGCGGGGCGCTGCTGGTGGTGCTGGTCGCGCCGGGCACGGTCGTATGGGAGCGCAAGCACTGGGTGACCGCCGGGATCATGCCCCGGCTGGCGGCCGCCGTGACCGCGCTGCCGCACCCCGCCGAGCTGCTGGTCGCCGAGAGCTACCCGGGCGCGGCCGCCCACACCGTGCTCCTCGTGCGGCCCGACGGACACCTGGTCACCGCACTGAGCGGGGTGCGCCCGGCCGACCTGTACACGGCGGCGGAGGCGACGCTGGGCGGCGCCGTGCAGTCCGAGGCCCGGGCGGGGGCGGGCGCGCGCTGAGAACCTTGTACTCGCCGTCACTGTGCGGTCCACATAGTGACGGTGAGTTGACCGTTTCGCACGCCCATGGTGTACTCCGGATCGTGACCGACACCTATGTACGCCTGTGGCGGAGGGTCCACATGGACCTCGTCCGCTATGCGGGCTGCGCGTGTCGTCCGTCCTGCTGAACTCGCATCCCTCTTCCCCCGCGCGCCGCTCCCTGCTGCCGCGCGCCCTCCGCGAACGTTCTTCAGGACGGTGTACGTGTCTGTCTCCCCTTCCGTTTCTTCCGCCGCTGTGTCTTCCCCCGCTCTGTCTTCCCCAGGTGTGTCCGCACGCGCCGCCCAGGCGCCGACGCAGGCGGAGCTCCTCGACTTCGTCCGGCGCACGGCCGCCGACGCCGAACTGATCGCCTCCCTCCCGCTCGACCCGGAGGGCCGCACCTGGGTGCGCCTGGAGGGCCCCGGCGGCAGCGAAGCCTGGCTGATCGGCTGGCCGCCCGGCACCGGCACCGGCTGGCACGACCACGCCGAGTCGGTCGGCGCCTTCCTCACCGCCTCCGGCGAACTGAAGGAGAACTCGCTCGCCGCCCGCCTGCCCACCGACGGCTGGAAGACCCTCGAGCTCACCGACGGCGTGGACCGCGAGCGGCGGCTCCCGGCCGGCCAGGGTCGCGCCTTCGGCCGCCACCACGTCCACGAGGTGCTCAACGAGTCCACCGACCGGCACGCGATCTCCGTGCACGCCTACTACCCGCCGCTGCCGCAGATCCGTCGCTACAGCCGTACCGGCCAGGTGCTGCGCCTGGAGCAGGCCGAACGCCCGGAGGACTGGCAGTGAGCGCGGGACGGTCACCGGTCGGGATCGACGAGCTGCTGGAACGGGCGCGCCGGGGCTACGAACGGATCGAGCCGCGTGAGGCATACGCCGCCGCTGAGGCCGGCGAGGCCCTCCTGGTGGACATCCGTTACGCCGCGCTGCGCGACAAGGACGGACTGATCCCGGGCGCCCTCGTCATCGAACGCAACGAACTGGAGTGGCGGCTGGATCCCCAGGGCAGCCACCGCAGCCCCGAGGCCACCAGCCACGATCTGCGCGTCGTCGTGATCTGCAACGAGGGCTACGCGTCGAGTCTGGCGGCCGCGTCCCTGCACCAGCTGGGCCTGCACCGGGCGACCGACCTGGTCGGCGGGTTCCAGGCGTGGAAGGCTGCGGGGTTGCCGGTGACGCCGTAGGGCGTCCGGCCCACGCGTCTCGGGGCTCCGCCGGCGGCAAGGTCGTCGGACACGGCACGACGACGGCCGACGGCTTGCAACTGGTCTGGTTCGGCGCCTCGGTCGCCCTGGTCGGCGGGGCCTTCGGCTCCGGCCTCGAGGACCAGGCGGCCGTCCGTAACGCCGCGTACGGCCAACGCCAGCGGGAACGCCGACGTCTGACTGACGACGGCGCCGACGGGAGCTGAGGCCTGCCGGACTGATTCAGCGGCTCGGTTCACCCCGGTGCCGTTCCGGACTGATTCTACGGTTCGGTTCACCCCGGTGCCGTTCCGGACTG
>NZ_JBEXHW010000042.1:0-34147 GCF_040608235.1 Streptomyces sp. NPDC005202 | reverse complement strand
TGATTCAGCGGTTCGGTTCACCCCGGTGCCGTTCCGGACTGATTCAGCGGTTCGGTTCACCCCGGTGCCGTTCCGGACTGATTCAGCGGTTCGGTTCACCCCGGTGCCGTTCCGGACTGATTCAGCGGTTCGGTTCGGCCCAGTACCGTGCCGGGTCTCAGAACCCCTCGTCCCCGGGGAACTCCGTGTCCTCGCCCTCCTCCTCCAGTGCCTGTCGGACCACCCGGAGGGCCATGCCCTCGGAGTAGCCCTTGCGGGCGAGCATGCCGGCGAGGCGGCGCAGACGTTTGTCGCGGTCGAGGCCGCGGGTGGAGCGCAGCTTGCGGGCGACGAGCTCGCGCGCCGTGGCCTCCTCCTGCTCGGCGTCGAGCTGGGCGACGGCCTCGTCGATCAGCGCCGGGTCCACGCCCTTGGTCCGCAGCTCCTGGGCCAGGGCACGCCGGGCCAGCCCCCGCCCGTGGTGCCGGGACTCCACCCAGGCGTCCGCGAACGCGCCGTCATCGATCAGGCCAACCTCCTCGAACCGCGACAGCACCTCCTCCGCCGCTTCGTCCGGGATGTCCCGCTTGCGCAGGGCATCCGCGAGCTGCTTGCGGGTGCGCGGGGTCCCGGTGAGCAGGCGCAGACAGATCGCGCGCGCCCGCTCCACCGGGTCCCCTGGAGGCTCCCCCTGCTCGGCCCTCGACAAGCAGGAGGCGCCTCCGTCCTCAGCGGGCGCCTCGCCGAAGCCACGCCGACGACGCCCGCGACCACCCTGCGACTCGCCGTCACGCGAGCCGCCTCGGCGTGAGCCACCCGCACGTGAGCCGCCCGTGCCACGCGGCCCTCCGCCGCCACGATGCCGGTCACCGCCCGGCTCGTCGCCGTACGCACCGGACGGACCGTCCGCCGCGAAAGCGTCCTCGTCACCGCCCGGCCGGTACGACCCGTCGCCCCCGTACTCGCCGTCACCGTACGCGGCGGAGCCCGTGTTGTCCCCGGTGCCCCTCCCCCGTGGGGCACCGAAGACGGCGTACTCGTACTCGGCCCAGTCGGTTCGTCGTGTCACGGGTCAGCTCTTGGCTACGGCGGCCTTGGGCTTGGTGGCCTTGGCGGCCGCCGGGGCGGGCACCGTTTTCGCGGGGTCGTCCGTGGCGGTGGAGACCGCCGCGTCCGCGCCCGGCTCGACGGTCGGCTCCTCCCGCCGCACGCCGACGCCCAGCTTCTCCTTGATCTTCTTCTCGATCTCGTTGGCCAGGTCGGGGTTGTCCTTCAGGAAGTTGCGCGCGTTCTCCTTGCCCTGGCCGAGCTGGTCGCCCTCGTACGTGTACCAGGCGCCGGCCTTGCGGACGAAGCCGTGCTCCACGCCCATGTCGATCAGGCCGCCCTCGCGGCTGATGCCCTGGCCGTAGAGGATGTCGAACTCGGCCTGCTTGAAGGGCGGCGCGACCTTGTTCTTGACGACCTTGACGCGGGTGCGGTTGCCGACCGCCTCCGTGCCGTCCTTCAGGGTCTCGATACGGCGGATGTCGAGGCGCACCGAGGCGTAGAACTTCAGCGCGCGGCCACCGGTCGTGGTCTCCGGGGAGCCGAACATCACGCCGACCTTCTCGCGCAGCTGGTTGATGAAGATCGCGGTGGTCTTGGACTGGTTGAGCGCACCGGTGATCTTGCGGAGGGCCTGGCTCATCAGCCGGGCCTGCAGACCCACGTGGCTGTCGCCCATCTCGCCCTCGATCTCCGCCCGCGGGACGAGCGCGGCGACGGAGTCGATGACGATGAGGTCGAGGGCGCCGGAGCGGACCAGCATGTCGACGATCTCCAGCGCCTGCTCGCCGTTGTCCGGCTGGGAGAGGATCAGCTGGTCGATGTCGACGCCGAGCTTCTTCGCGTACTCGGGGTCGAGGGCGTGTTCCGCGTCCACGAAGGCGACCGTGCCGCCCGCCTTCTGCGCGTTCGCCACGGCGTGCAGGGTCAGCGTGGTCTTGCCGGAGGACTCCGGGCCGTACACCTCCACGACACGGCCGCGCGGCAGGCCACCTACGCCGAGGGCCACGTCGAGCGCGGTCGACCCGGTCGGGATGACCTCGATGGGCTCCTTCGACCGCTCGCCCATGCGCATGATCGCGCCCTTGCCGAATTGCCGTTCAATCTGTGCGAGCGCGGCGTCGAGCGCCTTCTCGCGGTCGGTTCCTGCCATGGGTTCCACCCGGTTTGCTTGAGTCGATCGCTTCACGTCAAAGACGCTAATGCCTGCCACTGACAATGCGCCCCGACGCACGTCCGGCCTGTGGATAACTCGGGCACCTTTCCCCTCAAAACGGGGCGAAATTCCCTCCGTCGAGCCTTGCCGGAGTCTTCATAAGAAGAGATGTTCGATTTTCGTGTCAAGCGCACCACGCGGCACGGCACGAGCAGGCGCCCGCTCCCCCGCCCCTGCCGTTCCGCCGCTACTCCCGTCGGTGTACGCCGGGTGTCTTCGGCCGGACGACGACGGCCCGGGGCGCGCTCGGGAGCCTTGTTCCATGCAGACGCAGAGGACCACCCATAACGTCCGCGAGGCAGCGCCGCCCTCCCCGCAGGCCCGGCCGCCCCAGGTCACCGGGATGCGCCTCGCCGAACGGCTGTGCCACGCGACCGGGCTCCTGCTGGTCCTCTCCGGCCTCGCGCACCTCGGGGTGTTCGCCGTCGACGGCGGTCCGTGGGACGGGCCCGTGTCGTGGCGCAAGCCCGTCACGTTCGGGCTGTCCTTCGGGGCGACCCTGATCGCGGTCACCTGGGTCACGTCGTATCTGCGCGTCGGGGAGCGCCTGCGCGCAACACTGCTCGTCGTGTTCGCCGCCGACTGCGTCGTCGAGGTCGGCGGCATCACCCTCCAGGCGTGGCGCCGGGTGCCCTCGCATCTCAACATGCAGACGCCCTTCGACACGGCGGTGTCGATGACGCTCGCGGTGGGCGGCGGTGTCCTCGTGGCGCTCCTGACGGTGTTCGCGGTCGCCTCCTTCCGGCACCGGCCGACGGGTCCCGCCGGGATGCCGCTCGCGGTGCGCTCCGGGTTCGCGATCCTGCTCGTCGCCCTGGCGTCGGGCGCCGCGATGATCGCGCGCGGTGTGGTGCTCACCCGGACCGGTCACCAGCAGGCGGCGTACCACTCGACGGCCCCGCTGAAACCGCTCCACGGGGTGAGTCTGCACGCCGTGCTGGTCCTGCCCGCGCTGGCCCGGCTGCTGTCCCGCACGTCCTGGAGCGAGCAGGTCCGGCAGCGGATCGTCACCGCCGCGGTCGGCGCTTACGCGGCCGCCGTCGTCGGCGCCGGCCTCTGGGCGGTCCTCACCTACTGACTCGGCCGCTCCCCGGAGGAGTCGTCCTCGGATTCCGCCGTGGCCCGCGTGTCCCCCGCCTCGGCCTCCGCCACCCCCGGCCGCCGCGCCCCCAGTCGTCGCGCGCGCGTGAGCAGGCCCGGGCCCGAGCCCCGGCCGCGGTGGCCGTGGACGCGGGGGTCGTCCGTGACGGCGTACCGCTTCACGTACGCCCCCAGGAAGGCCTGCAGCGTGGCAACCGCGGGGATGGCGATCAGTGCGCCGACGGCGCCGAGGAGCGCGGTACCCGCGACGACCGACCCGAAGGCGACCGCGGGGTGGATGTCGACGGTCTTCGAGGTCAGCTTGGGCTGCAGCATGTAGTTCTCGAACTGCTGGTAGATCACGACGAAGACCAGCACCCACAGCGCGTACCACGGGTCGACCGTGAACGCGATCAGCATCGGCAGGGCGCCCGCGAGATACGTGCCGATGGTGGGGATGAACTGCGAGACCAGGCCCACCCAGACGCCGAGCACCGGCGCGTACGGCACGCCCAGGGCCTGCAGCAGGATGTAGTGGGCGATCCCCGAGATGAGCGCCATCAGGCCGCGCGAGTACAGATAGCCGCCGGTCTTGTCGACGGCTATCTCCCACGCGCGCAGCACCTCGGCCTGCCGGGCGGGCGGCAGTACGGAGCATATGGTGCGGCGCAGCCGCGGCCCGTCGGCGGCGAAGTAGAACGAGAACAGCGCGATCGTCAGCAGCTGGAACAGGCCGCCTAGCACCTGGGCGGACACGTCCAGCACGCCCGCGGCGCTGTTCTGCGCGTACTTGCGCAGCCAGTCGGAGTGGAGCAGGCCCTCCTGGACGTCCACGCGTCTGAGCTCGGTGTGGAACGTCGTGTTGACCCAGTTGATGACGGAGTCGAGGTAGCCCGGGAAGCCCTCGACCATCTTGATGATCTGCCCGGCGAGCATCGAGCCGAGCAGCGTGACGAAGCCCGCCACCGAGATCGCCAGGCAAAGGAAGACCAGGAAGGTGGCGAGCCCCCGGCGCATGCCGCGGGCGGCCATCCGGCTCACCGCGGGCTCGATGGCCAGGGCCAGGAAGAACGCGATGAGGATGTTGATCAGCAGGCCGGTCAGCTGGTGGAAGGCCCAGCTGCCCAGCTGGAACGCGGCGATGAGCCCGAGCGCCAGCACCATGGCGCGCGGCAGCCACCGCGGCATGCGGGCGCCCGGCCCGGCGGCACCCTCGGCCGGGGGCCGGGCGAGCGGCGTCGTACCGAACGGGGATGCGTGCTGGGCCGTCTGCCCGGACTCGTCAGTGGGTGCCACGGTGCAAGTCTCGCCCACGCCACCGACAATCCGACACGCCCCGGCGATCTTCGTGACAGGTCAGCGCTGCTCCTGCGGAACGTTCATGACATGGCAGACCACGCGCCACACGTCCTTGGCCTCCCAGCCCGCCGCCAGCGCCTCGTGCACCGTGCGCTCGCCGAGCTCCGACATCACGTGGTCGCGCGCGAAGGTGTCGGCGTACCCCGCACCGAAGTGCTCCGCCATCCGCTGCCAGAAGACCGTCAACCGCATGACCCCAGTATCCCGCCCCTGGGGGTGGGCCCGAGCCGGGACCGCTTGCCGAGACCGCTTTCCGTCCTACGGTCTGACACATGGCCGAAACCGGAGCTTCCCCACTCCCCCCGACGCCCCCGGCGCCCTCCCCGCTCTTCCGCGCCGAGCACTTCGTCTGGCTCACCGCACGCGTGCTGGAGCAGCGGCTGTTCGCGTACCTCTTCCTGAACGGCAGCCCCGACCCGGTGGAGACCGCGCTGGACGCCTATCGCAACGACGACGGCGGGTACGGCCACGCGCTGCAGCCCGATCTGCGCGGCCCCGTCAGCCAGCCGCTGCACACCGGGCACGCGCTGCGCGTCCTGGACCTCATCGGGCGCTGCGGCGGACAGCGGGTGGAGCGCGTGTGCCGCTATCTGACCGCCGTCTCCACTCCGGACGGCGCCCTGCCGGCCATCCACCCCAGCCAGCGCGGCTATCCGGCGGCCCCCTTCATTCCGGTCGTGGACGACCCGCCCGGCGAACTCCTCGCCACCGGGCCCGCGGTGGGCCTGCTGCACCGCAACGAGGTGTGGCACGCCTGGCTGTTCCGGGCGACCGACTTCTGCTGGCAGCGGATCGAGTCCCTGGAGAAGTCCCACCCGTACGAGATCGAGGCCGCTGTCACCTTCCTGGACTCGGCACCCGACCGCCCGCGCGCGGAGGCGGCCGCCGACCGGCTCGGCCGCCTGGTCCGCGACCAGCGCCTCGCGGCCCTGGACCCCGAGCACCTCGAGGCCTGTCCGGTCGCGCCCGGCTACGCTCCGGGGAAGCACCACTTCCCGCACGACTACGCCAGGACACCCGACTCCCTCGCGCGCGCGTGGTTCACGGACGACGAGATGGCACGCTCCCTGGACCACCTGGCGGACGAGCAGCAGGAGGATGGCGGCTGGCCGATCCGGTGGCGCCAATGGGCTCCCGGCACCGCCCTGGAGGCGCGCCCCCTGGTGACGATCGACGCCCTGCGCACCCTCAGGGCGTACCGCCGCGCCATCGGCTGAGGCAAGGGCGCACGAGCCGCACACGGGCGTTGGGGACCCTCGGCTGCCCGTCGCGTCGCCCTCACCCGCCGATGGCCCGCACCCCGGCCGTCACCACCACGGCCGCCGCGACGACAAGCAGGAACGGCGCCCGCAGCACCAGCGCCACGGCGGCCGCCGCGAGCCCCGCCGCCCGCGCGTCCAGCACGAGTGCGCGCCCGTCGGCGAAGGTCTGCTGGGCGGTGAGGGCGGCGAGGAGGGCGACGGGCAGCAGCGCGGCGAGCCGCTTCACGAGCGGCCGCTCGAGGGCACCCGCCGGGACCAGCAGTCCGGCGAGCTTGACGGCGTAGCAGCCGAGGACGGTCGCGGCGATCGCGATCCAGGTGTTCAACGATCTTCCTCTCGTACGTCGTCACGTGCGCCGCCCTTGCGACGGCCCTCCAGACAGAGCACGGTCGGCGCCGCGAGCGCGGCCATCAGGACCGGCACGCCGGCCGGCAGCACGGGCAGCAGACCGAGCCCCAGCAGCACGGCGAGACCGGCGACGGCCCGCTCGGTGGCGGTCTTCAGCATGGGCGCGAGCAGCGCCAGGAACACGGCGGGCCCGGCCGCGTCGAGGCCCCACGCGTCGGTGTCCCCGAGGGCCTTGGCGCCCAGCGCGCCGAGCAGCGTGGTGAGGTTCCACAGCACGTACAGGCTGAGGCCTGTGACGGTGAACCCGATCCGCGCACTGCGCCGCGTGGGCTGCGCGAGCGTCACTGCGGTGGTCTCGTCGATGACCCACTGGGCGGCGAGCGGCCGTATCCCGCGCGGGAGGGCGAGCACCTGCGACAGGCGCAGCCCGTAGAAGGCGTTGCGGACGCCCAGGAAGAACGCGCCCGCGGCCGCCGTGAGCGGATTGCCCCCGGCCGCCAGCGCCCCCACGAGCGCGAACTGGGACGCGCCGGTGAACACCAGCAGGCTGAGCGCGCACGTCTGCAACAGAGTGAGTCCGCTGCCGGCCGAGGTCACCCCGAAGGCGAACCCGGACAGTCCTACGGCGACCCCGACTCCGAGGGCGTCCCGTACGACGGCGGCGTCCGGCTTTCCTCGGTCGTCGGCGCCTATGTCTGCGAGAGCTGTCTGTTCTGCCACGCCTTCGACGGTAGGTGCAGCCGCGACCGTCCGTCTTGTACGTTCTTGCGCTCGCGCCGGTACGCCCCGGGAGGCACCCCGACGATCCGGGAGAAGTGACGGTTGAGGTGCGGCTGGTCGGTGAAGCCCACCGCGACGGCGGCCTCCGCCGGCGCGGCGCCCGCATCCAGCAGCCGCTTGGCCTGCCGGACACGGACGTCGGTCAGCCAGGCGTGCGGCGGCATCCCGTAGGTCTCCCGGAAGGCCCGCAGCAACGCGAACGGGCTGGTCCCGAGCTCGGCCGCCAGCTTCTCCAGGGTCGGCGGCTCGGCCATCCGCTCCTCCAGGACCGCACGCGCGCGTGCGGCGGTCCGTGCCCCCGCCGTCCGCACCTCCCGCTGCGGCAGCGGCCCGCCGTTCAACCGCAGCAGCCGGGTCACCGCGACCCGCAGCAGCGTGTCGGCGGCCAGCGCGTTCCCCTCGTCCGCGGCCCGCAGCACCTGATGCACCAGCCCGACGGCGTACGGATCGTCGAGCACCGGGCTGACGAACCCCGGCGTCCCGCGGATCGACGTGGTCTCGCCCGCGATCTCGGCCACCAGCTCCGGCGACGGATACACCGCCCCGTAGCGCCACCCCTCGGGCACCCCGGCCCGCCCCGTGTGCGGAGTGTCCGGATTGACCAGCGCAAGGGCCCCCGCTCCCGCGTACTGATCGGCCCCCCGGTGGTGAAACACCTCGACCCCGTCGGCGATGGCAGCGATCACGAACTGCTCGTGCGTATGCCGCACGAACGCCTTCCGTACGTACCGGGCCCGCAACAGATCGACACCGGGCAGTTCCGCGTACTGCCAGTGCCGAGCCCTCTCCTCACCAGACGCTGCCATACCTCCATTTTCCGCCACACCGAAGAAGCCCTTCCGCCGAGAGCCGGACCGCCCCACCGCGAAGAGCGGATGCCTGGATGGCGCACCTGGATGAAAGCCGCAGCCGCCGACGCACCGGGAACGGAGGTTGGCCACGACAAGATCCAAGTACGTCCGTCCGACGGCGGGCTCGGCGCGCGCCCAGCCCCGGCCCACCACGGACCCGGAGGCGCACCGGCGGCCAGCACCGGAGGCAAACGTCCAGGTCAGCGCACATTGTCAGTGCCCGGGTGCAGGATGGACGCATGGTCAGCTCCGCACACCGAGCCCTCGACGGCTTCTCCCCCGCGACCCGCGGCTGGTTCACGGGGGCCTTCTCCGCGCCCACCGCCGCCCAGGCGGGCGCGTGGCAGGCCATCAAAAAGGGCTCGGACGTGCTGGTGGTCGCCCCGACCGGCTCCGGCAAGACCCTGGCCGCCTTCCTCGCCGCCCTCGACCAGCTCGCCTCGACCCCACCCCCGGCCGACCCGAAGAAGCGCTGCCGCGTCCTGTACGTCTCCCCGCTCAAGGCCCTCGCCGTCGACGTCGAGCGCAACCTCCGCAGCCCCCTCACCGGCATCCGCCAGGAATCCGTCCGCCTGGGCCTGCCCGAGCCGGAGGTCAAGGTCGGCATCCGCTCCGGCGACACGCCGGCCGCCGAGCGCCGCGCCCTGTCCACCCGCCCGCCGGACATCCTGATCACCACCCCCGAGTCGCTGTTCCTGATGCTCACGTCGGCCGCGCGCGACGCGCTGACCGGCGTCGAGACGGTGATCCTGGACGAGGTGCACGCGGTCGCCGGCACCAAGCGCGGCGCGCACCTCGCGCTCTCCCTGGAGCGGCTGGACGAGCTGCTGCCGAAGCCGGCCCGCCGCATCGGCCTGTCCGCGACCGTCCGCCCGGTCGACGAGGTCGCCCGCTACCTGTCGCCCCGCCGCAAGGTGGAGATCGTCCAGCCCGAGTCCGGCAAGGAGTTCGACCTTTCGGTCGTCGTCCCGGTCGAGGACCTGGGCGAACTGGGCGGCTCCCCGGTCGCCGACGGCAACGACGGCGCGGAGCGGCCGTCGATCTGGCCGCACGTCGAGGAGCGGATCACCGACCTGGTCCAGGCCCACCGCTCGACGATCGTCTTCGCCAACTCCCGCCGCCTCGCGGAGCGCCTGTGCAACCGGCTCAACGAGATCGCGTACGAGCGGACGACCGGCGAGAGCCTGGACGAACACCACTCACCCGCCGAACTCATGGGCGGCTCCGGCGCAGCTCACGGCGCACCCCCGGTCATCGCCCGCGCCCACCACGGCTCGGTCTCCAAGGAGCAGCGCGCCCTGGTCGAGGAGGACCTGAAGGCGGGCCGTCTGCCCGCCGTGGTGGCGACCTCCAGCCTGGAGCTGGGCATCGACATGGGCGCGGTGGACCTGGTGGTGCAGGTCGAGTCCCCGCCCTCCGTCGCCTCCGGCCTCCAGCGCGTCGGCCGCGCGGGACACCAGGTCGGCGCGGTCTCCACCGGCGTGGTCTTCCCGAAGTACCGCGGCGACCTCGTCCAGGCCGCCGTGGTCACCGAGCGGATGCGCTCCGGTGCCATCGAGGCCCTGAAGGTGCCCACCAACCCGCTGGACGTGCTCGCCCAGCAGCTCGTCGCGATGACGGCGATGGACACCTGGCAGGTCGACGACCTGCTCGCCATGGTTCGCCGGGCCGCGCCGTTCGCCTCGCTGCCGGAGTCGGCGTTCACGGCCGTGCTCGACATGCTCGCGGGCCGGTACCCGTCCGACGCGTTCGCGGAGCTGCGCCCGCGCGTGGTGTGGGACCGCGTGACCGGCACCGTCACCGGCCGTCCCGGCGCGCAGCGCCTCGCCGTCACCTCTGGGGGCACGATCCCCGACCGCGGTCTCTTCGGGGTCTTCCTCGCCGGTGCCGACCCGAAGAAGGGCGGCGGCCGGGTCGGCGAGCTGGACGAGGAGATGGTCTACGAGTCCCGCGTCGGCGACGTCTTCACGCTCGGCACGAGCTCGTGGCGCATCGAGGACATCACGCGCGACCGTGTCCTGGTCTCCCCCGCGCCGGGCGTACCGGGCCGACTGCCCTTCTGGAAGGGCGACCAGCTGGGCCGCCCGCTGGAGCTGGGCCGCGCGGTGGGCGCGTTCCTGCGCGAGGTCGGCTCACTGTCCAAGGAGGACGCCCGCCTGCGCCTGCTGGCCGCCGGCCTCGACGCGTGGGCCGCGGACAACGTCCTGTCGTACCTGGACGAGCAGCGCGAGGCCTGCGGTCACGTCCCGGACGACCGCACGATCGTCGTGGAGCGTTTCCGCGACGAGCTGGGCGACTGGCGGGTCGTCGTGCACTCCCCCTTCGGCGCCCAGGTGCACGCCCCGTGGGCGCTGGCGCTCGGCGCCCGCCTGTCCGAGCGCTACGGCATGGACGCGCAGGTCATGCATGCCGACGACGGCATCGTGCTGCGCCTGCCCGACGCCGACCTGATGGGCCTGGACCTGCTGGACCAGGAGCCCATGAAGGCGGGCAGGGAGTACGACGCCGACCAGGCGCCCGTCGGCGCAGCGGACGTCGCCTTCGACAAGGGCGAGATCGATCAGATCGTCACCGACCAGGTCGGCGGCTCGGCCCTGTTCGCCTCCCGTTTCCGCGAGTGCGCCGCCCGCGCCCTGCTGCTGCCGCGCCGCAACCCCGGCAAGCGCACCCCGCTGTGGCAACAGCGCCAGCGCGCGGCCCAACTGCTTCAGGTGGCCAGCGAGTTCGGATCGTTCCCGATCATCCTGGAGGCGGTCCGCGAATGCCTCCAGGACGTCTTCGACGTGCCCGGTCTCGTCGAGCTGATGGGGGACATCGAGTCCCGCAAGGTGCGCCTGGTCGAGGTCACCACGCCGGAGCCGTCCCCCTTCGCCCGCTCCCTGCTCTTCGGGTACGTGGCCCAGTTCCTGTACGAGGGCGACTCGCCGCTCGCCGAGCGCCGCGCCGCCGCGCTGTCCCTGGACTCGCGGCTGCTGGCCGAGCTGCTGGGCCAGGCGGAGCTGCGCGAACTGCTGGACGCCGAGGTGCTGGTCGAGCTGGAGCGGGAGCTCCAGTGGCTGACCGAGGACCGCCGCATCAAGGACGCCGAAGGCGTCGCGGACGTGCTGCGCCTGCTCGGCCCGCTCACGGACGCCGAGCTGGCCGAGCGGGGCGCCGAGCCGGAATGGGCGCAGGAGCTGGCCGCCGCCCGCCGGGCCATTCGGGTCCGGATCGCCGGGGCCGAGCACTGGGCCGCGATCGAGGACGCGGGCCGTCTGCGCGACGCGCTCGGCACGGCACTGCCGGTGGGCGTGCCGGAGGCGTTCACCGAACCGGTGAAGGACCCGCTGGGCGACCTGCTGGCGCGCTACGCCCGCACCCACGGCCCGTTCACGTCGGCCACGGCCGCGGCCCGCTTCGGCCTGGGCGTGGCGGTCACGGAGGGCGCGTTGCAGCGGCTCGCCGCGAACGGCCGTGTGGTCCAAGGGGAGTTCCATCCGGCGGGCATCGGCCAGGAGTGGTGCGACGCGGCGGTGCTGCGCCGACTGCGCCGCCGTTCCCTGGCTGCGCTGCGGCACGAGCTGGAGCCGGTGCCGCCGGCCGCGCTGGCGCAGTTCCTCCCTCAGTGGCAGCACATCGGCAAGGGCCACAGCCTGCGCGGCATCGACGGACTGATGCGCGCCGTCGAGCAGTTGCAGGGCGCGTCCGTGCCCGCCTCCGCGCTGGAGAAGCTGGTCCTGCCATCCCGCGTGGTCAACTACACCCCGTCGATGCTCGACGAACTCACCGCTGCCGGTGAGGTGGTGTGGGCGGGTGCGGGCGCGCTGCCCGGAAAGGACGGCTGGGTCTCCCTGTACCTGGCGGACGCGGCCCCGCTGCTCCCGCCGCCGCCGCACCCGCTGGAGCTGACAGCGCTCCACCAGTCCGTCCTCGACGCCCTCTCCGGCGGCTACGGCCTGTTCTTCCGCCAGATCGCCGACCAGGTACGCGCCACCACCCACCCCGACGTCACCGATCCCCAACTCGCCGACGCCATCTGGGACCTGGCCTGGTCCGGACGGCTCACCAACGACACGCTCGCCCCGATGCGCTCCCTGCTGGGCTCGGGCCGCACCGCCGGTTCCACGGCCCACCGCGCCAAGCGCGCGGTCCCCCGCGGGCGCTACGGCTCGCTGACGGCCGCCGCCCGCCCGGTGTCCCGCAGCGGCCCGCCGACCGTCGCCGGCCGCTGGTCCCTGCTGCCCGGACGCGATCCCGACCTCACCGTGCGCGCCCATGCTCTGGCCCGCACGCTCCTCGACCGGCACGGCGTGGTGACCCGGGGTGCGGTGTCGGCGGAGGGGGTCGAGGGCGGCTTCTCGGCCGTGTACCGCATCCTGTCCGCCTTCGAGGAGAGCGGCCAGGCCCGCCGGGGCTACGTCGTGGAGGGGCTCGGCGCCGCCCAGTTCGCCATGGACGGCGCGGTCGACCGCCTGCGAGCAGTGGCCAACGCCCGCGAGCGGGGCGACGGCCTGCCGGGCCGGGACGGGGGGAACGGAGCCCGGGACGCTTTCGGCACCGCGGAGGCTTTCGGCATCCCCGACGGCTCCGCAGGCGGCGACTTCGTGTCTCCCGGCGGCTCCGACTCCCGCGGCTTGGAGTCATCCGGCACCTTCGACGGCTCCGGGTCCGCGGACGGTTTCGGAGCACCCGACGGCCGCGACCCGTCCCGCGACCGCGCCCACCAGGTCGTCTCCTGGGACGACGCCTCCGTCCCCTGGGACGGTACGGACACCCCGGCCTCCCCCGGCGACTACGTCTCCCCGCGCGACTTCGCCTCACCGGGCGCGGGCGGCCCCCGGGGCGGCGGCCCCTACGGCGCCGGCTACGGATTCGGCGATCGCCGCACCCGCACGTCCTCGACCGCCGACTCCCGAGCAGTCGTCCTCGCCGCTGCCGACCCCGCGAACGCCTACGGCGCCGCCCTGCCCTGGCCGGAGCCGCCGACCGGCGCGGGGCACAAGCCGGGGCGCAAGGCGGGCTCCCTGGTGGTGATCGTCGACGGCGAGCTGACGCTGTACATGGAGCGCGGCGGCAAGACGCTGCTGGCCTGGCCCGCCGACCCGGACGGGACGGCCACCGACGACCCGCGCCTCCGAGCGGCGGCAGAGGCCCTCGCCGCGGCCGCCCGCGCGGGCTCCCTCGGCACGGTCACGGTGGAGCGCATCAACGGCGCCTCGGCGCTGACGTCCCCCATCGGCACCCTCCTGGAAGGAGCAGGCTTCGTCGCGACCCCGCGCGGCCTGCGCCTGCGGGCGTGAAGAGGGCAGGCCTCCGCACGCCGCCTCCGCGGGCACGCACGGACGCACAGGGTCACCGTCCGGGGTACGCACGGCCCCACCCCACCGTGTCACCCTGGACCCATGCCCGAAGGTGACACGGTCTGGCAGACCGCGAGGCGGCTGCACGACGCCCTCGCCGGCAAGGTGCTCGTCCGCAGTGACTTCCGGGTGCCCAGGTACGCCACGGTGGACCTGACCGACCGTAGGGTCCTGGACGTCACCCCGCGTGGCAAACACCTGCTCACCCGCGTCGAGGGCGGCCTGACACTGCACTCGCACCTGCGGATGGAGGGTGCCTGGAAGGTGTACGGGAACGGCGAACGCTGGAGGGGCGGCCCGGCGCACCAGATCCGGGCGATCCTCGGCACCGCCGACCGCACAGCCGTCGGCTACCGCCTCCAGGTGCTGGAGCTCCTGCGCACCACCGACGAAGACCGCGCCGTCGGCCACCTCGGCCCCGACCTGCTGGGTCCGGACTGGGACCCCGACCGGGCCCTGGCCAACCTCCTCGCCGACCCCGCCCGCCCCCTCGGCGAGGCCCTGCTCGACCAGCGCAACCTCGCCGGCATCGGCAACATCTACAAGAGCGAGCTCTGCTTCCTGCTCGGCGCCACCCCGTGGCTCCCCGTCGGTGCCCTCCCCGCCGACCGCGCCGCGAAGCTGCCCGCCCTCGCCAAGAAGCTGCTGGAGGCCAACCGGGACCGCCTGGTCCGCAGCACCACCGGCCGCCGGGGCCAGGACCTGTTCGTGTACGGCCGCGCGCCCCGCCCCTGCCTGCGCTGCCACACGTCCGTCCGCGTGGCCGACCAGGGCGACGGCTCCCGGGAGCGCCCCACGTACTGGTGCCCGCGCTGCCAGACGGGCCCCGCCCCGGCGCCGGGCTCCCCCCGAACCCGGCGAACCCAGCAGACCCACCCCCGTCCGACCAATTGACGACCCGTCAGAGACGCTCGTACCGTCCCAGCATGCCCGTCAAGGCGTACGACCTCACCGGACGCACCGCTTTCGTCACCGGCGCCGCCGGAGGCATCGGCCGGGCTTCGGCCGTCCTGCTGGCCGAGGCGGGCGCGACGGTGCACTGCGCCGACCTCGACACGCAGGGCCTGCACGAGACGGCGGCCCTCATCAAGGACCACGGCGGCACCGCTGTCATCCACATCCTGGACGTCACCGACCGGGCACAGCTCAGACAGGCCGTCGAATCCTGTGCGCGCCTGGACGTGATGGCGGCGATCGCCGGGATCATGCACTGCAGCCCGGTCCTGGAGACCCGGGACGAGGACCTCGACCGGGTGCTGAACGTCAACTTCAAGGGCGTGCTGTACGCCTGCCAGGAGGCGGCCCGGCGGATGCTCGCCGACAACACCAGGGGCAGCATCGTCACCATGGCCTCGGGCGCCGTCGACACCGGCGGCCCTGGGCTGCTCTGCTATGGCGCGCCGAAGGCGGCCGTGGTCCAGCTGACGAAGACGCTGGCGACCGAGACGGGCCGGCGCGGGATCCGCGTCAACGCGGTCGCGCCGGGCTGGATCCGCACGCCCATGACCGACCGCCACGACGCCGAGGCCCAGGCGCACACCCAGGCGCTGATGGCGCGGATGCCACCGCTGGGCCGGGTCGGCGAGCCGGGGGACGTCGCCCACGCCGTGCTGCACCTCGCGTCCGACGCGTCGTCCTTCACGACGGGTCAGATCCTCCGCCCGAACGGCGGGGTGGCGATGCCTTGGTAGCGCCGAACGGCCAGCCTTCGCCGTCGACGGACGTTGGACCTCCGGTGTGGCCGAACGGCCATCCCCCGGAGTCGGCGAAGGACGATCCCCCGGAGTCGGCAAACGTCGCTCCCCCGGTGCCCAGGGGCGTCGACCCCCCGGTGCCGAGGGACGGCGATCCCCCCGTGCCGACGAAGGACGATCCGCCGGTGTCCTCGGGCGGCGGCGTCCCGATGGCCCTGTCGGCGGACGGCAGAGCTTCCGGGGCGCGGGCCACACCCCAGGCCCACCACCGGCGTCTCGTCCCCGCGGCCCCGGTCGCCTCCGCCTCCGCCTCCGCCTCCGCCTTCGCCTTCGGCACACAGTGCACCGGCAGCAGACTCAGCCCCCATCCCCCGGCCGCGACCGCCCCCTCCAGCAGCCCGGCGTCGTCCGTCAGCGCCAGCCGCAGCACGGCCCACCACCACACCGCTCCGAGCCCCAGAACGGCCCCCCAGCGCACTATCGGCCCCGCCATCGCACCCACCTCCAGCCCGACGCTAGAACACCGCCCTCAGGCACAGGAGGGCGCATCGAGGCACACGGAGGCAGCACCTTCACTTCTCAGCGCCGGTCACCCGAACGCAGCCCGTCCTCCACCATGACCGCACCACCGCATACCGGCAAACGGGCGCGCAAAAGACACCGGTCACCCCCCGTACAACGTCAAAACCCCGGCCGTACCTCTCCGGTCTTCCCGGAGAAACCCCGGCCGGGGCCTCGAGACGTAGAGGTCAGCTCACGCACTCATGCACGTGAGAGGTCACGCGGCGACCACGTCCACCGCTTCGGCGGGCGCCTTGATGGTCACCCGTTCCGGTGGCACGCCGGTCACCGACACGGAGCCCAGCATCGGACGAACCGGCGTGGGCACGGGCTCGGTGGCCGCAGCAGACTGGGCCAGCTCGGCGAGGGCGAGCTCGTCGCTCACTTCCCGCATGAGCTCGGACATCCGTACGTCCAGCGCGTCGCAGATGGCGGCGAGCAGCTCGGAGGAAGCCTCCTTCTGCCCCCGCTCCACCTCGGAGAGATAGCCGAGCGAGACTCGGGCGGACGAGGAGACTTCGCGCAGAGTACGGCCCTGGCGCTGGCGCTGCCGACGCAGCACGTCACCCAGCAGGCGACGGAGCAGAATCATCGGTGGCTCCCTCCTCGGACCGCGTAGCCGCATCCTTCACGCCCCACCGTACCGCCTCGCGCCGCGGCCGTGCGGGGAGCGATGTCGTGTTCACTCAGGGCTGCAAACATCAAAACCCCCCGTTCCGTTCCGTATCCTGTGCCCGCTCATTCCCGGTCTGTTCGCTCGCGAGCTGCTCGAGGAGCAGTGCGAGTACGCTCCGTACACTCTCCATACGAATTTCCGCCCGGCCGCCGTTCAACCGCAGCGAGGCCGTTTTCCCGCCACGGGCGGCGCCGGATTCCGTTGCGAAGGGCCCGTCCACGGCCACGAAGACCGTCCCGACGGGCTGTCCGTCCTGGGGGTCGGGGCCGGCGACTCCCGTGGTCGCGATGCCCCAGTCGGCCCTCAGCGCCTTCCGCGCTCCGGCCGCCATCTGGGCCGCGACCTGCGGATCCACCGCTCCGCGCTCGGCCAGCAGGGTGGCATCGACACCCAGCAGGTCGTGCTTGAGCTCGGTGGCGTAGGCGGTGACCGAACCGCGGAAGACCTTGGACGCCCCCGGCACCGAGGTAATCTCCGCCGCAACCAGGCCACCGGTCAGCGACTCGGCGACGGCGACCGTCTCGCCCCTCACCGTGAGTAGTCTCACGACTTCGGCGGCCGGGGAACTCACGCTTCCGACTCCTCCAACGCTGCCCTGCGCTCGGCGATTCCCCGCCTGCGCAGCACAATGGCCTGTCTCACATAGTCGAGCCCGGTCACCACGGTCAGGACGACCGCCACAGCCATGACCCAGAACCTCAGGGTGGCCAGCCATCCCGTCAGCGCCAGCACGTACATACCGACGGCCACGCCCTGCGTGAGCGTCTTGAGCTTGCCGCCGCGGCTCGCGGGGATGACGCCGTAGCGGATGACGAGGAAACGCAGGAGCGTGATCCCGAGTTCCCGGCCGAGGATCACGGCGGTCACCCACCAGGGCAGATCGCCAAGACCGGAGAGACAGATCAACGCCGCCCCCATGATCGCCTTGTCGGCGATGGGGTCGGCGATCTTCCCGAAGTCGGTGACGAGGTTGTAGGTCCGCGCCAGATGACCGTCGAACAGGTCGGTGATCATGGCGATGGCGAAGGCCGCCCAGGCGAGCGACCGCCACGCCGGGTCGTACCCGCCGTCGGCCAGCATCAGGGCCACGAAGCCCGGCACGAGAAGCAACCGGAGCATGGTCAGCAGATTGGCGACGTTCCACAGGCTGGCCTGGTCGACGGCGGCGGCCGCGATCTTCCCGCCGCGCGCGGGCTTGGCACCGCCCTCCGCACCACCGGAGTCACCGCCCAGCGCACCGGAACCGGAGCCCCCGCCCACCGCACCGGAACCGGAGTCCCCGCCGGCCGCGGGACCCGAACCGGCACGACCGGAGCCTGCTCCCGGCGCGCCTGGGCCCGTCGGCCCACCGCCCGCCGTCATCGAAGCGTCAGGACCCACGCCCCCGCCCGAAGCCCCAAGGCTGCCCGCGGCGGCCCCCTGCGTGCCGGAGGAGCCACCCGCCGCGGACGCCGGGACTCCGGTCATCTGCCCGCCTCCTCATGCCACCCGAGCGAGCCCTGGAGCGGCTCGGCCACCAGGTCGACACCTTCCGTACCGACCACCTTCGCCTCGACCATACGACCGACGCTCAGGCCCTCGCCGCTCGTGAGCAGCACCTGGCCGTCCGTCTCCGGCGCCTGGTGCGCGGCACGGCCGTACACGCCCTCCTCGGCGTCGACGGACTCGACGAGCACGCGCATTGTCTCGCCGATGCGCTCCTCGGCCCGCTGCGAGACGAGTTCCTCGGCCAGCCGGGAGACACGTGCCAGTCGCTCGGCGACGACGTCCTCGTCGAGCTTGTCGGCGAAGGTGGCCGCCTCCGTACCCTCCTCGTCGGAGTAGCCGAAGACGCCGATGGCGTCCAGCCGCGCGGCGTTCAGGAAGCGCTCGAGCTCGGCCAGGTCGGCCTCGGTCTCGCCGGGGAAGCCGACGATGAAGTTGGAGCGCACACCGGCCTCGGGGGCCTTGTTCCGGATGGTGTCGAGCAGCTCCAGGAAGCGGTCGGTGTCGCCGAAGCGGCGCATGGCGCGCAGCACGTCGGGCGCGGAGTGCTGGAAGGACAGGTCGAAGTAGGGGGCGACCTTCGGGGTGGAGGTCAGCACGTCGATCAGGCCGGGCCGCATCTCGGCCGGCTGGAGGTAGCTGACACGGACGCGCTCGATGCCGTCGACTTCGGCGAGCTCGGGCAGCAGGGACTCCAGCAGGCGGATGTCGCCCAAGTCCTTGCCGTAGGAGGTGTTGTTCTCGGAGACCAGCATGATCTCCTTGACGCCCTGCTCGGCCAGCCACCGCGTCTCGTTCAGCACGTCGCTCGGGCGGCGGGAGATGAAGGAGCCGCGGAAGGACGGGATGGCGCAGAAGGAGCAGCGCCGGTCGCAGCCGGAGGCGAGCTTGACGGAGGCGACCGGGGAGCCGTCCAGGCGGCGGCGCAGGGGCGCGCGGGGGCCGGACTGCGGGGCCAGGCCCTCGGGGAGGTCGGCGGGGGCGCCGTGTCCGGGCAGGGCGACGTCGGTCGCCGACTGCCGCTCGGCCGGGCTGATCGGCAGGAGCTTGCGCCGGTCGCGCGGGGTGTGCGCGGCGTGGATGCCGCCGTTCAGGATGGTCTGAAGGCGGTCGGAGATGTTCGCGTAGTCGTCGAAGCCGAGCACGCCGTCCGCTTCGGGGAGGGCCTCGGCGAGTTCCTTGCCGTACCGCTCGGCCATGCAGCCGACCGCCACCACCGCCTGTGTTCTGCCGTGCCCCTTGAGGTCGTTGGCCTCCAGGAGGGCGTCGACGGAGTCCTTCTTGGCGGCTTCCACAAAGCCACAGGTGTTGACCACGGCGACGTCCGCTTCCGCGGCGTCCTCCACGAGCTGCCAGCCGTCCGCCTCCAAACGGCCTGCGAGCTCCTCCGAGTCCACCTCGTTACGGGCGCAGCCGAGAGTGACGAGTGCGACGGTACGGCGTTCAGGCATGGGCTCAAGACTACTTCGTCCCGCTGACACCCCACGTCGACGGGGTTGGCCGATCTTGGCCAACCCCGTGTTGAAGTGCGCCCTCGGACGGTTATCCGACCTGGGGGTCGCCCTTCGTGTACGTGAGGCGTTCCACGGAGCCCGGCTGGAACTGGTCCTCGATCTTCTTGCCGTTGACGTAGAGCTGGATCGCGCCGGCGTCGCCGAGGATGAGGTCGATCTTGGAGCTGTCCTGGAAGGTCTTGGACTCGCCCTTCTTGAGGAGCCCGTCGAAGAGCATCCGGCCGTTGTGGTCCTTGGCCGAGATCCAGCTGCCCCCGCCCGCGGCGCTGACCTGGACGGTCACCTTGTCCTGCGGCGCGGCCGCGATGGCGCTGTCGGACGGCACGGGCTTGGGGTCGGCGGGCTTGCTGTTCTTCGGCGTGGGCGAGGCCGGCTTGCTGGTCGTGGGCGTGGACCCCTCGGCGACCTGTGTCTTGGCGCCGCTGCCGTTGTCCCCGCCCTTGAACGCCGTGAAGCCGACGAAGCCGACCACGGCGACGATCGCGGCGACCATGGCCGCGGTCCAGTTGGGCCCGCTCCGCTCGGGGCGGATACGTTCCGCCTCGAACAGCGGGGCGGCCGGGGTCGGGGCGGGGCGCCCGCCGTGCTCGGCGTCGTACTGCGCCAGCAGCGGGGCCGGATCGAGGTGCACGGCCTTGGCCAGGGTCCGGATGTGCCCACGGGCGTAGACGTCTCCGCCGCACGGAGCGAAGTTGTCGGCCTCGATGGCGTGCACGATGGCGATGCGGACCCGAGTGGCGCTGCTGACGTCGTCGACGGTCAGCCCGGCGGCGATCCGCGCCTGCTGCAGGGCACGGCCGATGGAGGGGCGGGCTTCCTCGGAAACGTCTTCGAACGGACGCTCGTCTTCAGGGGAGTTGCCGATGGACACGGGGGCGCCTTTCGAGCGTGTTGCCGCCTGTGCTGGACGTTCAGTCTAGGGGGGTGCGAAAGGGTGGAGCGACCCGGCGGTAGGACTTTGTACGCCATCGGAATGGCCGGACAATCCGATGGTGGGACCGGTATGAAACCCATGGTGGGACCCGCACCGGTCCTCTCGCTCAACTTGACGTATGCCCAAGGGAAACGGTTGCCCGCAGCTCCCTAACGGGTGGATCACGGTCTACACACCCGCCCGCAGTAAGCACATCCGCCGGACAGCCGTCTGCCTGCTACCCCTCAGACTCCCCTCGAATCACGGCCAGCACGCCGTCCAGGTCGTCAGGCTTCACAAGAACGTCACGCGCCTTGGACCCCTCGCTGGGACCGACGATGCCCCGGGACTCCATGAGGTCCATGAGCCGTCCGGCCTTGGCGAAGCCGACGCGCAGCTTGCGCTGGAGCATGGACGTCGATCCGAACTGCGTGGAGACGACCAGCTCGGCCGCCTGGCACAGCAGGTCGAGGTCGTCACCGATGTCCTCGTCGATCTCCTTCTTCTGCTTGGTGCCGACGACGACGTCGTCCCGGAAGACCGGCGTCATCTGGTCCTTGCAGTGCTGGACGACCGCCGCGACCTCCTCCTCGGTCACGAACGCGCCCTGCATGCGCACCGGCTTGTTCGCGCCCATCGGCAGGAACAACCCGTCGCCCTTGCCGATCAGCTTCTCCGCGCCGGGCTGGTCGAGGATGACACGCGAGTCGGCCAGCGAGGAGGTGGCGAAGGCGAGCCTCGAGGGCACGTTCGCCTTGATCAGACCGGTGACGACGTCGACGGACGGCCGCTGTGTGGCGAGCACCAGGTGGATGCCGGCGGCGCGCGCTAGCTGCGTGATGCGCACGATCGCGTCCTCGACGTCGCGCGGCGCGACCATCATGAGGTCGGCGAGCTCGTCGACGATCACCAGCAGGTAGGGGTAGGGCTGCAGCTCTCGCTCGCTGCCCTCGGGCGGCTTCACCTTGCCGCTGCGCACGGCCGCGTTGAAGTCGTCGATGTGCCGGAAGCCGTACGCGGCCAGGTCGTCGTAGCGCAGGTCCATCTCGCGTACGACCCACTGGAGCGCCTCGGCGGCCCGCTTGGGGTTGGTGATGATCGGGGTGATCAGGTGCGGGATGCCCTCGTACGCGGTGAGCTCGACCCGCTTGGGGTCGACGAGGACCATGCGCACGTCCTCCGGGGTCGCCCGCATCATGATCGAGGTGATCAGACAGTTGATGCAGGACGACTTGCCGGAGCCGGTGGCGCCGGCGACGAGGATGTGCGGCATCTTCGCGATGTTGGCCATCACGTAGCCGCCCTCGACGTCCTTGCCGAGCGCGACCAGCATCGGGTGGTCGTCCTCGGCGGCCTCTGCGAGGCGCAGCACGTCACCGAGGTTGACCATCTCCCGGTCGGTGTTCGGGATCTCGATGCCGACCGCGGACTTGCCGGGGATCGGGCTGATGATCCGCACGTCCGGGCTGGCGACGGCGTAGGCGATGTTCTTGGTGAGCGCGGTGATCCGCTCGACCTTCACGGCGGGGCCGAGCTCGACCTCGTAGCGGGTGACCGTCGGGCCGCGCGTGAAGCCGGTGACGCGGGCGTCGACCTTGAACTCGGTGAAGACGTTCGTGAGTGCGGCGACGATCGCGTCGTTGGCGGCGCTGCGCGCCTTGCCCGGGCCGCCGCGCTCCAGCAGGTCCAGCGAGGGCAGGGCGTAGGTGATGTCGCCGGACAGCTGGAGCTGCTCGGCGCGCGGCGGCAGGTCGCGGGTCTCGGCGGGCGGTCTCTTGGTGAGGTCGGCAACCCCCGCCGTCACCTTCTCCTGCTTGGGGCGTGCCGCCGGTCCGTCCTCCTTGGGACGTGCGGCCGGGCCATCCTGGTTGGGGCGCGCGGCCGGTACCGGGGTCGGGGTCGTCTCCACGCGGTCGCCCACGCTGACACCCTGGGTGAGGTCGGCGACGATCGGCGACGGCGGCATGCCGTGCAGGACCGCGCCGTCGAGCGCGGCAGCAGCGGCCGCGGCGACGTCCACGGCGTCCATCTGCCGCTCCATGTCGGGCTGCGGCACGGCCGAACGCCGGGGGCGGCCACGGCGCTTGGAGAGGGCCTCCTGCTCCGCGTTGTCGGGGTCGTACGCCTGGGGAGCGCTCTGGCGCCTGCGGGGGCGCGCGGGCAGCGCCTCGCGCCACTGCTCCTCGTAGCGCTCCTCGTCGTCGGTGAGCTCGTCCTCCTCCGGGTCGGGGAGGATGCCGAGCTTCACACCGAGCAGCCGCAGCCGCTGCGGGATGGCGTTGACCGGGGTGGCGGTGACGACCAGCAGGCCGAAGACCGTGAGCAGCACCAGCAGCGGTACGGCCAGGACCTCGCCCATGGAGTACGTCAGCGGGGTCGCCGCGCCCCAGCCGATGAGGCCGCCAGCGTCCCTTATGGCCTGCATGCCGTCGCTGCGGGCGGGCGAGCCGCAGGCGATGTGGACCTGGCCGAGCACGCCGACGACGAGCGCGGACAGGCCGATGACGATACGGCCGTTGGCCTCGGGCTGCTCGGGGTGCCGGATGAAGCGCACGGCGATGACCGCGAGCAGGACGGGCACGAGCAGGTCCAGGCGGCCGAAGGCGCCGGTCACCAGGATCTCGACCAGGTCGCCGACGGGGCCGCGCAGATCGGCCCAGGTGCCGGCGGCGACGATCAGGGCAACGGCGAGCAGCAGCAGGGCGATGCCGTCCTTGCGGTGCGCCGGGTCCAGGTTCCTGGCCCCTTGCCCTATGCCGCGGAACACCGCGCCGACGGCGTGCGCCAGGCCGAGCCAGAGGGCGCGCACGAGCCGGTAGATGCCTCCGGTGGGGCTCGGCGCCGGTTTGGGCGCGGCCGTCCTGGCCGCGGCCTTCTTGGCGGGCGTCTTCTTCGCCGGAGCCTTCTTCGCAGCGGCCTTCTTCGCCGGAGCCTTCGCGGGAGCGGCCGCCTTCTTCGCGGGCTGCTTCTTGGCTGCGGAGGGACGTGAGGCCATGGGTGTGAGATTACCGGTGGAGACGACAGCGGACACGTGTGCCCACTGCTTCACCCTTTCGTGTCGCCCTTACCGGAGCACGGAACTGACGCTGACTCATGGACGCAGCCCCGGGGATCGGCCCGTACACCGGACTCGACGTGCACGTGCGTAGCGGACGGCAATGCGCGGATTCGCGCCGCGTGCGGAGGCCCAACACGCCTCAGGCGTGGCCGAGATCTGTCACGTCCCCCGCCTCGACGGCACATCCACCGGGCAGCGACACCGCGGCATCCACACCGCCGCGGACCCGCCGGACGCGGGGGAAGTCCGGCCAAGGCGTCGCTGCGCGCCCGCGCCCTGGTCGTCGTCGACGGCCACGGCGCGGCGCCGGCACGCGGCCCGCCCGTCAGCCGCCCAGCCCCGGCGCGCGTCTCCCAATCAGGGGCCGTCCCTGCTCAGTTCTGCGAGGAAACCGAGGAAGCGCTCCCCGTCCCCGGCTCGAGCGCGTCCAGCGCCCGCCGTAGCCCGGTCAGTTTGCGCTCGAGGTGCGCTGCCGTGGCCACCGCTGCCGCGTCCGCGGACTCGTCGTCGAGCTGCTTGGAGAGGGCCTCTGCCTGCTCCTCGACGGCCGCGAGGCGCGCGGACAGCTCGGCGAGCAGGCCGGCCGACTCCTTGCCCTCGCCGACGCCGCTCTTGCCCCCGCCCTCCAGCTGGAGCCGCAGCAGGGCCGCCTGCTCCTTCAGCTGGCAGTTCTTCATGTACAAGTCCACGAAGACGGAGACCTTCGCGCGCAGCACCCACGGGTCGAACGGCTTGGAGATGTAGTCGACCGCGCCCGCCGCATAGCCCCGGAAGGTGTGGTGCGGGCCGTGGTTGATCGCGGTGAGGAAGATGATCGGGATGTCCCGGGTCCTCTCCCGCCGCTTGATGTGCGCGGCCGTTTCGAAACCGTCCATCCCTGGCATCTGGACGTCCAGCAGAATGACCGCGAAGTCGTCCGTGAGCAGTGCTTTGAGCGCTTCCTCCCCGGACGATGCCCGCACCAGCGTCTGATCCAGCGCAGAGAGGATGGCCTCCAGCGCCAACAGATTCTCCGGCCGGTCATCGACCAGGAGGATCTTGGCCTTCTGCACCATGGCCCGCCCTCCTCGCCCCGGCTTGGGGCCACCCCTGTCCGCAGGACCCGGGGAGGCACCGGCGGGTGCCGCCCCAGGGGACGACTCCCTTGCGCCGCCCGTCCTTGTGCCGGTCATCGTAGCCGCACCCTGCCTGTCGCCACACCCTGTCACCGCGATGTCACTGTGCACGTAGCAGAAACGTAGCGGGTGAACATCTACGGTTCACCCTTCCCGCATCCACTGCTCCATCACCGACAACAGGTGGTCGGGATCGACCGGCTTCGTCACGTAGTCGGAGGCACCCGACTCGATCGCCTTCTCCCGGTCGCCCTTCATCGCCTTCGCGGTCAGCGCGATGATCGGGAGCCCGGCGAACTGCGGCATCCTACGGATCGCCGTGGTCGTCGCATACCCGTCCATCTCAGGCATCATGATGTCCATCAGCACGACCGCCACGTCGTCGTGCTGCTCGAGGACCTCAATGCCCTCGCGGCCGTTCTCCGCGTACAGCACGGACAGGCCGTGCTGCTCCAGGACGCTGGTCAGGGCGAAGACGTTGCGGATGTCGTCGTCGACGATGAGCACCTTCTCGCCGCCGAACCGGACGTCGCGATGCCTGTGCGGCGCCGCGTCCTGCTCGCCGGCCGCCCACTGCTCCGGCACCGGCTGTCCCTGCTGCGCGGGCCGCTGGTCGGCGGCGGGCAGGGCCTTGCGGCGGCGCCGGAACAGCGCGGCGGGGCCATTCTGCGTCTCCTGGTACGACTTCACCTCGGCCGGCGTCTCGATCTCCGCGGCGGACAGCTCGGACAGGTCGGACAGATGCGACTCAGAGGCGGCGATCAGCTCGTCGTCGTCCAGGGCGGACCCGGGCTGCTGATAGCCGTGCGGCGGCAGTTCGCCCGGGTGCAGCGGCAGGTACAGGGTGAACGTCGAGCCGCGGCCCGGCTCGCTCTGCGCGTGGATCTCGCCGCCGAGCAGCTGGGCGATCTCCCGCGAGATGGACAGCCCCAGGCCCGTACCGCCGTACTTGCGGCTCGTGGTGCCGTCGGCCTGCTTGAACGCCTCGAAGATCACCCGCATCTTGCTGGCCGCGATGCCGATACCGGTGTCGGTGACGGAGAACGCGATCATCTCCGCGTCCGGATCGGTCAGCGAACCGGTCTCCAGCAACTGCTCCCGGATCGCCTGCGGGACGTCCCCCCGCGCGGGACGGATGACCAGCTCCACCGACCCGGAGTCGGTGAACTTCACCGCGTTGGACAGCAGGTTGCGCAGCACCTGCAGCAGCCGCTGCTCGTCGGTGTGCAGCGTGGCGGGCAGCTCCGGCGACACCCGTACGGACAGATCCAGGCCCTTTTCCGCGGTCAGCGGCCGGAAGGTGGCCTCCACGTAGTCGATGAGCTGGACGAGCGCGATGCGCGTCGGGGAGACGTCCATCTTGCCCGCCTCGACCTTCGACAGGTCGAGGATGTCGTTGATCAGCTGCAGCAGGTCGGAGCCGGCGCCGTGGATCGTCTCGGCGAACTCCACCTGCTTCGGGGAGAGGTTGCCCTCGGCGTTGTCGGCGAGCAACTTGGCCAGGATCAGTAGCGAGTTGAGCGGCGTACGCAGCTCGTGGGACATGTTGGCCAGGAACTCGCTGCGGTAGCGCATGGAGACCGCGAGCTGTTCGGCGCGTTCCTCCAGGACCTGCCGCGCCTCCTCGATCTCGGAGTTCTTCGCCTCGATGTCGCGGTTCTGCTGGGCCAGCAGCTCGGCCTTCTCCTCCAGTTCGGCGTTGGACGCCTGGAGGGCCTTCTGCCGCTGCTCCAACTCCTCAGAACGCAGGCGGAGTTGCTCGGTCAGCTCCTGCGACTGCTTCAGCAGCTGCTCGGTCTTGGTGTTGACGGAGATGGTGTTGACGCTGGTGGCAATCATCTCCGCGATCTGGTTGAGGAAGTCCTTCTGGATCTGAGTGAACGGCGTGAAGGACGCCAGCTCGATGACGCCGAGCACCTTCCCCTCGAACAGCACCGGCAGCACGATCACCTGCGCGGGCGGCGCCTCGCCGAGCCCGGAGGAGATCTTCAGATAGCCGCTGGGCGCGTTCTCCACGAGGATCGTGCGCTTCTCCTGGGCGGCCGTCCCGATGAGCGCCTCACCCGGCCGGAACGACGTCGGCATGGAGCCCATCGAGTAGCCGTACGATCCGAGCATCCGCAGCTCGTACTGGTCCTCGCTGTCGGCGCTGAGGTCCTTGCCGTCGAGGAGCGGCATCGCCACGAAGAACGCGCCGTGCTGCGCGGAGACCACCGGCGTCAGCTCGCTCATGATCAGCGAGGCCACGTCCTCCAGGTCGCGGCGGCCCTGCATCAGCGCCGAGATGCGGGCGAGGTTGCCCTTGAGCCAGTCCTGCTCCTTGTTGGCGATCGTGGTGTCGCGCAGGTTGGCGATCATCTTGTTGATGTAGTCCTGCAGTTCCTGGATCTCGCCGGAGGCGTCGACGTCGATCTTCAGGTTCAGGTCGCCGCGGGTCACCGCGGTCGCCACGCGCGCGATGGCACGCACCTGCCGGGTCAGGTTCCCGGCCATCTCGTTCACGGACTCGGTCAGGTCCCGCCAGGTGCCGTCGACGTCCCGCACGCGTGCCTGTCCGCCCAGCTGTCCCTCCGTGCCCACCTCGCGGGCCACGCGCGTGACCTCCTCGGCGAAGGAGGACAGCTGGTCGACCATCGTGTTGATGGTGGTCTTCAGCTCCAGGATCTCGCCGCGCGCGTCGATGTCGATCTTCTTGGTCAGGTCGCCCTTGGCGATGGCGGTGGTGACCATGGCGATGTTGCGCACCTGGCCGGTCAGGTTGGACGCCATCTGGTTCACGGACTCGGTGAGGTCCTTCCAGGTACCGGCCACGCCCGGGACGTACGCCTGCCCGCCGAGGATGCCGTCCGTGCCCACCTCGCGGGCCACCTTGGTGACCTGGTCGGCGAACGAACTCAGCGTCTTGACCATGGTGTTGAAGGTGTCGGCGAGCTGCGCGACCTCGCCGCGCGCCTCGATCGTCACCGTCCGGGTCAGGTCGCCGTTGGCGACCGCGGCCGCGACCTGGGAGATGTTGCGCACCTGCATGGTCAGGTTGTTGGCCATCAGGTTGACGTTGTCGCTGAGGTCCTTCCAGATGCCCGTGACGCCGGGCACGTGCGCCTGCCCGCCGAGGATGCCCTCGGTGCCCACCTCGCGGGCGACCCGGGTCACCTGCTCGGCGAAGGACGACAGCTGGTCGACCATCGTGTTGACGGTGGTGACGAGTTCGAGGATCTCGCCCTTGGCGTCGACGGTGATCTTCTTGGACAGGTCACCCTTGGCGACCGCGGTCGTGACCTCGGCGATGTTGCGCACCTGGATGGTCAGGTTGTTCGCCATGAAGTTCACGGACTGCGTGAGGTCCTTCCAGGTGCCGGAGACGCCCTGGACCTCGGCCTGACCGCCGAGGATGCCCTCGGTGCCCACCTCGCGGGCCACGCGCGTGACCTCCTGGGCGAACGACGACAGCTGGTCGACCATCGTGTTCAGGGTGTTCTTCAGCTCCAGGATCTCCCCGCGCGCGTCCACGGTGATCTTCTGGGACAGGTCACCGCGGGCCACGGCGGTGGCGACTTGGGCGATGTTGCGCACCTGGGCGGTGAGGTTTCCGGCCATGCCGTTCACGGAGTCGGTCAGGTCCCGCCACACACCGGCGACGCCGTCCACGCGGGCCTGACCGCCCAGGCGGCCCTCCGTGCCCACCTCGCGGGCGACCCTGGTGACCTGGTCGGCGAAGGCGGAGAGCTGGTCGACCATCGTGTTGATGGTGTTCTTCAGCTCCAGGATCTCACCGCGCGCGTCGACGTCGATCTTCTGCGAGAGGTCACCGCGGGCCACCGCCGTCGTCACCTGGGCGATCTGCCGCACCTGGGAGGTGAGGTTGCCCGCCATGAAGTTGACGGAGTCGGTGAGTTCCTTCCACGTACCGGACACGCCGTCCACGCGGGCCTGACCGCCGAGGCGGCCCTCGGTGCCCACGTCCCGGGCCATGCGGGTCACCTGGTCGGCGAAGGACGACAGTTGGTCCACCATCGTGTTCACGGTGTTCTTCAGCTGGAGCATCTCGCCGGAGACGTCCACGGTGACCTTCTGGGACAGGTCACCGTTGGCCACGGCCGTCGTCACCTGGGCGATGTTCCTCACCTGTCCGGTGAGGTTGCGGAACGCGGTGTTGACGGAGTCCGTCAGGTCCTTCCACGTACCGGCCGCGCCCGGCACCTGCGCCTGCCCGCCCAACTCGCCCTCGACGCCGATCTCCCGCGCCACGCGCGTGACCTCGGCACCGAAGGACGACAGCTGGTCGACCATGCCGTTGACGGTGTTCTTCAGTTCGAGCATCTCGCCGGCGACGTCGACGGTGACCTTCTGGGACAGGTCACCGTTGGCCACGGCCGTCGTCACGGCGGCGATGTCGCGCACCTGAGTGGTGAGGTTGCGGAAGACCGTGTTGACGGAGTCGGTGAGGTCCTTCCAGGTGCCGGCCGCACCGGGCACGTTCGCCTGTCCGCCGAGGCGGCCCTCGGCGCCGACCTCGTTGGCCACGCGCGTGACCTCGTCCGCGAAGATCCGCAGGGTCTCGGTCATCTGGTTGATCGTCTCGGCGAGCTGCGCGACCTCGCCCCGGGCCGGCACGGTCACCTTCTGCGACAGGTCGCCGTTGGCCACCGCGGTGGTGACCTGGGCGATGCCGCGCACCTGGGCGGTGAGGTTGCCGGCCATGAGGTTCACCGAATCGGTGAGTTCCTTCCACGTACCGGCGACGCCCGGGACGTGTGCCTGGCCGCCGAGGATGCCGTCGGTGCCCACCTCGCGGGCGACCCGCGTCACCTCGGAGGAGAAGGCGGAGAGCTGGTCGACCATCGTGTTGACGGTGTTCTTCAGCTCCAGCATCTCGCCTTCGACATGGACGGTGACCTTCCGCGACAGATCACCCTTGGCGACCGCCGTGGTCACCAGCGCGATGTCCCGCACCTGTGCCGTCAGCCGGTACGCCATCGTGTTGACCGAGTCCGTGAGGTCCTTCCACGAACCGGACATTCCACGCACCCGGGCCTGCCCGCCCAGCTTGCCCTCGGTGCCCACCTCACTGGCGACACGCGTGACCTCGTCGGTGAACGTCGACAGCTGGTCGACGAGGTTGTTGACGGTCCGTCCGACCTTGAGGAACTCACCGCGCAGCGGGTGCCCGGCCCCTTCCGGCGCCGGCGTCCTGAGTTCCATGCGGGGCGACAGGTCGCCCTCGGCGACCGCGGACAGCACCCGGCCGACTTCGGAGACGGGCCACGCGAGGTCGTCCACGAGCGCGTTCGAGGCGTCGATGGCGGCCGCCCAGGAGCCCTCGCAGGCGCCCGTCTCCAGCCGCTCGGTGAGTTTCCCCTCACGGCCCACCATGCGCCGCACCCGCGACAGCTCGCCCGTCAAATGAAGATTGCGGTCGGCCACCTCATTGAAGACCGCCGCAATCTCCGACATCACGCCGTCCCCGGACACCGTGAGCCGCTTTCGGAAATTCCCGTCACGCATCGCCACGAGAGCGGCCAGCAGTCGGTTGAGGGCGGCCGTGTCCACCACGGTGGTCCCGTTGGGCGTTTTGCGCTGGTTGTTCAGGGACTGTCCGCCTTTCGCGCGCGTCTTAGTGCCCCGCGTCGCTGCGCCAGACTCCACTGTGTCCCTCCCGCAGGGGTTGACCGTTACTGCTGTGCTCGGGTGGTACTGCTGCTCGGCGTACCAGTTACTGCTGCGTATTTCTGCCCGATGTAATCAGGCCACACGAAGGGCTGCTGCCCGCCGTCCAGAGAACACACTCAACCTGGCCGGACCTTCACCAGAAGCTTGCCCAGTGTTTCACCCCGCCCGGACCAGGCCATAACAGTTCGGCAGCTTTGCACATCGTCCGCACACCTCCGGGCGGAAACACTGGTGACCGGCATCCGCATGGACGGCGAAGGTAAGTAACCTTGCATGCGGCTGTCCAGCCGCGCCGTCCGTCCGGCCTGGGCGGTGGCACGGGAACGAGCGGGCATCGGAGGGCGGCCGCACACATGACCACCGGAGTGATCCCGGGGGGACAGCCCCCGGAGCCACGGCCAACGGACTCGCAGCTGCCCGATCAGCGGCACGAGCCGGTCGGCCCAGGAGCCCTGCACGTCGACAACAGGACGAGGAGTGCTGTGATCACCGCGCGCGCGGCCGCCAGCTTCGAGCCCGTCGGGCGATCGGTCGCGACCGCCCGGTCCTTCGTCCGCGACACCCTCCAGGGGTGGGGGTTCGGCGACATCGTCGACGACGCCGTGGTCCTCACGAGCGAACTGGTGACCAACGCCGTCGTGCACGCGGGCACGGCTGCCGACGTTCTGTGCCTGCGCAGTGACGACGGGGTTCGGATCGAGGTCTCCGACCGCTATCCGGAGCGCGAGATCCCGCTCCAGAGCTCGGCGGTCAACATGGGCAGCCTCGACCGTGAGGGCGGCCGCGGCCTCCAGTTGTGCGCGGCCCTGGCCGGCCGCTGGGGCGTGGAGTACACGCCCACGCACAAGAACGTCTGGTTCCAACTCGACCTGCCCGAGCGCCCGGTCGGCACCCGCACCGCGGGCCCTTCCCTGCCCGCCGACCTCCTCCCGCTCGCCGACGGCCGGGTCCGCGTGGCCGTCGTCCAGATCGACCGCAGCGGCTCCATCACGGCCTGGAACGAGGACGCCGAGGAGCTGTTCGGCTACGCCGCAGAACAGGTCACCGGCAAACCGCTGACCGACCTCGCGGCCTGGCCGCACACCCCGGGCACCAGCACGGGCATCGCGGAAGCGCTCCAACTCTCGCGCTGGGAGGGCAGTTACGGCATCCGCGGCGACCACGGCCGCGTCATCCCCGTGTACGCCTCCCACCTGCGTGTCCGCGACACTGGCGGCGAGCCGTCGACGGTCTGCCTGCTTGTACGGGACCACGAACGGGCCGTCCTGCAGACGCCGTTGCGGATCCCGGCATCCTCCTCCGACGCGAGCAGTGCTTCCGAGGGCCAGAGCACCGACCCCTTCGAGGTCTTCATCGGCTCCCCGGCCCCCGCCGACCTCGACGGCCTCCTGCAGCGCACGGTGGAGCGCGCCCGCGACATGCTCGACGGCGACGCCGCCTTCCTGCTCCTCGCGACCGACGACGAGACGGAGCTGGAGGTCCGCGCCTCCACCGGCCTGCCCTCCGCCCGCCAGCGCTTCGCCCGCGTCCCCGTGGAGGCGGGCCCCGGCCGCTACGGCTCGGTCCGCATGCCGGCCGTCCACGAAGACCTCACCGCCGTCCCCGGCGCCGTACCCCTCCTCAACGGCACGGGCATGCGCTCGGTCGTCACGGTCCCGCTGAAGGTCGAGGGCCGCCTCACCGGCTCCCTCGGCGTCGCCGCGGAGGCCCCCGGCAGATACTCCAACGAGGAGGCGCTGCGCCTGCAGTTCGCCGCCGACCGCATCGCCCTGGCCGTCGAGTCGGCCCGCCTCGGCGAGCTGGAGCGTCTGCGCCGCGGCTCCCTGAGCTTCCTCGTCGAGGCCTCCGACCTGCTGGCCGGCACCCTGGACCGCGACCAGACGCTCGCCCTGATGGCCCAGATGACCGTCCCGACCCTGGCCACCTGGTGTGCTGTCTACACGATCGCCGACCAGGCCTCGGAGCCCTACCTGTCGTACGTCCTGCACGAGGACGAGGAACTGATCGACGGCATCAAGTCCCTCCTGTCGAAGATCCCCCCGCCGGACCCGGTCCCCACCCCCGGCGCCCGCGTCTGGACCGCCCCCGGCGAGGCCGCCCACCAGGCGGCGCTGCGCACCTCCATGCGCAGCCTCAGCCTGGGCGACTCGCCCTACCGGGTCGGTACGACCATCGGTCCGACCCTCGCCACGGCCGGGGCGGTCGGCGGCGAGACGGTGGTCCTGCCGCTGGTCGCCCGCAACCGCGTCATCGGCATGCTGACCCTCGGCAAGCCCACCGACGAGCACTTCCGCCAGGAGATACTGGAACTGGCCGAGGACCTGAGCCGCCGCGCCGCGCTCGCCCTGGACAACGCCCGCCTGTACTCGGAGCGCACGGCCATCAGCCAGTCCCTCCAGCGCAGCCTCCTGCCGCCCGGTCTGCCGACCATCAAGGGCGTCGAGGTCGAGGTCATCTACCGCGCGGCCGGCGAGGGCAACGAGGTCGGCGGCGACTTCTACGACCTCTTCCCCATCCGCGACGGCGCGTACGGCTTCGCCATCGGCGACGTCTGCGGTACGGGCCCGGAGGCGGCGGCGGTCACGGGCCTGGCCCGGCACGCGCTCAGGCTGCTGGCCCGCGAGGGCTTCGGCGGTCCCGCGGTCCTGGAGCGCCTGAACTCCGCGATCCTCGACGAGGGCGCCCGCAGCCGCTTCCTGACGCTCCTGTACGGCGAGTTGTGGCCGCAGGAGGACGGCAGCGCAGTCCTGAAGGTGGTCTGCGCCGGCCACCCGCTGCCGCTGCGCCTGCGCCAGGACGGCACGGTCGAACCGGCCGCCGAGCCTCAGCCGCTCCTCGGCGTCATAGAGGACCTGGAGCTGTACGAGCAGACGGTCACGCTGGACCCGGGCGACGTCCTGCTGTGCGTCACGGACGGCGTCACCGAGCGCCGCGAAGGCACCCGCATGCTGGGCGACGACGGCCTCGCGGACGTCCTCACCACCTGTACGGGCCTGACGGCCGGCGCGGTGGCGGCTCGCATCATGCGCGCGGTGGAGCGTTTCGCGTCGGACGCGCCGTCCGACGACATGGCGATCCTGGCGATGCGGGTGCCGGAGGTCAGGAAGGACTGAGCCCGACGCGGATACGCGAAAGGCCCCACCCGCAAGGGTGGGGCCTATCTGCTGGAGCCCCCAAACGGAATCGAACCGTTGACCTTCTCCTTACCATGGAGACGCTCTGCCGACTGAGCTATAGGGGCCGGTCGTTTTTGCGAGGTTTCCCTCGCGGCAACGGAATAGATCATACCCCGAACAAAGCCGTGCTCCCAACCACGATCAGTCGGTCACGGCCGGTCGTTCAGAAGGCAGGCTGCAGCAGCCCGCCCAGCGCGTTGCACGCCGAAACGATGCGCTGCATCTGCCGCCTCGTCAACGAGGCGTCCACCGGCAGCGCGAGCGTCTCCTCCGCGGCCCGCTCGGTCTCCGGCAGGGACACGCACCGGCGGAACTCGGGCAGCCGGTGCACGGGCGTCTTCACCGGCACCCGGCACTCGACTCCCCTGGCGCGTATGGCGCGTGCGAAGGCGTCCCGGTCCGGCCTGCCGTTCCCCGGCACGCGCACCACGTACTGCTGATAGGTGTGCCCGTCACCGCCGTCGGGCGTGCGCACGCCCCTCAACTTCGCATCGAGATAGGCGGCCCGCTCCCTGCGCTGGGCAACCTCGTCGTACGGCGCCTCGGACTCCCCCTGCTCCAGCACCAGCAGCCCGTGCCGCTGCCCCACCCCGCGCAGTCGCCCGACGTCTGCCAACCGACCGAAGCGGTGTACGACAACGACGGCCACCGTCCGCGGAGTTACGGCCGCCTCGACGGCGGACACGTCGAGACAGTACGTCACCGGATCTATGTCGGCGAACACCGGCAGCGCGCCGACCTGGGTCACGGCCTCGGCGACTTCCACGTTCCCGAACGCCGGCACGACGACCTCGTCACCGACTCCAACGCCGGCGGCCCTGAGCAGTGCAGCAGTACCCATGCCGCGGATGCTGGTTGTGCAACGTGAACTTCAAGTGACGGCAAACAAAAAAGGGTTGGACCCGGAACCGAAGTTCGGGGTCCAACCCTCTCAAGATTTGTTCGGCGGCGTCCTACTCTCCCACAGAGTCCCCCCTGCAGTACCATCGGCGCTGTAAGGCTTAGCTTCCGGGTTCGGAATGTA
>NZ_JBEXHW010000041.1:0-51116 GCF_040608235.1 Streptomyces sp. NPDC005202 | reverse complement strand
GGTAGATGTCGCAATCCACACCAGGCCAGAAGGCCCTCACCCATTTCAAGATCACACGTCAGTGATCGCTGTCACCAACCTCCGTGGACAGAACACCTAGACGAGTACACGCACATCCGGTCCCTGATAGAGATCCCGACGACTGCGGCGCTGGCGACCACCGCCGACCCCGCCGACCTGGAGGCGCTGCGCCCGGTCGCCCAGGAGATCGTCACCTCCGCCTCGGCCGGCGACCTCATCGCGTACGTCGAGGCGGACCTGCGCTTCCACCTCGGCCTGCTGGCGCTCGCGGGCAACGAGCACCTCGTGGAGGTCGTACGGACCTGCGGCGGCGATCGCGGCTGTACGGGCTGACGGCCCTGGTCGAGCAGGGGCGGCTCTCACCCATGAAGGACGGCGGCTACGACGTCGCCGACTACCGCGCCATCGACCCCGCCTTCGGCACCCTCGCCGAGGCGGAGAAACTCATCGCCGAGGCCGGGAGCTGGGCATCCGCACGATCGTCGACATCGTGCCGAACCACGTCTCCGACCAGCACCCCTGGTTCCGTGCCGCCCGCGCCGGCGGCCCCGAGCGCGAGCTGTTCCACTTCCGCCCCGGCCGCGGCGACCACGGTGAACTCCCGCCCAACGACTGGACGTCGCAGTTCGGCGGCCCGGCCTGGACCCGGCTGCCCGACGGCGCCTGGTACCTCCATCTGTTCGCCCCCGAGCAGCCCGACCTCAACTGGGCCCACCCGGCCGTCCGCCAGGAGCACGAGGACATCCTGCGGTTCTGGTTCGAGCGGGGCGTCGCGGGCGTCCGTATCGACTCGGCGGCCCTGCTCGTCAAGGATCCCCGGCTGCCCGACTTCGTCGAGGGCCGTGACCGGCACCCGTACGTCGACCGCGACGAGCTGCACGACATCTACCGCTCCTGGCGACGTGTCGTTGACGAGTACGGCGGCGTCTTCGTCGGCGAGGTGTGGCTGCCCGACAGCGAGCGCTTCGCTCGCTATCTGCGCCCGGACGAGCTGCACACCGCCTTCAACTTCTCCTTCCTGTCCTGCCCGTGGGACGCGGACAGGCTCCGTACGTCGATCGACGAGACCCTCGCCGAGCACGCCCCCGTGGGCGCCCCCGCCACCTGGGTGCTGTGCAACCACGACGTCACCCGCACGGTCACGCGCTACGGCCGTGCGGACACCGGCTTCGACTTCGCCACCAAGGCCTTCGGCACCCCCACCGACCTCGCCCTCGGCACCCGGCGGGCCCGCGCGGCGGCCCTGCTGTCGCTGGCCCTGCCCGGCGCGGTCTACCTCTACCAGGGGGAGGAGCTCGGGCTGCCCGAGGCCGACATCCCCGTCGACCGCATACAAGATCCCATGCACTTCCGCTCCGGTGGCACCGACCCGGGCCGCGACGGCTGCCGGGTCCCGCTGCCGTGGGCGGCCGAGGAACCGTATGCCGGCTTCGGTTCCCGCGAGGAGCCGTGGCTGCCGCAGCCGGCCGACTGGGCGTCGTACGCAGTCGACCGTCAACAACGGGACACGGCCTCCATGCTCACCCTCTACCACGAGGCGATCCGCCTCCGTCCGGTGTTCGGCGACGACCCCCTCACCTGGCTGCCCGCCCCCGAGGGCGTCCTCGCCTTCACCCGCGCGACGGGCGTGAGCTGTGTCGTGAACCTCGCCGCCACGCCCGCCGAACTGCCCGACCACACCCAGCTCCTGCTGAGCCCCGGCCCCTTGGACGACCGGGGCCGTCTCCCGCAGAACACGGCGGTCTGGCTGCGCGCCGCCTGAGCCCGCGCACCCAAGACCGCCGACTCGCACCGCGCTATCCCCGCACCCCCACCACGAAGGGATCAGCACATGCATGGCACCACCACGGTCAGATCTGTCAGGTGCATGCCAGTAGTAGGCGCGGCCGTCGCCCTCGCGGCCGGCATGCTCGTCACCCTCGCAGCGCCCGCCGCCCACGCCGACGCGGGCGCCACCCTCCCCTTCACCTCGGTCGAGGCCGAGTCCGCCACCACTACCGGCACGAAGACCGGCCCGGACTACACCCAGGGCACCCTCGCCTCCGAGGCCTCCGGACGCCAGGCCGTCCGCCTCACCTCGGGCCAGCGCATCGAGTTCACCGTGCCGCGCGCCTCCAACGCCGTGAACGTCGCCTACAGCGTCCCCGACGGCCAGTCCGGCACGCTGAACGTGTATGTCAACGGCACCAAGCTCTCCAAGACGCTCGCCGTCACCTCCAGGTACTCCTACATCGACACCGGCTGGATTCCCGGAGCCAAGACCCACCACTTCTACGACAACGCCCGGCTGCTGCTCGACCAGAACGTCCAGGCGGGCGACAAGATCGCCTTGGAGGCCACGAACGTCCAGGTCACCGTCGACGTCGCCGACTTCGAGCAGGTCCCCGCAGCCGCCACGCAGCCCGCCGGATCGGTCTCCGTCACCTCCAAGGGCGCCGACCCCAGCGGCCAGGGCGACTCCACCCAGGCCTTCCGGGACGCCATCGCCGCCGCGCAGGGCGCAGTGGTGTGGATCCCGCCGGGCGACTACCGGCTGACCTCCTCCCTGAACGGCGTCCAGAACGTCACCCTCCAGGGCGCGGGCAGCTGGTACTCCGTCGTGCACACCTCCCGCTTCATCAACCAGTCCGGCTCCTCCGGCAACGTCCACATCAAGGACTTCGCCGTCATCGGCGAGGTCACCGAGCGTGTCGACTCCAGCCCCGACAACTTCGTCAACGGCTCGCTGGGGCCGAACTCCTCCGTCTCCGGGATGTGGATCCAGCACCTGAAGGTCGGCCTGTGGCTGACCGGCAACAACGACAACCTCGTCGTCGAGAACAGCCGCATCCTCGACACCACCGCCGACGGCCTCGACCTCAACGGCACGGCGAAGGGCGTCCGGGTCCGCAACAACTTCCTGCGCAACCAGGGGGACGACTCGCTCGCCATGTGGTCGCTGTACGCGCCGGACACGAACAGCAGCTTCGAGAACAACACCATCTCGCAGCCGAACCTCGCCAACGGCATCGCGATCTACGGCGGCACGGACATCGCCGTCAAGAACAACCTGATCTCCGACACCAACGCCCTCGGCAGCGGCATCGCGATCTCCAACCAGAAGTTCCTCGACCCCTTCAATCCGCTGGCCGGGACCATCACGGTCGACGGCAACACGCTGGTGCGCACGGGCGCGATGAACCCCAACTGGAACCACCCGATGGGCGCGCTGCGCGTCGACTCCTACGACAGCGCGATCAACGCCACCGTCAACATCACCAACACCACGATCACCGACAGCCCGTACAGCGCCTTCGAGTTCGTCTCCGGCGGCGGCCACGGATACCCCGTCAAGGGCGTGACCGTGGACGGGGCGACCGTGAAGAACACCGGCACGGTCGTCGTGCAGGCCGAGGCGCAGGGCGCCGCCGGATTCCGCAACGTCACCGCCACCGGTGTGGGCGCGGCGGGCATCTACAACTGCCCGTATCCGGCGGGCTCGGGCAGCTTCACGCTCACCGACAGTGGCGGGAACTCCGGCTGGAGCAGCACCTGGTCGGACTGCTCGACCTGGCCGCAGCCCGGCCAGGGCAACCCGGACCCCGACCCGAACCGCAACCTTGCCAAGGGCCGCCCGGCCACCGCCGGCGGCTCCCAGGATGTCTACACGCCCGGCAAGGCGGTCGACGGCGACGCGAACACCTACTGGGAGTCGACCAACAACGCCTTCCCGCAGTCCTGGACGGTCGACCTGGGGTCGAGCCAGGCCGTGCGCCGGCTGGTGCTGAAGCTGCCGCCGTCGTCTGCCTGGGGCGCCCGCACCCAGACCATCACCGTGCTGGGCAGCAGCGAGGGTTCGAACTACTCGACGGTGCTCGGCTCGCAGGGCTACCGCTTCGACCCGGCGACCGGCAACACGGTCACCGTGCCCCTGCCGAGCGGCACCAGCCTGCGCTACCTGCGGCTGACCGTCACCGCCAACACCGGCTGGCCGGCGGGCCAGTTCAGTGAAGTGGAGGCCTATCAGACTTCGTGACCGCCGCCGCCGGCTCCGCGACCGCCGGCGCCCCGCGCTTCGCCGCCTGGATCCGCTCGTACACACGGGTCCGCAGCTCGGCGAAGCGCGGGGCCACCCGCGTGTGCACCTGGTCCCGTTCGCCCGGCAGGTCGACCTTGAGCTGCTCCTGGACGACGGTGGGGGAGGCGGACAGGACGATCACCGCTCGCCGAGGTAGACGGCCTCGTCGATGTCGTGGGTGACGAACAGGATCGTGATGCCGCGCTCCCGCCACAGCCCCCGTACCAGGTCCTCCAGGTCGGCCCGGGTCTGGGCGTCGACGGCCCGAACGGCTCGTCCATCAGCAGCACGTCGGGCTCGCAGACCAGCGCCCGGGCGATCGCCACCCGCTGCTGCATGCCGCCCGACAGCTGCCACGGGTACGCGCCGGCGGGTCCTTGCCGTCCAGGCCGGTGGAGTTGACGCCGTTGACGACCGCCTTGACCGGAACGTTGTTGGTCTGGGCGATCATCAAGGACGTCATGTAAGCTGACAAGATTGTTGACAGTTACAGATCCAAGACGAGTCGCCCTCCCCGGCACCGGGACACGCAGATCATCATCGTCTCGCCGGCCGCCCGCTCCTCGTCCGTGAGCACCGAGTCGCGATGGTCCGGAGTGCCCTCGAGGACGTCGGTCTCGCAGGTGCCGCAGGTGCCCTCGGTGCAGGAGTAGAGCACCTCGACGCCCGCGGCGCGCACGGTGTCGAGCACGGAGACGTCGGGCGGGACGGTGAGGGTGCGGCCGCTCTGCGCGAGTACGACCTCGAACCCGGCGTTTTCATCCGCCCGTTGGGCCTTCGGCTGGAACCGCTCCACGCGCAGTACCCCGGCCGGGCACCGCTCCTCCACCGCGTCCAGCAGCGGACCGGGGCCGCAGCAGTAGACGAGGGTGCCCTCGGGGATGTCGTCCAGTACGGAGCCGAGGTCCAGCAGTCCCGTCTCGTCCTGCGGGGCGATCGTCACCCGGTCCCCGTACCGGCCCAACTCCTCTGTGAAGGCCATGGAGTTGCGGGTCCGCCCGCCGTACAGCAGCGACCACTCGGCGCCCGCCGCCTCGGCCGCGGCCAGCATCGGCAGGACCGGGGTGATGCCGATCCCGCCCGCGACGAAGCGGTAGCGGGCGGCGGGCTCCAGGCGGAAGTGGTTGCGGGGCCCGCGCACCCGGATCTTGTCGCCCTGCCCCACCTGCTCGTGCACGTGGGCCGACCCGCCCCGCCCGGCCGGCTCCCGCAGCACCGCGATCCGCCAGGCGGTGCGGTCGCCCGGGTCGCCGCACAGGGAGTACTGCCGTTCCAGCTCCGGGCCGAGGACCACGTCGATGTGGGCGCCCGGCTCCCAGGCCGGGAGCTGCTCGCCCAGCGGGTGGCGCAGGGTGAGGCCGAGCACGCCGTCCGCCGCCGCGTCCCGGCGGTCGACGACGAGTTCGGCTTCGTACACGCTCATGAGGTGTTTCCTTGCGGCTGGTGTCCTTCGGGGTGGCCGAGCATCCACTCCCACATCCCGACCGGGTCCTGGGCCGTGTGCTCGGCGCCGCAGTGACAGGTGCCGTGCAGGACGTCGGTGCCCGGCAGCCAGTCGATGCGGTAGATCTCGCGGGTCGCAGAGGAAGAAGGCGTGGTCACTGGACCTTCTCCACGGGCTTGTCGCCCTCCTCGACCAGTCGGGCGAGGATGCGGCGGGCCGCCAGGCCGCCGGTGTCGATGTTGATGCTCAGCTCCTGGTAGCCGGCGCGCTCGGTGCCGAGCGTCTTCTGCAGCAGGTTGAGCGCGTCGACGTCCTGCATGACGACCGTGTGGTTGAAGTCCCGCAGGAACGTGGTGACTTCCTCGTCGTCCTTGGCGAAGTCCCGGGAGACCGCCCAGAAGTCGTACACCTTGCCGTCGGCCGACGGGGTGATCGCGTACGTGATCTCGGTGTGGAAGCCGTTCGGGTCGCTGCCGTCGGGCTCGGGCAGCACGCCCACCGGGGCGATTCGGCTGTGCAGCAGGTACAGGCAGGGCGCGTGGTACTCGATGTCCTGCCAGCGGGTGATCCGGCCCTCGATGCCGGTCGAACGGGCGTAGAACGGCGGGCACTCGGCGTCGTCCATGTGCCGGCTCACCCGGACGATCCCCGCGCCCTCGTCGACCTCGGTGGTGATCGGCGTCTCGGCGACCTCGGGAGTGCCGATGTAACCGCCGTGCAGATACGTCTCGTGGGACAGGTCGAGGAGGTTGTCGACGAGGAGGCCGTAGTCGGCGTCGATCGGCTCCATGCCGCGGACGGTGACCCAGTCGGGGGAGTCGAGGTGCCGCGCGCGCGGGATGGTCAGCGGGTCGGCGAGCGCCGGGTCGCCGATCCACACCCACACCAGCGAGTCCTGCTCGACGACCGGATAGGAGGCGACGCGGGCGGTGCGCGGGATGCGCTTCTGGCCCGGCACATAGACACACGTACCGGTCGTGTCGTAGGTGAACCCGTGGTAGCCGCACACGATCCGGTCCCCGTCCAGTCGGCTCTCCGACAGCGGGAAGCGGCGGTGCACACAGCGGTCGTGCAGGGCGACCGGGGTGCCGTCGTCCTCGGTGCGGTAGAAGACGAGCGGCTCCCCCAGGATCGTCCGGCCGAGCAACTCCTCGCGCCCGACCTCGTGGCTGTAGGCGGCGACGTACCACTGGTTCCTGGCGAAGGCGGTCATGTGAGGCATGGCGTTCCCGTCCCTGTCGGCGGGGCCGCCGCCCCGCGTGCCGTGGTTGGGATCAGGGTCCCGACGGCCGTGGTTGCCGCGCAAGGCAGCTTCTGTCAGACGGAAGCATCTCTACGAAAGAGCTGGTCAGGGCCTTGCCATCCGCCTTGCGTATCACTGGAAGCGGCTGCGGAGTGACTCCGCTGGGCGGATCACTCCAGAGGTGGCCGCTGATGTGTTTGGCAAGCACGTCCGATCGTGGTGCTGTCGTGATTGTCCGGAAGTGGGATTCTTGTTGGTGAACGCACCAATTTCTTGCCGGTTCTTGAGCGGTACACCGGCAGAACTTACATTCCGGCAGTTCAAGACTGGTCAGTGCTGTCGCAAGGGCGTGCTGGGTCGAATCCGGGTCGAATTGGTCCGTCTTGGTGTACCTGGCTGTGTTGTCGCAGGTCAGGGAGGTGGCGGGCAGGATCAATCCGCGTGGGGAGAAGCGGACGGCTGCATGGAGCGGCTGCTGGTGTCCTCGCAGAAGTGGTTGGGGTAGGGGCGCGGGGCAAGTTGAGGTGGTGAGGGCCGCCGTGAACGGGTGGGCTCGCCCCTGTCTGGGCTTCTTGTCGTAGGAGGGAGAGGCGAGAGCGATGTCGTCGTGCATGAGCGGCAGGCCGCTGACACCTCGGCTGTCGAGGTATGGCATGCGTCGGGCTGGGCGCTGCCGCTTCTACGACCGCCGCGGTGCAGGTGTGGGGGCTGTGGCTGTCGGCGGACCCGCCCTGCCGAGTACTCAGGTTGAACTCGCGGAGTCCGTGGCCCGTGACGGTTCTTGATCGTTGCGGTACGACGTCGTCATGCGGTACGCGCATGGGGGCGGGCTGACGCCCAAGGAGCAGGAAAAGCGGGAGCGGGTGCGCCTTGAGGCGGCCGAGCGGTTCGCTCGCGGTGAGAAGAGCGAGGCCGTCGCGAGGGAGCTTCGGGTGACGTCGCGGTCGGTGCGACGTTGGCGGCGGGAGTGGGAGGAGGGCGGGGCGGACGCCCTGCGCTCGAAGGGGCCGGCCTCGGTGGAACGGCTGAGTTTCCGGCAATGGGAGCGGCTGGAGCGGGAGTTGAAGCGCGGCCCGCTCGCGCACGGCTGGGACGACGAGTTCCAGGGGTGGACGCTGAAGCGGGTCAAGCTGCTGATCGGGCGGATGTTCCACGTCGGGTACACGATCCAGGGCGTGTGGAAGCTGTTGCGGCGGCACGGCTGGTCCGCGCAGGTGCCCCTGCGGCGGGCGATCGAACGCGACGACGAGGCGATCGAGGTGTGGAAGGCCGAGGTGTGGCCGCAGGTAAAAGGACCGCGGCGGACCTGGGCGCCCACATCTGCTTCGAGGACGAGGCAGGCCAGGGGCTGAGGCCGCCGAAGGGACACACCTGGGCACCGCGCGGAGCCCGGCCGGTGGTGCGGGTGCGCGGCCGCAACCGGGGACGGGTCAACATCGCCGGCGTGGTCTGCTACCGCGCCGGACACCGCTCCCGGTTCTTCTTCAAGCTGCACATCTGGCACGGGCGCCGGGGCGAGCCGAAGGCGTTCTCCTGGCGCCAGTACCGCGATCTGATCGTCATGACCCACATCCAGCTCGGCACCCCGGTGGTGTGGTGCTGGGACAACCTGAACGTGCACCTGGTCAAGGAGCTGGCCGGCTTCGCCGAGGAGCACAAGGACTGGTTACAGATCTTCCAGATGCCCTCCTACGCACCGGAGCTGAACCCGGCCGAGGGAATCTGGTCGCTCCTCAAGCGGCACCTGGCCGACTTCGCCGCCGCCGAGGATCCGGGACATCGACAACGCCGAGGACCGCGACCGCGCCGAGGCGGCGATCAAGGCGTTCGAGAAGCTCTACGGCGCAAAGTTCCCCAAAGCGGTCAAGAAGATCACCGACGACCGGGAACAGTTGCTGGCGTACTACGACTTTCCTGCCGAGCACTGGATTCATTTGCGGACGACGAACCCTATCGAGTCCACGTTCTCCACTGTCCGGCTGCGGACCAAGGTCACCCGAGGTGCCGGCTCCCGCACCGCCGCCCTGGCCATGGTCTTGAAGCTCGTCGAGTCCGCCCAGCAGCGATGGCGAGCGGTGAACGCACCCCACCTCGTCGCCCTCGTCCGGGCCGGAGCTCGCTTCGAACGCGGCCTTTTGGTCGAGCGGCTGCGGTCGGCCGATTGAACCTGCTACTCCGCAGGAAGGGGACTCAACGGAATCTGCATCAACACCCAGCGCGTGAAGGTGAGCAGAGCCTCGCCAGCGATATCCTCAAGCCGTTGCTGCCCGGCCGTGCGCGGTCGACCGGGCTGGGACCGCTTTTGGGCCTCGCCGAGCGGCCCGAACGTGGGAGGAGTCGATCACCGCCCGTGACCAGTCCAGTTTCTGCTTCGACCGCAGCTCCTTCAGCAGCACCGCATGCAGCTGGTCCCAGACACCGGCCTCGTTCCAGGCTTCAAGGCGCCGCCAACACGTCATGCCCGAGCCGAAGCCCAGCTCCTGGGACAGGTACTCCCACTGGATCCCGGTGTGCAGCACGAACAGGATCCCGCACAGGGCCTGCCGGTCCGGCACTCGAGGTCGTCCTTCGACCTGCTTCGGGGCCGGTTCCGGCAGCAACGGCTCGATCAGCGACCACAGTTCATCCGACACGATCCACGGCCGCCGCTGTCTCTTCCCCACGATCAGAGCAACGAGCGAACAAGCCGACAGTCACATGATCAACAGCTTTTGTTAGAGCCAGTAATAGCCATTTCAGCTGGGGGCGTTCACGGGTGATCCTGTCGTAGTTGACGGGGCGGTCGCAAGCCTGGTCCTGTGATCGTCTTCGCACGCAATGGCGCGATTTCATCGGTGGGGTTGACTGGGGTTTGTTCCCGTAAGGCGGCTACCAGCAATAGAAGTTGGGGCTTGCGCCGAGAGGGGAGTCAGGACACCGGTGGCGTCTTTGACTCGATCACCGCCGATCGTGTGGCGCCGAAGACAACAGGTGTGTATCTGTCCGCATGTCTCTATCGGTGATTTCGTAACGGGCGGTTTTCGGGTGTCCGGCCGACCGCGCCCCACCCGTCACCGCTGGCCGGTGGTCACTTCCCCACCGTGACGGGCCACTTGATGCTCGTGGGCGGCCTGCACCTTCAGGGTCGCGTGCGGACTGGCGGTCTTCAGGCGGATCTCGTTGTATGTGCTGCTCCCAACTGCCAGGGCAGCGACGCTGACCGTCACGGTCACCCGGGTGGGCCCGCAGGCCAGGAGCTCGAACGAGGTCTGAACGCGGTGGCCGCGCCGGTGTTCACCTCTTGCGGGCCAGGTGATGGCCGCACTGAGCGCGTCGGGGGCCGTCCTCCCGGTTGACCGAGCAGCGGCCGGTGGAGGTTTCCGCCCTGGTACGAGCCGCGGCCGAGGAGATCTCGGCCGCGGCTCGGCCACCTGGGCAGGGATTGAAACGCGCACGTCCCGGCTCGGAGCGCGGCGGGCTCACTGGCTCGTGGTCCCCCCGGCAGCCGGTTCCAGCCGGACCACGATGGACTTGGACGTGGGGGTGTTGCTGATGGCCGCCGTGGAGTCCAAGGGGACCAGGACGTTGGTCTCCGGGAAGTACGCCGTGCAGCAGCCGCGCGGCGTCGGGAAGGCGACAGTGCGGAAGCCCGGTGCCCTCCGCTCCACCCCGTCCTCGTACTCGCTGACGATGTCGACGAGGTCGCCGTCGGCCAGACCGCGGGCGCCGAGGTCGTCTCGGTTCACGAACAGCACCCGGCGTCCCTGGTGTATGCCGCGATAGCGGTCGTCCAGTCCGTAGATGGTCGTGTTGTACTGGTCGTGCGAACGCAGCGTCTGCAGCAGCAGCCTGCCTTCCGGTACGCGCAGGATCTCCAGTGGGTTCACGGTGAAGTTGGCCCGACCGGTGGCGGTGGTGAAGCGGCGCTCGTCGCGGGGCGGATGGGGCAGAGCAAAGCCGCCCGGTTGCCGCACTCGGTCGTTGAATTCCTCGAAGCCGGGGATCACACGTGCGATGCGGTCGCGGATGCGGTCGTAGTCGGCCTCGAAGTCCTCCCAGGGCACGTGGGGGTCGCCGGGCCCGAGGGCGGCCCGGGCCATCCTGCAGATGATCGCCACCTCACTGAGGAGGTGATCGGAGGCGGGGGCGAGCCGTCCTCGCGAGAGGTGCACCATGCCCATGGAGTCCTCCACCGTCACCAGTTGGGGCCCCGAAGGCCTCAGATCGGCCTCGGTGCGACCCAGGCAGGGCAGGATGAGCGCTTGTTCTCCGGTGACCACGTGCGACCGGTTGAGCTTGGTGGAGATCTGCACGGTGAGTCGGCAGCCGCGCAGTGCCCGCTCCGTCAACTCGGTGTCGGGGGCAGCGGCGACGAAGTTGCCGCCCAGCCCCACGAAGACCTTCACTCGGCCGTCGCGCATGGCGCGGATGGTCTCGACGGTGTCGTGACCGTGGTGACGTGGCGGTTCGAAGCCGAATTCGGCGCCGAGTGCGTCGAGGAAGTCCTCGCTCGGCTTCTCGTGGATGCCCATCGTCCTGTCGCCCTGCACGTTGGAGTGGCCACGCACCGGGCACAGCCCGGCGCCGGGACGGCCGATGTTGCCGCGCAGGAGGAGGAAGTTGACGATCTCCCGGATGGTGGGGACGGAATGGCGGTGCTGGGTGAGGCCCATCGCCCAGCAGACGACGATCTTCTCTGCGGCGAGTATCTCTCGGAACGCGGCCCTGATCTCCTCCTCGGCCAGCCCGGTGGCCTCCAGGACGTCCTGCCAGGAGGTCTTGCGGGTGTGCTCGGTGAACTCCTCGAAGCCGTGCGTGTGCGAGGTGATGAAGGAGGCGTCGAGGACAGTGCCGGGTGCCTCGTCCTCCGCTTCCAGCAGCAGGCGGTTGAAGGCCTGGAACAGCGCCTGATCGCCGCCCAGCCTGATCTGCAGGAAGAGGTCGGCCAGCTGGGTGCCGCCGCCGACGATGCCGGACGGCCGCTGGGGGTTCTTGAACCGGAGCAGGCCGGCCTCGGGGAGCGGGTTGACCGCGATGACGCGGGCGCCGCGCCGCTTGGCCCGCTCTAGAGCGGAAAGCATCCGCGGGTGGTTGGTGCCGGGGTTCTGGCCGACGACAAGGATCAGGTCCGCCTCGTAGAGGTCCTCCAGGCTGACGCTGCCCTTGCCGATGCCGATCGTCTCGACCAGGGCCGAACCGCTGGACTCATGGCACATGTTGGAGCAGTCCGGCAGGTTGTTGGTGCCCAGCATCCGGGCGAACAGCTGATAGACGAAGGCGGCCTCGTTGCTCGCCCGGCCGGAGGTGTAGAAGGCGGCCTGGTCGGGGTGGTCGAGGGCGGCGAGCTCCCGGGCGATGACCGTGAACGCGTCCTCCCACGAAATCGCGCGGTAGTGCGCACTGCCCGCCGGGCGGTACATGGGTTGGGTGAGGCGCCCCTGCTGTCCGAGCCAGTAGTCGCTGCGGCCGGCGAGTTCCTCCAGACTGTGCTCGGCGAAGAACTCCGGGGTCACCCGGCGCAGGGTGGCCTCCTCCGCCACAGCCTTGGCCCCGTTCTCGCAGAACTCCGCACGATGCCGGTGTTCCGGTTCGGGCCAGGCGCAGCCCGGACAGTCGAAGCCGTCCTTCTGGTTGACCCGGAGCAGAGTGAGCAGGCTACGACGCGCACCCATCTGGGTACCCGCGTGGCGCAGCGAGGAGGTGACCGCCGGAATTCCGGCGGCGTAGTCCTTCGGCGGGCCCACCCGCAGTCGGGCGTCGCCGGGATCCTCAGCAGGTGCTTTGCGGGTCATCGATGGCGCTCCACGGTGTCTCGGAATCAGTGGAAGCCGGTCCGCCGCCGGGCTCCACGGACCACGCCGCATCAAGCGTCGCTGCCCGGGCGGCGGGGGCACAGCCTCGACGGTCGTTGCTCATTACGCTGAGAATTCCTCATAACGCAACATGACAAAAGAAGCCCGCCTTGCCGCCTCCTGTCAAGACCGCACCCTTGACCGAGCCCCCTCTCCCTTGGACGATGTTGCGTATCGCCCGCCTTGTTGCTCATTACGCACCACTGGAGGATGCCGTGCCACCTCGCCCCCGCCCCGGCCGCGAGTTCGTCCTCACCCTCTCCTGCCCCGACCAGGCCGGCCTGGTCCACGCCGTCAGCGGCTTCCTCGTCGACCACTCCGGGAACATCCTGGAAAGCCAGCAGTTCGACGACCGCCGGCAGGGCCGTTTCTTCATGCGCGTGCACTTCGACATCTCCGACCCGCAGACGTCACTGGAGCGGCTGCGCGCCGACTTCGCCCCGGTGGCCGAGGAGTACCGGATCAGCTGGCGGCTGTACGATGCGGCCGCCCCCACGCGTACTCTGATCATGGTCTCCAAGTACGGCCACTGCCTGAACGACCTGCTGTTCCGCAAGAGCACCGGCGCTCTCAACATCGAAGTCCCGGCGATCGTGTCCAACCACCGGGACTTCGAGCCGCTCGCACGGAGCCACGGCATCCCCTTCCACCACATCCCCGTCACACCGCATTCCAAGGCGGAGGCGGAAGCCGAACTGCTGGAGCTGGTGGAGCGGTTCGAGATCGACCTCGTGGTCCTCGCCCGCTATATGCAGATCCTCTCGGACGACCTGTGCAAACGGCTCGAGGGCCGGGCCATCAACATCCACCACTCCTTCCTCCCCAGCTTCAAAGGAGCCCGCCCCTACCTCCAGGCCCACCAACGAGGGGTCAAGCTGGTCGGAGCCACGGCCCACTACGTCACTCCCGACCTGGACGAGGGACCCATCATCGAACAGGACGTCGTCCGCGTGGACCACTCCCACGACCCCGACGAGCTGGTCACCATGGGCCGGGACGTCGAGGCCCGGGTACTGGCGCGGGCCGTGCAGTGGCACAGCGAGAGCCGCATCCTGCTCAACGGCCACCACACCGTGGTCTTCCACTGAGGGCCCCGTTTCTCCGCGTCGCGCCGATCGAGACCCGGCGAGGACGCACGATGCGCGGGCACCCCGCTGCGGCACTTCCCTTGACAACCTCGGAGCCAAAGGCGAAGCATGTTGCACATCTAGATGTATGTTGCGCTATACGAGACACAAGCAGGGTGCCCCATCGGGTTACGTCTCTCCCCCGTCGTATCGCCAGGAGTTCCCTCCCAGCCGACGCCCCCTCCCTCCGTTGGGCACCCGCAAGCTGGAGGGTCCCATGATCACGGTGCGCCGGATCGAAGACCCGCCGCCCGACAACTCCCCCGCCGAGGCGTACGGCGCCTCCTGCGCCCCAACCCTAGGAAGCCGCAGATGACTGTTCTGAACACGCCCCTGCACGAGCTCGACCCGGAGGTCGCCGAGGCGGTCGACGCCGAGCTGCGCCGCCAGCAGTCCACCCTCGAGATGATCGCCTCCGAGAACTTCGCCCCGCTCGCGGTCATGGAGGCCCAGGGCTCGGTCCTCACCAACAAGTACGCCGAGGGCTACCCGCGCCGCCGCTACTACGGCGGCTGCGAGCACGTCGACGTGGTCGAGCAGATCGCGATCGACCGGCTCAAGGAGCTGTTCGGCGCCGAGTACGCCAACGTGCAGCCCCACTCGGGTGCCTCGGCCAACCAGGCGGCCCTGTTCGCCCTCGCCCAGCCCGGCGACACCATCCTGGGCCTGGACCTGGCGCACGGCGGTCACCTGACCCACGGCATGAAGATCAACTTCTCCGGCAAGCAGTTCAACGTGGTCGCCTACCACGTGGACGCGGAGACCGGCCTGGTCGACATGGCCGAGGTCGAGCGGCTGGCCAAGGAACACCGCCCGAAGGTGATCATCGCGGGCTGGTCGGCGTACCCGCGGCAGCTGGACTTCGCCGAGTTCCGCCGGATCGCCGACGAGGTCGAGGCATACCTGTGGGTGGACATGGCGCACTTCGCGGGCCTGGTCGCCGCGGGCCTGCACCCGAACCCGGTGGAGTACGCCGATGTCGTCACCTCCACCACCCACAAGACGCTGGGCGGCCCCCGCGGCGGCATCATCCTCGCCAAGAAGGACTTCGCGAAGAAGTTGAACTCATCCGTCTTCCCGGGCTTCCAGGGCGGTCCCCTGGAGCACGTGATCGCGGCCAAGGCGGTCTCCTTCAAGGTCGCCGCGTCGGAGGAGTTCAAGGAGCGGCAGCGCCGTACCGTCGAGGGCGCGAAGATCCTCGCCGAACGGCTGACGGCCGCCGACGCCCGTGCGGCCGGGGTCAACGTGCTGTCCGGCGGTACGGACGTGCACCTGATCCTGGTCGACCTGCGCGAGTCCGAGCTGGACGGGCAGCAGGCCGAGGACCGCCTCCACGAGGCCGGCATCACGGTCAACCGCAACGCCGTCCCGAACGACCCGCGCCCGCCGATGGTCACCTCCGGTCTGCGCATCGGCACGCCGGCCCTCGCCACCCGCGGCTTCACCGCTGAGGACTTCGCCGAGGTCGCGGACGTCATCGCTCAGGCGCTCAAGCCGTCGTACGACGCGGAGGCCCTGAAGGCCCGGGTGACCGTCCTGGCCGACAAGCACCCGCTGTACCCCGGCCTGAACAAGTAGTCGCGCTGTACGGGGGCACCGCGCGCACTGGGAGGTGAGCGCGGTTTCCCACCCCTTGCACCGCCCCCTATTGAGGAGTTCCCGTGGCCATCTCGGTCTTCGACCTGTTCTCGATCGGCATCGGCCCGTCCAGCTCCCACACGGTCGGCCCGATGCGCGCGGCACGCATGTTCGCCGTCCACCTGAAGGAGAACGGCGTACTCGCCCGGACCGCCACGGTCCGCGCCGAGCTGTACGGCTCCCTGGGCGCGACCGGCCACGGCCACGGCACCCCGAAGGCGGTGCTGCTCGGCCTGGAGGGCAATGAGCCGCACACGGTCGACATCGTCCAGGCCGAGCACCGTGTCGAGCGGATCAAGTCGACAAGAAGGCTGCGGCTGTTGGGCGTCGAGATCGGCAATGCTCAGGAGATCGCCTTCGACTTCGACCACGACCTGGTCCTGCACCGCCGCAAGGCGCTCCCGTACCACGCGAACGGCATGACGATCCGGGCGTACGACGCCTCCGGAGCCGAGCTCCTGTCCAGGACTTACTACTCGGTGGGCGGCGGGTTCGTCGTCGACGAGGACGCGGTCGGCGCGGACCGGATCAAGCTGGACGACACGGTCCTGAAGTACCCCTTCCGCACGGGCGACGAGCTGCTGCGCCTGACCAAGGAGACGGGCCTGTCGATCTCCTCGCTCATGCTGGAGAACGAGCGGGCCTGGCGCAGCGAGGAGGAGATCCGCACGGGCCTGCTCGACATCTGGCGGGTGATGCAGGCGTGCGTGTCGCGCGGCATGTCCCGCGAGGGCATCCTGCCCGGCGGTCTGCGCGTACGCCGCAGGGCCGCGGTGACGGCACGTCAACTCAGGGCGCAGGGTGACCCCTTGGCGCACGCAATGGAGTGGATCACCCTCTACGCGATGGCGGTGAACGAGGAGAACGCGGCCGGCGGCCGAGTGGTCACCGCCCCCACGAACGGCGCGGCCGGCATCATCCCCGCCGTCCTGCACTACTACACCAACTTCGTCCCGGGCGCCGACGAGGACGGGGTGGTCCGCTTCCTGCTCGCCGCGGGCGCGATCGGCATGCTCTTCAAGGAGAACGCCTCCATCTCCGGCGCGGAGGTCGGCTGCCAGGGCGAGGTCGGCTCGGCCTGCTCGATGGCGGCGGGCGCTCTGGCGGAGGTGCTGGGCGGCACCCCCGAGCAGGTGGAGAACGCGGCCGAGATCGGCATGGAGCACAACCTGGGCCTGACGTGCGACCCGGTCGGCGGCCTGGTCCAGATCCCGTGCATCGAGCGCAACGGCATGGCCGCGGTGAAGGCGGTCACGGCCGCACGGATGGCGATGCGCGGCGACGGCTCGCACAAGGTCTCCCTCGACAAGGTCATCAAGACCATGAAGGACACCGGTGCCGACATGTCGGTCAAGTACAAAGAGACCGCCCGGGGCGGCCTCGCCGTCAACATCATCGAATGCTGAGCGTGGCGGCCAACGCGCCGGCCGCATCCAGCCGTCAGCACCGAGGCAACCGGGAGCAACACCACATGGTGATCGCGGCCGAGGTGGGCGGCCTGCCGGCGGCCGTGCGGAACGAGGGGAGCGGCGTGCTCGTGCCAGGGCACGCTCCGGCCGACCAGGGCGCTTCTGACGGCTCTTGAAGCTGTCTCTCGAATGGAACGGGCGCTTCCGGTGAGGTGATCAGCGCCTCACGAGGTGCTTCGCGTCGGGCCGGCGGGCGATCCGGCGGCCGACCAAGAGCCATCAGAAGCGCCCTGCCCGGGCGCCCGGCCGCCTCACCCATCCGGCGCTCTCGGCCCGGATGGGTGAGGCGGCCGCCCGGCACGCCGGGTCCTTCGGCTGGGGCACGGCGGCCGCCGCGACCGTGGACGTCCACACAGCGGCGATGCGCCAACGACCGTGTCCACGCCCGCTGTTCGATGCGTGACCGTCCGGACGCGCGGCCATGGGCTCGCTCATGAGCAGGCGACTCACCCGGTCATGAGCGAGCGCACAGAGGCTGTGGGAGCCCCTTGAGCGGCTCCCACAGCATGGACAACGCCGACCCTCGTCCAGGTCGTTCAGATGTACTCCGTCGCCGCGTCCAGCAGCCAGTCCACCAGATAGCCGGCGAAGGACGCACGGACCAGCACCCAGAATCCGGCCCTTGGCTCGTCCCGGGCGACCAGAACTATCTGCGTGCGGCCCAGTGTCGTCTGGGCGCAGCGTCCGGCGCCGAAGGCGCGAGGATGCAGGTCCAGCGGGCAGCCGTGGGCCAGAAGGTCGCGGGCGTGGGGGCCCGCTACGAGGAGTGTGGTGCGCTGGGCGGAGACGTCGGTGACGGAGACGGGCTCGTCCCCCACGGCCTCCCGGATCCGGCTCTCCAGGTCCCGCTGACCGCCGGGCGGGCCCACCAGCAGCCATTCGTCCGGGCCCAGCCACAACGCCGTCAACTCCCCAGCGCGTACGGCGGTGTTCGGTTCGAGGGGCAGTGGCAGGTCCAGCGCGAGCCCGACGGCGTCCGCAGCTGCTCCCTTGGCGTCGAGGCGCACGTTGATCTGGGTCAGGAAGGGGAGTTCCGCCAGCCGGATGGCACCCCTGGACGTGCGTGTTGCGGCGGCCAGGCGGTCGGCGGCGTGCGACAGGGGGCTGCGGAGCGGGGCGGAAAGGGCGGTGTCAGCCATCGCGGCGGGCTCCCTCGGGGTCGTAGAGGACGGGGCTTGCGACGGTCACCGGAACCAGCCGGTCGCCCACGGGGGCGTAGAGCCGCTCGCCGATACGGTCCCGGCCCCCCTTGATCAGGGCGAGCGCGAAGGTCCGGCCGAGGGCGGCACTGCGGTAGCTGGAGGTGACGTGGCCGAGCATCGGAACGGGCGGCGCCGGCAGCACGCTGTCGGCGACCAGGTGGGTGCCCTCGGGGAGCAAGGTCCCCGGGTCCTCGGGGAGCAGGCCCACCAGGTGCTTGCGGTCGGCGCGGACGGTGTCGGCGCGCGCGTGGGAGCGCTTGCCGATGAAGTCGCGTTTCTTCTTCGACACCGCCCAGCTCATTCCGAGGTCCTGTGGAGTGACGGTGCCGTCGGTGTCCTGGCCGATGATGGGGTAGCCCTTCTCCGCCCGCAGGACGTGCATGGTCTCCGTGCCGTACGGCGTGATGCCGTACGGGGCGCCGGCCTCGTACAGCGCCTCCCAAAGGGCGAGGGCCTCCCACGGCGACACGTTGATCTCGTAGGCCAGTTCGCCGGAGAAGCTGATCCGGCACACCCTGGCCTCTATGCCCGCGACCGTCGTCTCCCGCCATGCCATGAACGGGAAGTCGTTGTTGTCCAGGGCCAGTTGGGGCGCGAGCGCGCCGAGGACCTGGCGCGAACGCGGGCCGACCAGGGCTACGGTGGCCCACTGCTCGGTGACAGAGGTGCAGTGGACGCGCAGTCCGGGCCACTCGGTCTGCAGCCACTCCTCCATCCAGTCCAGGACCGCCGCCGCGTTGCCCGTCGTCGTGGTGACCAGAAAACGGTCCTGAGCGACGCGGATGACGGTACCGTCGTCGAAGACCATGCCGTCCAGGCGGCACATGACGCCGTAGCGGATCATGCCGACCTTCAGGGTGCTCATCATGTTGGTGTAGAGCCGGTCGAGGAAGACGGCGGCGTCCGGGCCCTGTACGTCGATCTTGCCGAGGGTGGAGGCGTCCATGAAGGCCACGCCCTCGCGGGCCGCCCGGCACTCGCGCAGCACGGCGGCTTCCATGTCCTCGCCGTCCTGCGGGTAGTACCAGGGCCGCTTCCACTGGCCGACGTTCTCGAACAGGGCGCCGTGCGCGACATGCCACTCGTGCAGGGCGGTCACCCGCACCGGGTCGTGCAGCGCACCGCGGTCGCGGCCGGCGAGCGTGGCGAAGGAGACCGGCGTGTAGGGCGGCCGGAACGTGGTCGTGCCGAGCGCCGAGATGTCCACCCCGAGCAGTTCGGCGACGACGCCACTGGCCAGGACCCCGGAGGTCTTGCCCTGGTCGTTGGCGGTACCGGCCGTGGTGTAGCGCTTGGTGTGCTCGACCGAGCGCATACCGGCACCGGTCGCCCGGGCCAGGTCGTCCACGGTGACGTCCCGTTGGAGGTCGACGAAACGGGGGGCGTCCGAGGCACCGGGGACGACGTACACGTGCATGGGTGGCGTCTGCTGCGGCTGTGCGGCCACCTCCGGGAGGCGGGGCGCCGCGGGGGTGTAGCCCTCGGCCTCGATGGCGCGGGCACCGGCGGCCGCGCCCTGTGCCAGGACCGCGGCCAGGTCGAGGATGCCGTTCGCACTGCCCACGACCTCGACCGCCTGACGGCAGGTGTCGGGAACGAAGGAGCCGAGCGCCTCGTCGTAGCGCAGCTTGCCGCCCGCCTGGCTGAACAGGTGCGCCACCGGGTTCCAGCCGCCGGAGACCAGCAGCAGGTCGGCGGCGTACTCTCGCCGCCCTGTGGACTCCCCGTACGGGGCGACGGTGACAGCGGTGAGGCGCGCGTTGCCTTCCGTGCCGGTGACGGCATGCCCGGTCAGCACCTCGACGCCGGCCGCCCTGGCGCGCTCCGCCCACTCCCCCGGTTCGGGGCGGGTGTCGACGATCGCCGCGATGTCCACGCCCGCCGCGGTGAGATCCAGCGCTGCCGCGTAGGCGCTGTCGTTGGTGGTGAAGACGACCGCGTGGCGGCCGGGCAGGACACCGTAGCGGTTGACGTAGGTGCGGGCCGAGGCGGCCAGCATCACTCCGGGGCGGTCGTTGTCCGCGAAGGCCAGCGAGCGCTCGTGGGCGCCGGTGGCAAGGACGACGCGACGCGCCCGGATGCGCCAGACACGTTCGCGGGAGACGTTTGCGGGGGCGTCGGCGCCGAGGTGGTTGGTACGGCGCTCGACGGCGAGGAGGTGATTGTCGTCGTAGTACCCGAAGACGGTGGTGCGGCGCAGCACACGCACCTCGGGGTCGGCTTCGAGTCGCCCGGCGACCTCCTCCACCCAGTCGAGGTGTTCACCCGTGCCCAGGAGGCTGCCGCCCGGTTCCGGCTGGTCGTCGGCGAGGATGACGCGTGCTCCGCTGCGCGCGGCCGCTGCCGCCGCGGCGAGTCCCGCCGGTCCCGCGCCGACCACGAGCAGGTCGCAGTGCGCGTGTATGGCGTCGTAGCGGGCCGGGTCGGGCTCGGTGGCGAGGCGTCCCTGACCGGGCAGGCTGCTCGCCACCAGGCCGTCGTACAGCTCGACGGTCGTCGCGGGCAGCATCGGCTCCGGGAAGGGTGCCTCGATCTGGACGACGGCGTTGGGTTCCTCGACGCCCGCCGAGAAGATGCCGCGGGGGCGGCCGAGTTTGATGCTGGTGCCGGCCTGGATGACGCCGCCCGCGAGGAGGGCGGAGGCGAGGGTGTCGCCGCGGAAGCCCTGGTATTGGGTGCCGTCGAAGGTGAAGGTGAGGGGCTCGTCCCGGTGAACTCGACCGCCTGCCGACAGCCGGAGCGGCTGACCGGCTACGCCGATCGCGGCAGGCTCCGGGGCTTGTTGCGGCTTCACCGTCGAGTACCGACCGGTGGGCGTGGATCGCCCTTCGGGCTGTTCCTCGAACTCACCCGAGCTCTTGGCTTCGCTCGAGCAGGGGGGACCTCCATGGCGGGCTGAATTCACTGGACGGGGCTCAACAGTTGCCGGGCGCTCCTCACCCGCCCGGTACACCGCGAGGATCTCGTTCGTCGACGTGTCCCGCACCGCGTTGAACCAGCGGCGGCAGCCCGCCGCGTGACTCCAGCGTTCGGCGAAGGGCCCCTTGGGGTTGTCGCGGAAGAACAGATACCGGGCCCACTCCTCGTCGGTGAGGGCCGCCGGGTCCTCCGGATAGGGCACGTGTGCCTGGCCGCCGTAGTGGAACTCGGTCTCGTCGCGGGGCCCGCACCACGGGCAGGGGATGAGCAGCATGGTTCGGCTCCCTAGTGGGCCACCGCGGCCGCGCCGTGCTCGTCGACGAGCGCGCCGGTGGTGAAACGGTCGAGCGAGAAGGGGGCGTTGAGGGGGTGAGGGGTGTCGTGGGCGATGGTGTGGGCGTAGACCCAGCCGACGCCCGGGGTGGCCTTGAAGCCGCCCGTGCCCCAGCCACAGTTGAGGTAGAGGTTGTCGACGGGGGTGAGTCCGATGATCGGCGACGCGTCGGGGCTGACGTCGACGATGCCGCCCCAGGTGCGCAGCACATGGGCGCGGGCGAAGACCGGGAAGAGTTCCAGGGCCGCGGACATCTGCTGTTCGATGACGTGGAACGCGCCCCGCTGCGTGTAGGAGTTGTACGCGTCGATGCCCGCGCCCATCACCAACTCGCCCTTGTGTGCCTGGCTGACGTACACGTGGACCGCGTTGGACATGACGACCGTCGGGTGCACCGGTTCGAGGAGTTCGGAGACGAGTGCCTGCAGCGGGTGGCTCTGCAGCGGCAGTTCGATGCCGGCCATGGCGGCGAGGACCGAGGTGTGGCCGGCCGAGCAGAGGGCCACCTTGCCCGCCGCGATCGGGCCGAGCGTGGTCTGCACGCCGACGACCCGGCCGCCGACGATGTCGAGGCCGGTGACCTCGCAGTTCTGGATGATGTCGATGCCGGCGGCGTCGGCGGAGCGGGCCAGGCCCCAGGCGACGTAATCGTGTTTGGCGATGCCGGCCCTCGGCTGGTAGGTGCCGCCCAGGACCGGGTAGCGCACGTCCGGCGAGATGTTGACGATCGGGCAGACTTCCTTGACCGCTTGCGCGTCGAGCCATTCGGCGTCGACGCCGTTGAGCCGGTTCGCCTCGACGCGGCGCACGCTGTCGCGGACGTCCTGCAGGCTGTGGGCCAGGTTCAGCACGCCGCGCTGGGAGAAGAGGATCGGGTAGTCGAGCTCCTCCGCCAGGCCCTCCCACAGCTTGAGTGCGTGCTCGTAGATGCCGGCACTCTCGTCCCACAGGTAGTTGGAGCGAATGATGGTGGTGTTGCGGGCCATGTTGCCGCCCGCCAACCAGCCCTTCTCCAGCACGGCGACGTTGGTGATGCCGTGGTTCTTCGCCAGATAGTGGGCGGTGGCGAGGCCGTGCCCGCCACCGCCGACGATCACCACGTCGTACGACCGCTTCGGCTCGGGCGTGCGCCACAGCCAGTCGGGGTGCTCGGGGAGCTCGGCGCCGGGTGTGCGGGGGCTCATCGGACGTCTCCGTCTGCTGAAGGGTACGGATACTGCGGGTACTCGGGGGGCGGCGTCTGCGTACGGGCCGGGAGGGCGGCGTGGGCCTCCGGGTGCAGGTCCGCCAGGGGGGTGTTCAGCGCGTTCATACGGTGTTGGCGTTCCTCTCGGCGGCCTCGACGACGTTGGCGAGCAGTATGGCCCGCGTCATGGGTCCCACGCCTCCGGGCATGGGAGCGAGCCATCCGGCGACCTGGGCGGCGTCCGGGTGTACGTCGCCGACGAGCCCGTGGTCGGTGCGGGTGATGCCGACGTCCAGGACGGCCGCGCCGGGGCGCAGCATGTCCTTGGTGATCAGTCCGGGCGAGCCGGCGGCCGCGACGACGATGTCTGCCTCGCGTACGTGCCAGGCCAGGCCCTTGGTGCCGGTGTGGCACAGGGACACGGTGGCGTTCTCGGACCTGCGGGTGAGGAGCAGTCCGATGGGCCGTCCGACGGTGATGCCCCGGCCGATCACGCACACGCGTGCTCCGGCGAGGGGCACGTCGTGGCGGCGGAGCAGTTCGACGATGCCGCGCGGGGTGCACGGAAGCGGGGCCTCGACGCCCAGGACGAGCCGGCCGAGGTTGACGGGATGCAGGCCGTCGGCGTCCTTGTCCGGGTCCATGCGTTCCAGTACGGCGTTGGCGTCGAGGTGGCGCGGAAGCGGGAGCTGGACGATGTAACCGGTGCAGGCCGGATCGGCGTTGAGTTCGTCGATGACGTCCTCCACCTGCTGCTGGGTGGCGTTGGCGGGCAGCTCGCGGCGGAGGGAGGCGACGCCGATCTGCGCGCAGTCGCGGTGCTTTCCGGCGACGTAGGTGTGGCTGCCGGGGTCGTCGCCGACCAGGACGGTGCCGAGTCCTGGCGGGCGGCCCACGGTGGCGGCCAACTTGGCCACGCGTTCGGCAAGTTCACGGCGGATCGCGGCGGCGGTCGCCTTGCCGTCGAGGAGTTGTGCGGTCACCGGCGGTGCTCCTTCCTTCGAGACCGACACTGCCTGCTAGCCACGGAGACGGGACATGGTCGGGTCGAACAGGGGCTCCTCGGCGACGACCGCCTCGATGCGCTGGTCGAAGTAGCCGATGTGCACGGTGGTGCCGGGGGCGGCGAGCTCCGCGGGGAGCCACGCATAGGCGATACCCTTGCCGATGGTGTAGCCATAGGCGGCGCTGGTGACGTAGCCGACGGCACGGTCGCCGTCGTACACGGGCTCCTTGCCCATGACGACCGCCTGCGGGTCGTCGATGGTGAGGCAGGTCAGCCTGCGTCGTACGTCGGCCTTGCGGCGCTCGAGGGCGGCCTTGCCGATGAAGTCGTCCTTGTCGAGCTTGACGGCGAAGCCGAGGCCGGCCTCGTAGGGATCGTGCTCGTAGGTCATGTCGGTGCCGAAGGAGCGGTAACCCTTCTCCAGGCGCAGGCTGTTGAAGGCGCCGCGGCCCGCGACGATGCCGCCCAGCGGCTGGGCCGCCTGCCACAGGGTGTCCCACAGCTTCTGGCCCAGGTCGGCGGTGGTGTACAGCTCCCAGCCGAGCTCACCGACGTAGCTCAGCCGCATCGCGGTGACGGGCACGGATCCGATGTGGGCGCGCTTGGCGCGGAAGTACTTCAGGCCGTCGTTCGAGAAGTCCTCGTCGGTGAGGGGCTGCAGGACCTTGCGGGCGAGCGGGCCCCACAGGCCGATGCAGCAGGTGCCGGGGGTGATGTCGCGCACGGCGACCGATCCGTCGGCGGGGAGGTGGCGGGTGAACCAGTCCAGGTCCAGGTTGCCGTTGGCGCCGATCTGGAAGAGATCGCGGGCGAGCCGGGCGACGGTGATGTCGCTGCGGATGCCGCCGTCGTGGTTGAGGAGGAGCGTGTATGTCACGGAGCCGACGGACTTGTCGACCTTGCTCGTGGACAGCTGCTCCAGGAAAGCGGCGGCACCCGGGCCGCTGACCTCGAGCCGCTTGAGGGCCGTCATGTCGTACATCGCGACCGTCTCGCGCGTGACCTGGGCCTCGGCGCCGACGATGGGCGACCAGTACTGCGCGGCCCAGTCGTTGGGGGTTGGGATGGAACGGCCTTCGACCAGCTGCGCGTTGGCCTCGTACCACTGCGGGCGTTCCCAGCCGTTCGCCTCCAGGAAGAAGGCGCCCAGTTCCTGCTGGCGGGCGTAGAAGGGGCTGGTGCGGATCGGGCGCGGCTTACCCGAAGGCTGGAGCGGGTGGATGATGTCGTAGACCTCGACGAAGTTCTGGCAGTCGCGGGCCAGCACGTACTCCGGGGACAGCTGGTGCGGCTCGAAGCGGTTGACGTCGCACTCGTGCAGGTCGAAGGAGGAGCAGTAGCCGTCGACCAGCCACTCGGCCATGGCCCGTCCCACGCCGGCGGAGTGGGTGACCCAGACGGCCTCGGCGACCCAGAAGCCGTTGACGTCCGGGGATTCGCCCAGGAGCGGGAAGTCGTCAGTGGTGAAGGAGAACAGGCCGTTGATGCCCTCTTCGACCTTGGCTTCCTTCGTCGCGGGGAGCAGGGACTGGGTTTCGGTCCAGGCGTCCGCGAAGTCCTCCTCAGTGAACTTCAGGACCGACGGCATCGTCTCGGCCTCGTCCACGGAGAGGATGTCGTCGGCGGAGACGGGCATCGGGCGGTGGCCGTAGTAGCCGATGCCGAGACCGTCGAAGCGGTCGCGGTAGTAGAGGTCGGCGTCCTGGTGGCGGAGGATCGGGCGGACCGCCTCCTCGGTCTGGCCGGCCAGGGCGGGGATCGGGCCGGTCCAGGCGAGCTGGTGGGCGAGCGGGGTGAGCGGGAGGTTCATGCCGACCATGCGGGCGATCTTCGGGCCCCAGATTCCGGCGCAGCACACGACGATGTCGGCGGGGATCTCACCCCGGTCTGTGAGGACGCCGGTGACGCGGCCCTCGCTCTGCTGGATGTCGAGGACTTCGTGGCGGGCGAGGAAGCGCACGCCGCGTTCGGCGGCCCGGCGGATCTGCGCCTCGACGGCGAGGACCGCCTTGGCGAGACCGTCCGTGGGTACCAGGAGGCCACCCAGGACCTTGTCGCGGTTCACGAGCGGGTGCTGCTCGACGCACTCATCGGCGCTCAGCAGCCGGGCCTCGATGCCCCAGGCGGTGACCCAGCCGTGGCGGCGGTGCAGTTCCGCGAGACGCTCCGGGGTGGTCGCCACCTCCAGGCCGCCGACCTGCAGGAAGCAGGGCTTGCCGTCGACGTCGAGGGAACAGAACTTCTCGACGGTGTAACGGGCCAGCTCCGTCATGGTCTTGGAGGAGTTCGTCTGGAAGACCAGGCCCGGGGCGTGCGAGCTGGACCCCCCGGTGGCGGGCAGCGGGCCCTGGTCGACCACGGTCACTTCGGTCCAGCCGCGCGCGGAGATCTCATCCGCGAGGGCCGCTCCCACGACACCCGCTCCGATGATCACCACTCGGGGTCCCGCCATCGCCGCACCTCCGAATTCAAATCCGCCTAGTTGCTGTCTGCGCAACGTGATTCAAGTTGCGCAACTCAATGTGCCTGTCGCGAGGATGGGTGTCAAGGGGTCGGTGACGTCGGTGAACAGAGCGAAACGCGTCAGGGCCCGGCAGGCTGCGCTGGCAGCCTGCCGGGCCCTGACGTGGGGATGTGCGGGGGTACTCGGGTGTTGCTACTTGAGCCAGGCCTCGACCTTGTCGCGGTTCGCGTCGACCCACTTCTTCGCCGCCGCGTCGTCCGACATCTTGTCCTGCGCGATGTACCTGGCGACGGTGTTCTGGTCGTCGTTCGTCCAGTTGAAGTTCTTCACCAGCTTGTACGCGGGGCTGCCGGACTGGGCGAACTTCGCACTGACGATCTTGTCCAGGTCGTACACGGGATAGTCGCAGGCGACCTTCGCGGCGACGGCGTCACATCCCGTCGTGTACTTCGGCAGTGAGACCTTCACCAGCGGCACCTCGGACAGGAACCACTGCGGCTCGTAGAAGTAGCCGATCAACCACTGCTTGTTCTTCTCGGCGTTCCGGAAGGCCTGGATGACCGCGGTCTCGCTTCCGGCGTACACCACCTTGAAGTTCAGCTTGAGGTTGTTGACCAGTGCCGCGTCGTTGGTGACGTAGGACGGGTCGCCGTCGAGCAGCTGGCCCTTGCCGCCCGACTCGGAGGTCCTGAAGTTGTCGACGTACTTGTTGAGGTTCTGCCAGTTGGTGATGTCCGGGTGCGCCTTGGCCAGCCACGGCGGCACGAACCAGCCGATGATGCCCTTGTTGCCGGTCTGCCCCGCCTCGACCGCGGTCTTCTGCCCCGTGATGTACTTCTTCTTCAGGTCGTCGTGGCCCCAGTTCTCCAGGATGGCGTCGACCTCGCCGGTCCCGAAGCCCTGCCAGGCGATCTCTTCCTTCAGGTCCTTCTTGTTGACCGTACAGCCGAGCTCGTGCTGCGCGACGTACGCGACGACCGCCGCGTCCGCCTCGTAGCCCACCCAGGGGTTGACGGCAAGGTTGAAGGTGCCGCACTTGCCGCCCGAGCTTTTCGAGCCCGCGGATGAGCTGTCGCCGACTTTCGCCCCTGAGCAGGCCGTGAGGATCAGACCGAGGGCGGCCAGGCCGGCCGCGCCGGCTCGCCAGTGTCTTGCCATGGTGTCGTGCTCCTTATGCGCTGGTGCGTCGCGCCGCAGACTGAGTGATCCGGTCGAACATGACTCCGAGCAGTACGATGGCGAGCCCCGCCGCCAGCCCCTTTCCGTACAGCTCTCCCTGCGAGAAACCGGCCACCACGTCGTAGCCGAGGGCGCCGGCCCCCACGAGGCCGCCCACAACAACCATCGACAGCACGTAGATGAGGCCCTGGTTGGTCGCCAGAGTCAGAGCGCTGCGTGCCATGGGCAGCTGAACCTTGGTGATGATCTGCCAGGTGTTGCACCCGGCAGAGGTGGCCGCCTCCACGGTGGTCCCGGCCACGTTGCGCACCCCGTCCGCGATGATCTTGATCGCGACGGGCGCCGCGTAGACGACGGCCGCGACGATCGCGGTGAAGCGCGTGGCTCCGAAGAGCGCGAGGAACGGCACGAGATAGACGAACGGCGGCATGACCTGCGCGGCGTCCAGGGTGGGCCGCACCAGCCGGTCCACGAGCGGGTTGCGTCCCATCCACACGCCGAAGGTGACGCCGAGCAGCATCACCAGCGCTGTCGCCACGACGGTCGAGGCCAGCGTCGTCATGCTGTCCGACCACACTCCCGTGCCGACCAGGAGTCCCACGCACACGGCCGCCGTCGCCCCGGCGCGCCAGCCGCCGAGCACTGCGCCGAGCCCGACCAGAGCCGCGCCGACCAGCCACCACGGGGAGTCGGTGAGGAGGGTCTGGAACGGGTTGAGCAGACCGTTGGTGATGACGTCCCGGAAGGCGTTGGTGATGCCCGACAGATGGTCCTGCAGCCAGGTGGTCGCGGTGTCCGCCGCGCTCGCGATGTGGCTGCCGGTGCTGCCCTGGCCGGGGAACTCGGCAGCCCACACGTAGGTGTGGGACAGGTACACCAGCACCGCCGTGACCACTCCGCCCGCGATCAGCAGTGGCCGCCGCCAGGTGAGAAAACGGCTGCCCGAGCGGCGGGCGGCCTCCTCACGTCCGCTCGCCGCCGTGGTGACCCGGTCGAGGACGATGGCCATGACGACGATGGCGAGTCCCGCATTGAAGGCCGTGCCGACGTCGAGCGACTGCAGGGCCTGGACGACGGTCTTGCCGAGGCCGGGTGCGTCGATCAGGGCGGCGATGGTCACCATGGCCAGGGCGGCCATGATGGTCTGGTTGACGCCCATGACCACGGTGCGCTTGGACATCGGCAGAAGCACCTTCAGCAGTTGCTGCCATCGCGTCGAACCGAGCGAGTCCGCCGCCTCGACGGTGGTCTCCGGTACGGACCGGATGGCGTGCGCGGTGATGCGGATGGCGGGCGGCGCCGCGTAGATCAACGTGATGATCGTGGCGGAGGCCGGTCCGATGAGGAAGAACAGGGTCAGCGGGGCGAGGTAGACGAAGGTCGGCATCGTCTGCATGAAGTCCAGGAAGGGCGTCACAATCCGGTTGAACCGGTCGGACAGCCCGGCCCACACGCCGAGCGGGATACCGATGAGCAGCGCCACGAAGACCGCCGACAGGGTCAGCGCCAGCGTGTCCATGCTCTCCTGCCACAGGCCCTGCAGCCCGAAGAAGGTGAAGCCGGCCACGGCCAGCAGCGCGACCCGCCAGTTGGCCACCGCCCAGGAGACGTAGCCGGTGAGTCCCACGACACCGAGCCAGCCGATCTGCGGTACCGGACGGCTGCCGGTGGGCTGGGAGATCAGTGACTGGATGAAGGTCACCAGGTTCTCGATGACCAGGCGGATCTCATTGAAGAAGTACAGGAAGAGCGGGTTGGAGTTGCGGTTGGCGCCGATGGTGTCGTTGACGTCGTTGAACCAGCGGTGCAGACCGGTGAGATCCGCCGCCGCGAGGGCCAGCGTCTGCCTGCCGCGCAGCACGGCGAAGAGCACCAGCCAGACGATCAGGATCCCCGCCACCACCATGGGACGGCTGACCTTCTTGCGTACGGTCGCGACCGGCGCGGTCGCGTCGGCGGCGACGGCCATCACGCACCGCCCCCCTGCCCGGCGACGACGGCGAGGATCTCCTCGTCGCCGACGATGCCGAGCAGCTTGCCGTTCTCGACGACCTTCACCGGCTTCTCTGCAGCCAGCACCGCACGGGTGGCCTCGCGCACGACGACGTCCGGACCCAGCTCGGGGCCGTCGAGGGCGTCGTCGGGCCCCACGGGCCGCATGATCCACCGCAGGGTCAGCACGTCACCGCGCGGTACGTCCCGGACGAAGTCGCGTACGTAGTCGTCGGCCGGGGCGCCGACGAGTTCGTCGCCGGTGCCGCACTGGACCATCTTGCCGTCACGCATGATAAGGATGCGGTCGCCGAGCTTGAGGGCCTCGGAGAGGTCGTGGGTGATGAACACCATGGTCTTGCCGACCTCGTGGTGCAGCCGGACGACCTCGTTCTGCATGTCACGGCGGATCAGCGGGTCCAGTGCGGAGAACGGTTCGTCGAAGAAGAGGACGTCCGGGTCGCCCGCTAGGGCGCGGGCGAGGCCGACGCGCTGCTGCATGCCGCCGGAGAGCTGGTCCGGGTAGGAGTTCTCGTATCCGGCGAGGCCGACCAGTTCGACGACCTCCAGGGCGCGCTTGGTGCGCTCGCTCCTGCTCATGCCGCGGATCTCCAGGCCGAACGCCACGTTGTCGACCACGCGACGGTGGGGCAGCAGCCCGAAGTGCTGGAAGACCATGGAGAACTTGCTGCGCCGCAGTTCGCGCAGCCGCTTGGCGTCCGCTTCGCGGATGTCCTCGCCCTCGAAGACGACCTCACCGGCGGTGGGTTCGATCAGCCGGGTCAGACATCGCACCAGCGTGGACTTGCCGGAGCCGGACAGGCCCATGACGACGAAGACCTCACCGGGCGACACCTCGAAGTTCACGTCGCGTACTGCGGCGGTACATCCGGTGCGGTCCATGAGCTCGCGGCGGGTGAGCCCGCACAGCTCCTCGGAGTCCGGTACCTGGTCGGCCTTCGGCCCGAACACCTTCCACAGCCGGCGCACGGAGATGACCGGGGTCCGGTGCGAATCCTGGGACGTGTCGCGCCGCTGCGACACATCGGTCTGTGTGGGGGTCACGATCGACCTCTTTTCGGCGTTCAGCCGCGGAACCAGTGCTGCGGCCGGGGTTGGATGTTCTGCCAGACGTGCTTGGGCTCTCGGTATTCGTCCAGGCCGGTCGGTCCCAGCTCCCGGCCCACGCCCGAGTGCCCGAAGCCACCCCATTCCGCTTGCGGCACATAGGGGTGGTAGTCGTTGATCCACACCGTGCCGTGGCGCATCCGCCGGGCGACCCGCTGGGCCTTGCCGGCGTCCTGTGTCCAGACGGCTCCGGCGAGTCCGTACTCCGTGTCGTTGGCGATACGGACGGCGTCGTCCTCGTCGCGGAAGCGTTCGACGGTGAGCACGGGTCCGAAGGACTCCTCGTGCACCACGCGCATGTCCTGCCGGCACTCGTCGAGGACGGTGGGCGGGTAGTAGAAGCCCTTCGCGAGCGCCGGGTCGTCGGGGCGTGCGCCGCCGCAGCGCAGTACGGCGCCCTCGGCGAGGCCGGCCGCGACGTACGCCTCGACCTTCTTGCGGTGCTGTGCGGAGATCAGCGGTCCGGTCTCGGCCTCGGGGTCGAAGGGTCCGCCGAGGCGGATCTGCCGGGCACGGCGGACGACCTCGTCGACGAAGGCGTCGTGCAGGGAGTCCTCGACGATCAGGCGGGCGCCGGCCGAGCAGACCTGTCCGGAGTGCAGGAAGACGGCGGTGAGGGCGAAGTCCACGGCCGTGGCGAAGTCGGCGTCGGCGAAGACGACGTTCGGGTTCTTGCCGCCGAGCTCCAGCGCCACCTTTTTCACGGTCGCCGCGGCCGTGGCCATGATCCGCTTCCCGGTCTCCAGGCCGCCGGTGAAGGAGACCATGTCGACGGCCGGGTCCTCGGACAGCGGGGCGCCCACCTCGGGTCCGGTGCCCAGGACGAGATTGGCGGCGCCGGCGGGAAGACCGGCCTCCTCCAGTGCCTTCATCAGCAGGATCGAGGTCGAGGGCGTGAGCTCGCTGGGCTTGAGGACGATCGTGTTGCCCGCCAGGAGGGCGGGGGCGACCTTCCAGGACGCCTGGAGCAGTGGGTAGTTCCAGGGGGTGATCAGTCCGCACACGCCGACCGGTTCGTAGACGACCCGGCTGATGGCGTCGTCCCGGCCGGTGTCGATCACGCGGCCGGCCTCGGTGCCTCCGAGCCCGCCGTAATAGCGGAAGCAGGAGACGACGTCGGCGATGTCGTACTCGCTCTCGACCAGTCGCTTGCCGGTGTCCAGCGACTCGGCGCGGGCGAACTCCTTGGCGTCCCGCTCGATGAGGTCGGCGGTGCGCAGCAGCAGCGCGCCGCGCTCCCGCTCCGGGGTGCGCGGCCAGGGCCCCTCGTCGAAGGCGCGGCGGGCCGCGGCGATCGCCACCTCGGAGTCGGCACGTGTCCCTTCCGAGACCGTCGCGACGAGCGTGCCGTCCGCGGGACAACGGATTTCCCGGCGGCCTCCGGCCACCGGCTCCCGCCATTCACCGTCCACATACAGGTCTGCCACGCGCCCAGCCCTTCAACCGAAATGCGTTGCGCATCGTGCATTGGATTTCTTGTGGTGGAACACCCTGGCCGGATGAACGGACAGACGTCAAGAGGTTGGCCGATCCCGATTCCGTCATGGGCGGCAGTTGCCCTCCCACTCTTGACCGCAAGACGCACGGGAGCCAACCATGTTGCGTATAGCTCACTGCGTTGTGCCATACGCACCGAGGGAGGCCCTGCATGTCCCCTAGACCGCATCCCGGCCGCGAGTACGTCCTCACTCTGTCGTGTCCGGACATCGCCGGACTGGTCCATGCCGTGAGCGGCTTCCTCGTCCGCAACTCCGGCAACATCCTCGAGAGCCAGCAGTTCGATGATCGACTGCAGGCCCGTTTCTTCATGAGAGTCCACTTCGACGTTTCCGATCCGGACGTCGATCTGGAACATCTGCGTTACCGATTCGGCCCGGTCGCCGAGGCCCACGGGATCTCCTGGACCCTCCGGGACGCCTCGACCCCGACCCGGACGCTCATCATGGTGTCAAGGTTCGGCCACTGCCTGAACGATCTGCTCTTCCGCTGCCGTACCGGCGCCCTCAACATCGAGATCCCGGCCATCGTCTCCAACCACCGGGACTTCGAGGCACTGGCGGAGTCCTACGACATCCCCTTCCACCACATCCCGGTGACCAAGGACACCAAGCCCGAGGCCGAGGCGCGCCTGCTGGAGCTGGTGCGGGAGCTGGACGTCGACCTCGTGGTCCTGGCCCGCTACATGCAGGTCCTCTCCGACGACCTGTGCAAGGAACTGGAGGGCCGCGCCATCAACATCCACCACTCCTTCCTGCCGAGCTTCAAGGGCGCGAAGCCCTACCAGCAGGCCTACGAGCGCGGGGTGAAGCTGGTCGGCGCGACGGCGCACTATGTGACGCCGGACCTCGACGAGGGCCAGATCATCGAGCAGGACGTGGTGCGCGTGGACCACTCCCTCGACCCCTCCGACCTGGTCACCGTCGGGCGCGACGTGGAGTCCCAGGTGCTCGCAAAGGCCGTGAAGTGGCACAGCGAGAGCCGCATCATGCTGGACGGCAACCGCACGGTCGTCTTCAGCTGACCCTGGCGTTCGTCCACCCCCCAGCCGGTCGATCCGGTCGGCCGGGCCGCACCCGCAGGGTGTCAGGCTCGGCGCCGGAGCCGGCCGAGGGTGCTCACTGCTCATGCGCCGATGGGCACCTCCCCCCGCACCGCTCGCTCCGGGCGGTGCGGGGGGAGGTGCCCATCGGCGTGTCTCGGGTCAGGCTGGACCGGGGATCAGCCACCGTGGGACGGGGCCAGCAGGCACCAGATGGTGACCACCGCGCAGCCGACGACGCCGGCCGAACTGACCAGCAGCGCCCGTGCGGAAGGAGCTGACGGCGCGTCTTGGACGGTCAGCATGGACCGGCGGCGGGCGGAGGCCTGCAGCCTCATGGCACCGGCGGCGACGGCGAGCAGCATGCCGGGCACGGCAAGCTCAGGACGGTCGTGGACCAGACCGGTGCGGAGGACCAGGACCGCGTCCACCGCCAGCACCAGGGCGGTCCGGCTCCACGCCAGGAGGGTGCGCTCGGCCTGCAGCCCGGGATCGCGCGGCGGACGGGGGCCGGAGCGGGGGCTCCGACGCGGCACGGGGTGGTCGGCCTGCAGGTCGGGGTGTGGGCCAGGGTGCAGGCCCGGGCCGTCGGCCATCAGGAGTCCACCAGGATGAGAAGGCAGAAGGCCGCGGCGATCCCGGCGGTGCCGACGGTCAATGCGATGAGCAGGCGGGTGTGCGGCAGGGGGGCGCTCTTCCGCATCGCCTGCTCGTTGCGGGCCCACCGGCGGTAGGCGGTGGCGCCGAGGACGGCTCCGCCGAGAGCGAGCACCACGCCGAGGGCGGTCCGCACCGGCGCGGGAGCGAGTCCGGGTGCGAGTTGGTCGAAGCCGACCGCGCCGGCCATCAGCGCGAGGGCGGTGCGAATCCAGGCGAGGAAGGTGCGTTCGTTGGCGAGGGAGAAGCGGTAGTCGGGCTCCTCGCCTTCGCGGCGCCAGGCGGGATCGGGCATCAGTCGGCTCCTCGGCTCGCTCGACGGTTCGCGGGGCTCCTCAGTCGGCGCCGTCTCGGTGGGCGACCTGGGGCGGCAGCGGTCCCCGTCCGGATTCCCACCCGGAAAGTTCTTGGAAGTGACGCACGGGGACAGGCCCCCTGGCGGCGGTGGGGAGCCACCGCCAGGGGGCATGCCTGCGGAGGATCGCGGAGGGCGCTGCGTTGCAGCGACCGTCCGGTCCCGGCAGCGATACCGGGTGTCAGTCGCCGGTGGTGGCCGAGGCCGCGCCCACCTCGTCGGACCGGTCCGGTGCGGCCGCGGGGGACCGCTGGGGGCCGGGGGCGTCGACGTCGTCCAGGCTCCGCCCCCGGGTCTCCTCCGCCCAGGCGATGCACGCGACCAGCCCGATCAAGGTGATGACCACGCCCGCGTACATCGTCCCCGACACCCCGAAGTGGTTCAGTGACACCGGCACGAGGTAGGTCCCCCCGGCGGCTCCGATCCTGCTGAGTGCGACGGCCATGCCGACCGCGGTGGCCCGGATGGGTGTGGGGAACCGTTCGGGTAGAGCCACTCGAGGATGCCCGGTGCCCCTGCGAAGAAGGCGTACAGCGAGAAGCATCCGAGCACGATCTCGACCGGCGCGTTGCTCCACAGCCCCAGGACCAGCAGCGGGATCGTCATCAGGCCGAAGGACCAGGTGATCATCGGGCGGCGGCCCACGGTGTCGAGCATGCGCATCGCCGGGATGCAGCCCAGCATGAACAGCAGGCTCACCAGGGCCGAGCCCAGGTTGCCCACGGTGTTCTCGTTGAATCCGAACGCCCCGAGCAGCTGCGGGCCGAAGATGTACATGGCCCACATCGGGATCACCTGGCAGGTGTAGAACACCGAGACGAACAGGACGCGCCGCAGGTACAGCCCCCGGAACAGCGCGGAGAGGCTGCCGCTCCGGATCACCGTGGTGCGGGACGCCAGCAACTGCTCGCGACTGACGTCCGCGCCCAGGACCGACCGGATGAGTTCACGTGCCTCGTCCACGCGGCCGTTCTCCACCAGCCACCGGGGGGATTCCGGAGTGCCGTGCCGCAGAGCGAGCACGAACAGGCTGACGACGGCCGAGCTGGCGAGCATCCAGCGCCACGCTCCGGCGGGGGCGGCCAGCGTGATGAGGTAGCCGACCGCGTACGCGGCCATGGCGCCGAAGTACCAGGCGACGATGGTGATCCCGAGGGCGCGCCCGCGCTCCCGGCGGGGGCACCACTCGGTGAGCAGCGACGTCGCGATCGGGTAGTCCGCGCCGATCGCGAAGCCGATCAGGAACCGCAGCACGATGACCTGCCAGGCATTGGCGGCGAACGCGGATGCGACCGATCCCACGAGCAGGACGGTCAGGTCGATCGTGTACATCACCCGGCGGCCGACGAGGTCGGTCAGCCAGCCGATCACCAACCCGCCGAAGAACATGCCGATCATCGCGGAGACGCCGACCAGTGCGGCGGTGGAGGTGCTCAGATGCAGATCATGGGTCATGCCGATGAGCGCGACGCCCACGATGCTGAGCAGGTAGCCGTCGAGCAGCGGCCCGCCGCTGCACGCCACGAGCAGCTTGCGGTGGAACCGGCTCATCGGTGCTTCTTCGATCACGTCTATCTTCACGGGGACTCCCGTCGCAGGTGGGGTGTTGGCAGCCGACTCACCGGTTCAGGCCTGCCGGGAATGTGTCGTGGCGCTCGGGTCGACCCAGATCGGCGACGACCACGCCATCTCGCCGTCGACCTGGAACACCCGCAGGTAGTACCAGGTGGGTTCGGTGACGGTGTCGGTCCACCGCAGCCGGTGCTCGCGGCCGCCGATGCTGGTCAGGCCTCCGACGCCGGGCTGGATCCGGAACCGCCCGGGGCAGCTCACCGGCATGTCCACCACGCTGCCGGCCAGCTCGCCGAGCGATGTCTCCAGCCGGCCGTGCGCGGTCCGCACGGTCACCCGCGCGTCGGCCGGTCCGAGCAGGGTGAGCTCGATCCCGCCACGCTGCGCACCGTAGGGTTCTCCGAACGTCCGCGTGCTCGCGACCCATCCGACCTCATGGGTGTCGGCGTGCGTGATCTCGGGGCACCAGAACGGGGTCTGCAGAACCTCCCCGCCCTCGACGCGCAGGGTGCCGTCCCATTCGACGGTGGCGTGGCCGAGGCCCCACTCCAGCCGCAGCGGAACCGTCAGCCATCCGTCGGGCAGCTGCCGGTCCGGGAGGACGGTGTGCACGTTCTGCCCGGCCTTGACCACGTCGATACGGGCCAGGTCGGTGTAGCCCCGGGCGTAGGCCTCGATCTCGATCGGCCCGTCCGCGGTGATCTCCGAACCCATGAAGGCGTCGCCGATCCGGAAGTCGACCACGATGCCCCGGGTCGACGCGCCGAACACCCGTCGCTGGTACAGGGCGTCGAAGACCGCCGCCCGGTCCAGGTTCTCGGCGTAGGCGCCGACGTAACTGGCGCCGTGGCCGTGGTCGGAGGAGGCGATCAGACCGTAGCGGTAGCCGCGGCGCAGGCCGTCCGCGACGAAGGTGCCCGGCAGGGTGCCGTCGGAGTACTGGCGGAAGCACCCGTCGTCCTCGTAGTTGCCCCGGCACGCCTGGAACACCTCGGCCACCCGCAGGTACTTCGGGTCGTAGTAGTTCCAGTCGAAGGGCACCATCGCCGAACCCGGGTGGTGCGGAATGGTGATCGCCGGGTGGTCGGGGTGCTGGTCGAGCAGTTCCCACAGCCGGGCGGGTGTCGAGGACGGCTCGGCGTAGGAGGAGTAGATCGGGGCGCCGCGGGAGACGTCGCCGAAGATGACGTTCTGGTGACCGCTCATCCCGGTCCACTCGAATCCGTAGAGCGGAACGAACCGGCCATCGATCCGGAACAAGTCGGCGAGTTTCTGGATGCTCCACCACTGGTAATCGCTGCTGTTTTCCGAATGGTCGGTGACTGCCCAGAAGTCGTACTCGCAGACGTCCCACGAATACCGGTAGAAATCCTCCAGCGACGGCTCGTCCCCGGATGTGCAGCGGCTGACCAGTGAGTGCCGGTGCAGGTCGCCCCAGTAAAGCTGGTACTCGTGGTCGCCGACCGCGGTGCGGTAGCGGTCGCGCTCGGCGGTCACCCAGTTCCGCGCTTCGTACCGCCGGTCGCTGTGCACCACGGGATATTCCGTGCCGGCCGCCGCAGGACCCGCCGGCACGGCGATGTCCGCGTGCCCGACCCGGCCGACGCCGTGCACACTGTGCCAGATCACCTCGCCCTGGTGCTCCAGCAGGAACGGGCACTCGCGCCCGCCGAACCCCTCGGTCCACTCCAGCCCGCGCTGCAGTCGGCCGTCGGTCTGCCAGGCCACGGTGGCGGTGTCGCCGACCACGGCCACCGCCGGCTCCTCCAGCGTCCCGTCGCTGCCGGTGTACGTGGTCGGCGCGGACCAGCCGTCCGGACCCAGGGTCTGGGTGGCGACCTCCCAGTAGTACGTCATCAGGGGCAGCCGCCGGTGGTACCGGTAGGCGACCACCAGCCCGCCGGAGGCGGTGGCCGCGAGACGCGGCAGCGCGCTCGGCGTGGTGTCCAGGTACGGGGCGAGCTCTCCGGTGGCCTCCCTGACCGCGTCGGGATCCACTCGGACCACGCGGAACGACGCCTCGATGTCCGGCAGCAGCTCCGGCGGCACGTACTCGCCGGGCTCCCGCATGCCGGTGGGTTCGGCGGCCCCGCCGAGCGTCTCCGCGGCGCGCAGCCTGGTCGGACCCGAGCTGCCGTGCCCGTGCACGGTGATCACGTCGAACGCGCACCAGATCCCGCCGTCCGCGGTCACGGCGACGCTGGGGTGCAGCGCGTAGTCCGTTCCCGAGCTGACCACCCGCACCGGGGACAGCGTGCCGTCGGCGGCCCTGCTCCTCAGGACCACCCGGTAGGCGCCTTGGTGGTACTCGCTCCAGGCATACACGGTACGCCCCTCGGCGGCGGCCAGTGCCGGATCCCACACGTTCGCTGACGACCCGTCGCTGATCAGCTCGGCGGGCCCCCACCGGCCGTCCGTCCACCGCCGCGAGTAGATGCCGAACCGGCCACTCTCGCGGCCCTGCCAGCACACCTCGACGGAGCCGTCCGGGTGCGCGACGACCTCCTGGTTGAAGGACGGGTGGCTGGTGGTGCTCACCAACTCCGGCGCGCTCCACACGCCTCCGTCGAGGCGGCAGGCCCACACGCCCACCTGGCCCTCCTCCGCGCGGGCATAGCACACCCAGGCACGGCCGGACCGGTCGAACACGGCCGTCGGCCGGAAGCAGTCGCCCGGCTGCCCAGAGAGCGTCGCCGGCTCGGCGGTCTCGCCGTCGGCCCCCTGCAGTGCGGCGACAACGCACTCTCCGATGTCCTTGCGCCACTCGATCCACGTGTACAGCAGCTCGCCCCGGTCGGAGGCGGCGACGGAGGGCCGTGCCGCCGAGACGGAGCCGGGCAGCACACTGCCCGCGCGCCGGGCGTGCCCCGGCAGCTTCTCCGCCGCGGCCAGCGCCTTGTCGGCGGCGCTGAGGAACTCACGCAGCCGGCCGCCGCCCTCGTCGACCCACATGTACCGCAGCGGGTCCGGGTCCAGGAGCTTCTCGACTTCGGTCATGTCCCGGCCGTCGTCGATCGCTGCGGCGAAGCGGCGGTTGAATTCCAGTACGAGTTCCAGGTCCGCCCGCTGCTGGGCGGTGTAGCTGCCGCTGTGGTGGTCGATTCCACAGGAAAGCGCGTGCCCATGTGAATGCCCGTGCGAATGACCCATGCTTTTCTCCTCGCCGATTCATGGGCGTAGTAGAGTGCTCCGGGTGCCGGAGCCGTCAGAATCGCGTCCTGGCCGGGCCGGCTGACGGTTTCGGAAACGGCAGGGACTGGCCGTCGGCCGGGGCCTGGTCGCAAGCAAAAAATGGCATCCGCCCGCGAGCCGGTCAACGAGTGGGTCCGAATCACCCGAGACACGTTCTGAATGAACGCGGTAGAAGGTTTCTATGCCAGGCGGAAAGGATCCGGACCGAAAGGGTGGGGCCGCAGGATCGGGTCAGCCCTGCGCGGGCGGCACGGCAAGCGAGACGAACGCCTGGGCGGCCGGCGACAGCGGGCCGGACCGCCAGACCAGCCTGCCGCGGCGCAGCAGTCGTGGGTGGGTGGAGAGCATCCTGGCCCCGCGGAGTGCGGCGTCCGCCGCCATGGACGTGGGCAGCAGGGCCGCTCCGACGCCTGCGAGCACCAGCGGCACGATCATCGCGCGGTGCGCGGTCTGCACCACGATCCGCGGCACGACGTCGTGTGCGGCGCACACCTCCTCGAGCGTGTCGCGAGTGGCCGTGCCCGGTGGTGTCACGATGAGGTCCAGCCCGGCCAGCTCACGCAGGGTGACGGCGTCGGCGTCCGGGTGGGGGTGGTCCGGAGGCAGCACGACGTGCATCTCCTGCTCCGGCAACTCGACACAGCGCAGATCCGATGTGCTCACCGACCCGTCCACCAGGCCGAGTTCGCACTGGCCGGTCCCCACCATGTGCACCACTTCGGAGCCACGCTCCGGGTCGACCACCCGGACACCGACCTTCGGGTGCGCAACGTGGAAATGGCCCAGGATGCCGGCGAGCGGATCGACCGCCAGGGTCGTCTGCGAGACGATGTCGAGTCGGCCGCCGCTGAGTCCGAGGACCTCGCGGACCGAGGAGCTCGCCGTGGAAAGGTCGCGCAGGACCTGGCGCGCCGGTCCCACCAGCGCCGTACCCGCCGAGGTCAGGGCCGCGCCGTGCGGCAGACGGTGGAAGAGGCTGCCGCCCAGTTCACGTTCGAGCGTCCGGATCGCGTGCGACAGCGACGGCTGCGCCACATGCAGGGCGTTGGCCGCAGCCGTGAACCCGCCATGCTCGACCACGGCGATGAAGTACTCCAGCTGGCGTCGTTCCATCGGGTCCCCATGGTGTCGGCAGGTGCCCGGAAGCCCCCGACCTTCATAGCGCAGACGCCTCAGGCATGAAAGAGGCCCCCGTCCGCCCTGGGGACGAAGGGAGCGCCGTCCTCTCGCGTCCCCACGCGTCCTCGCGCGGCGCCGCGCTGCCGGGGGAAGCCGGGAATCTGCGCGCATCGTCGGGCAGCGAGCCCCTTACCCGCCGAGGCGGGTGAGCATGGCACGGCGCCAGCGTTCGGTCCCGGCGAGCTGGTTGAAGGTGAACAGGTGGAGGCCGGCCACGGCCGCCGAGGGGGCGGTGAGCGCGGCCGCGCTGCGGGTCAGCAGCCGCTCGGGCGTGTAGCCGCCCGGCGCGGCGAGACGGGCGAACCAGGAGGCGTGCTTGGCCAGGAAGCGGGTGGACTCCCCCACGCCGATCTTCGTCGCCATGGCCAGCAGCTTGGTGCGTTCGACCGGACCCGCGACGCCGATGTGGACCGGCAGGGTGACGGCGCGCCGCCGTACCCGCGCCACCCATGCAGCCAGCACCCGGGAGTCGAAGCACAGGTTGCTGACGATGTAGGTGGCGTGAGCCCGCTTGTCCCACATGGCCTGGATGGTGACGTCGTCGTCGATCAGCGGGTGGCTCTCCGGGTAGCCGGTGATGCCGACCTGCCCGAAAGGCCTGCCCAGCTCGGTGAGGTGCCGCAGCACCGGCAGCGCGCCTTCGTACGTCCCGGCCGGCGGATCAGCGTCGCCGGCCGGGACGAAGACGTCGTCGACGCCCGCCGCCCGGAGCCGGGCGACGACCTCGACCAGGTGCGCGTGGTCCCGCAGCAGCCGTGCGGGCACGTGCGGGACCACACGGTAGCCGTGCGCCGCGAGGCGCTCGGTGAGCGCGAGGGTGGGCTCCAGGCCCTTGACCGGCGACGCGGTGACCGTGACCACCACGTCGCGCGGCACATGGGCGAGGACCTTGTCCTCGGTCGCCTTGGCGGGCAGGACCTCGTAGCGGACGCTGCCCAGCAGCGCCCGGAAGCGTTCAGCGTCCGAGAATGCGCCACCTGAGGCTGCAGCGCCTGCAGGTGCAACGTCCAGGTGTTCGGCGTCCAAGGCGGCCAAGGTCTACCGGGCCTGCTGCTGGGCGTCGCGGTGGCGGTAGTACGCGACCTTGGAGGGCGGCAGCGGCTCCTTGCCGAGGATGAGGTCGGCCGCTTTCTCGGCGATCATCATCACCGGTGCGTAGATGTTGCCGTTGGTGACGTACGGCATCACCGACGCGTCCACCACGCGCAGCCCTTCGAGACCGTGCACCTTCATGCTCAGCGGGTCGACGACGGCCATGTCGTCGGTGCCCATCTTGCAGGTGCACGAGGGGTGAAGGGCGGTCTCGCCCTCCTTGGCGACCCAGGCGAGGATCTCCTCGTCGGTCTCGACGGAGGGTCCGGGCGAGATCTCGCCGTCGTTGTAGGGGGCGAGCGCTGGCTGGTTGAGGATCTTGCGGGCGACCCGGATGGCCTCGACCCATTCGCGGCGGTCCTGGTCGGTGGAGAGGTAGTTGAAGCGCAGCGCGGGGTGCTCCCGGGGGTCCTTGCTCTTGATCTTCACCGAGCCGACGGCGTCGGAGTACATGGGTCCCACGTGCACCTGGTACCCGTGGCCTCCGGCCGGTGAGGAGCCGTCGTAGCGGACCGCGACCGGCAGGAAGTGGAACATGAGGTTGGGGTAGTCCACGTCCTCGTTGCTGCGGGCGAAGCCGCCGGCCTCGAAGTGGTTGGTGGCGGCGGGGCCCGTGCGGAAGAGCCACTGGAGTCCGATGAAGGGGGCGCGCCACTTCGCCATGTACGGCTGCATGGAGACGGGCTGCTTGCAGGCGTACTGGACGTAGACCTCCAGGTGGTCCTGCATGTTCTCCCCGACGCCCGGGAGGTCGTGGACGACGTCGATGCCGAGGGCGCGCAGTTCGTCGGCGTTGCCGACGCCGGAGAGCTGCAGCAGCTGCGGGGAGTTGATCGCGCCACCGCAGAGGATGACCTCCCCGGCGCGGACCTGCTGGGCTGCGCCTCGCCCGCGCTGGTACTCGACACCGACGGCCCGCTTGCCCTCGAAGAGCACCCGGGTGACGAAGGCGCGGGTCCTGACGGTGAGGTTCGGCCGCTTCATGGCGGGCTTGAGGTACGCCTTCGAGGCCGACAGCCGGCGGCCGCGGTGGACATTGCGGTCGAACGGGGCGAAACCTTCCTGCCGATAGCCGTTGACGTCGTCGGTGCGGGCGTAGCCGGCCTCCTGGACTGCTTCGAGGAAGGCGGTGAACAGCGGGTTGGTGGCCGGTCCGCGTTCGAGGACGAGGGGGCCGTCGTGGCCACGGAACTCGTCGTCCGGATCGGCCGCTAGACAGTTCTCCATCCGCCGGAAGTACGGCAGGCAGTGCGCGTAGTCCCAGGTCTCCATCCCGGGGCCGGCCGCCCAGCGTTCGTAGTCCATGGGGTTGCCGCGCTGGAAGATCATGCCGTTGATGCTGCTGGAGCCGCCCAGCACCTTGCCGCGCGCGTGGTAGATGCGCCTGCCGCCCATGTGGGGTTCAGGCTCGGACTCATACTTCCAGTCGTAGAACCGGCTGCCGATCGGGTAGGTCAGCGCCGCGGGCATGTGGATGAAGACATCCCACGGGTAGTCCGACCGGCCGGCCTCCAGTACCAGCACCCGGTTTGCCGGATCCGCGGAGAGTCTGTTCGCCAGTGCGCTGCCGGCCGATCCGCCGCCGACGATGACGAAGTCGTAGTACAAGGGAGCCATGGTGCCTCGTCTCGCTCGCGCCGTAGATACGCGAGGCATGCTAATACTGGTAGCGCCATGCGCACCAGGTTGCGGGAAGCGCAACTTGCAGGGTCTATGTTTCGATGCCGTTACTTGCACCGGCGTTGTTTACTGCGCGTATAGTTCCGCTATGAGCAACTACACCCCTGATAGCGAAACGTCAACGTCACAGGCCGGCGGAGTGCAGTCGGTCGACCGCGCCATCAGCGTCCTGGAGATCCTGGCCCAGCGCGGCAAAGCGGGCGTCAGTGAGGTGGCAGCCGAGATCGATGTGCACAAATCCACCGCGTTCCGCCTGCTCGGCGCCCTGGAGGCACGCGGTCTGGTGGAGCAGGCGGGCGAGCGCGGCAAGTACCGCCTCGGCTTCGGCATCGTGCGCCTGGCCGGTGCGGTCACGGGACGCATCGACATCACACAGCAGGGCCGCCCGGTCTGCGAGCGCCTGGCGGAGGAGATCGGCGAGACCGTCAACATCGCCGTGATGCAGGAGCACTACGCGATCAACCTCTACCAGGTGCGCGGCCCGGGGGCCGTCACCGCGCACAACTGGGTCGGCCAGCTGACCCCGCTGCACGCCACCTCGAGCGGCAAGATCCTGCTGGCCCACCTGCCCGCCAAGGAACGCGCCGCACTCCTGGCCGAGGCCGGGATGAAGAAGGTCACCCCGCACACCATCACCGCGAAGACGAAGCTGGAGAAGAACCTCGCCGAGGCCCGGGAGCGTGGCTACGCCTGGACCCTGGAAGAGCTGGAGCTCGGCCTCCACGCTATGGCCGCTCCGATCCGCAATCGGGACGGAGAGGTCATCGCGGCGCTGAGCGCCTCCGGGCCCTCGTACCGGTTCACCGAGGAGCGCCTGCACGAGCTTGCTCCGGTTCTGCTCAAGGGCGCGGAGGAGATCAGCCAGCGGATGGGTTACCTGGGCTGAGGGGCCCTCTCCTACTGCTGGCGGGTGCCCAGGCGCTCGTGCACCCAGTCGTGGAAGGCGCCGATGTGGTGCTCGCTGGGCACCAGCACGCCTCCCTTGGCGTACATCCGGGAGCTCATTCCGGGCTGCGTGCGCTCGCACGCCTCGAAGTCCTGCCGGTTGACCCGGTCGAAGAGCTCGACGGACCGGCTGATGTCCTTGCCGCTGTCGACGACGTGCGGGAGGTAGAGCCAGTCGCACTCGACGATCGTCCGGTCAACGGCCATCGGGTACATGCGGTGGAAGATCACGTGGTCGGGGACGAGGTTGATGAAGACCTGCGGCTTGACTGTGATCGCGTAGTAGCGGCGGTCCTGGTCCTCGGCGACGCCCGGAATGCGGTCCAGGCCCTCGGAGCCGTCGACGGTGAACCCCTGGATCTCCTCTCCGAACTCGGCGCCGTGACCGACGTAGTACTGGGCGGCGTAGCCGTCGGCGAACTCGGGGAGGACCTCGGTGAGTTCGGGGTGGATCGTGGCGCAGTGGTAGCACTCCATGAAGTTCTCGATGATGAGCTTCCAGTTCGCCTTGACGTCGTAGACGATCCGCTTGCCGACCGAGAGGTTCTCGATGTCGTAGTGCTCGATCGACTCCACGTCACCGAGGCGGGCGACGACCTCGCCGATGACATCCTCTTCGAACGAGGGCGGGTTCTCCGCCAGGCAGACCCAGACATAGCCGAGCCATTCGCGGGTGGCCACACTCACCAGGCCGTACTCGGTGCGGCCGACATCGGGCATCCTGGTGAGGTTGGGCGCCGCGACGAGTTTGCCCGTCAGGTCGTAGGTCCAGGCGTGGTACGGGCACTGGAAGGCCCGCTTGACCTCGCCGCTCTCCTCCGTGCAGATCCTGGCTCCGCGGTGCCGGCAGACGTTGAAGTAGGCGCGTATGGAGTTGTCCTGGGCGCGGGTGACCAGGATGCTTTCACGGCCCACGTCGACGGTGCGGAAGGCGCCGGGCTTCGCCAGGTCGGACGAGCGCGCGACGCAGAACCACATGGTCTCGAATATGCGCTCCTGCTCCTGGGCGAAGATTGCGGGATCGGTGTAGGAGGAGCCGGGGAGGGTGGCGATCAGGCTGTCCGGCAGGCTCGTCGAGGTCACGGTGCACTCCTCGGGAAACGTCGTGGATCGGTCATTCACGCGCCACAGAAGTGCGACTTCGGGTGGCGTTGTGTATGGAGCAACGCTGCGTGCGATATGCAACCGCAGCATGGGATGCCTCAGGGGCGGTGTCAAGTCGTCGTGAGGGCGAGTTGCTTGCGCCAGCGGGTGAACAGCCGCGGCTGGTTCATCCCGAGCACGGCGACCGGATGACCCGCACGCCGGTAGACGGCCAGGACGTTGCGGTCGTCCGCGGCGCCCTCCTCGATCGTCACGGTGTCGGCGTCGGCGGCATGACCGGCGAACTGGATCTTCACGCCGTACTGGTCCGACCAGAAGTACGGCGGCCGGGGCACGCCTGGTTCCACCGCGCCCCAGGACAGCAGCGTCGCGACGGCCGCATCGGGGCGCTCCCGTGCACCGGTCCAGTGTTCGACGCGGCGATGGGCGCCCGCGCGGGGGTCGTACCAGTTGGCGCAGTCGCCGACCGCCACCACGCCGGCCAGGCTGGTGCGGCCGTCCGCACCGCACTTGACGCCGTTGTCGAGCACGAGCCCGGATCCTTCCAGCCACTCGACGCACGGGCGTGCGCCCACACCGACGACGACGGTGTCGGCGGGGATGGTGCGGCCGTCCTCGAGCAGCACGGCGTCGACCCGGCGCTCCCCGCTCAGCCCCTTGACGCCCACGCCGCACAGCAGCCGTACGCCGTGGTCGGCGTGGAGGGCGGAGACGATGGCGCCCATGGTTTCGCCGAGCGGTCCGGCGAGCGGCGTCGGGGCCGCCTCGACAACCGTCACGTCGAGCCCGAGGGCGTACGCGGTGGAGGCGACCTCGGCGCCGATGAATCCGCCGCCGATCACTACCAGCCGTCCGCCGCGGGCCAGTTCGTCCCGCAGGGTGAGGGCGTCGTCCAGGGTACGCAGGGTGTGCACTCCGGCCAGGCCGTCGGAGCCGGGCAGGGCGCGCGCGGCGGCGCCGGTCGCGATGACGATGCCGTCGGCGCGGACCTCCCGGCCGTCGGCGAGCCGGATGGCGCGGTCCGTGGGGTCGAGTCCGGTGGCGCGGGTGCCCAGCAGCCACTCCGCCTGCAGGTCCTCGTCCTCCGTCTCCAGCGCGAGATCCGCTTCCCCGATGGTGCCGGCCAGGAACTCCTTGGACAGCGGGGGCCTGTCGTACGGGCGGTGGAGCTCATCTCCGATGACGACCAGCCGTCCGTCGTAGCCCTGTTTCCGCAGTGAGCGCGCCGCCGACAGCCCGGCCAGCGAGGCACCCACCACGGCCACGGTCCTCACGCGGGACCTCCGGCGAGCCTGGATGCGACGCAGGGAGGCAGGTTGGGGGCGTCCGTGGACAGCCGGACGTAGATCATGCCGTCCTCGACGACGACCTCATGGGTCCGGACGGGGAGCTTGGCCGGTGGGGCGTCGACGGCACCGGTCCTCAGGTCGAACTTCGAGGCATGCAGCGGGCACTCCACCTCGCAGCCCTCCAGCCAACCGTCGGCAAGCGAGGCGTCCTGGTGGGTGCAGGTGTCGTCGATGGCGAAGACCTCGCCGTCATCGGTGTGGAACACCGAGACCGGCGGATCGATGTCGAGCCGGTAGGCCTCGCCTCGCGGCAGATCCGCGAGACGGCACGCGGGAATCATCATGACACCTCGGTGCGTATAGCGAAACGGATTGCGGTAAGCGCAACATCAGTCTGAGGTCGGCCAGAACCCTTGTCAAGGCATTCGGAGGGGCGGTTGACTCGAACGCTAGGTTGCATATCACGCAACTAAAGGCGCATTAAGCAACCAAGTCGGGAAGGGGTGCAACGCCCGAGTGAGCGCCTTCGACCTGTTCAAAGGGGGCGCCCAGCCGTCGCGTCCCCGGGCGGCGGTTGCGGATACGAGCACGCCCGCCTCGTCGGCCATGCAGGCCGACGAGGCGGGCGTGCGCCGTTCGACGGGCGGTGGTCAGAAGCCGCGGTCGATCCACTCCTGAAGGTGCGGGGCCTCGGTGGCGACGGTGGTCGTCTCCCCGTGCCCGGTGTGTACGACGGTCTCGCCCGGCAGAGTCAGCAGCCGGTCGCGGATCGAGTCGACGATGGTGCCGAAGTCGCTGTACGACCTTCCCGTCGCCCCCGGGCCGCCCGAGAAGAGCGTGTCACCGCTGAAGAGCGCCGTCAGGGCCGGCGCGTACAGGCAGACCGCACCGGGGGCATGGCCGGGAGTGTGCAGCACGGTCAGCTCGACGTCGGCCACCGTGAGGACCTGGCCGTCGGTCAGGTCGCCGTCGGGCATCCGGTCGGGGTGGGTCTGCTTCCACAGCGGCAGGTCGTCGCCGTGGAGCAGGATCGGGGCACCGGTGCGCGCCGCGAGTTCGGGCGCGGCGTCGATGTGGTCGTTGTGGGCGTGGGTGCACACGATGGCCCGTAGAGTGCGCTCACCGAGGGCTTCGGCGATCGCCTCGGCGTCATGTGCGGCGTCGATGACGACTGCCTCGTTGTCGTCGCCGACGATCCACACGTTGTTGTCGACGTCCCAGGTGCCGCCGTCCAGCGAGAACGTCCCCGAAGTGACGAGATGTTCGATGCGGGCGCCGGCCATCACAAGACCACCACCGAGCGCAGCACGTCGCCGCGGTGCATCCGTTCGAAGGCCTTCTCGACCTCGTCCAGCGCGATGGTCTCTGTGACGAAGGCGTCCAGGTCGAGGCGGCCCTGCAGATAGAGGTCGATGAGCATCGGGAAGTCCCGGCTCGGGAGGCAGTCGCCGTACCAGGAGGACTTCAGCGCGCCGCCCCGGCCGAAGACGTCCAGCAGCGGCAGTTCCAGCTTCATCTCCGGGGTCGGAACCCCGACGAGGACGACCGTGCCGGCCAGGTCGCGGGCGTAGAACGCCTGCTTGTACGTCTCCGGGCGGCCCACGGCCTCGATGACCACGTCGGCACCGAAGCCGCCGGTCAGGTCGCGGATCGCCTCCACCGGGTCGGTGTCCTTGGAATTGATGGTGTGGGTCGCGCCCAGCTTCTTGGCGGTGTCCAGCTTGAGGTCGTCGATATCCACCGCAATGATCTTCGCCGCGCCCGCCAGGTTCGATCCGACGACCGCCGCGGCCCCGACGCCGCCGCAGCCGATGACCGCTACGCTGTCACCGCGTCCGACGTTGCCGGTGTTGATGGCCGCGCCGATGCCCGCCATCACCCCACACCCCAGCAGACCGGCGGCGGCCGCCGACGCGGCCCGGTCAACCTTCGTGCACTGCCCCGCCGCCACCAGCGTCTTCTCCGCGAACGCACCGATACCCAGCGCCGGCGACAACTCGGTGCCATCGGTCAAGGTCATCTTCTGCTTCGCGTTGTGCGTGTTGAAGCAGTACCACGGCCGTCCGCGCAGGCAGGCCCGGCACTGCCCGCACACCGCACGCCAGTTGAGGATGACGAAGTCACCGGGGGCGAGGTCGGTGACGCCTTCTCCCACCGACTCCACGACACCCGCGGCCTCGTGGCCCAGCAGGAAGGGGAAGTCGTCGTTGATGCCGCCCTCGCGATAGTGCAGATCGGTGTGACAGACCCCGCAGGCCTCGATCTTCACCAGCGCCTCACCCGGGCCCGGGTCCGGCACGATGATCGTTTCCAGGCTGACGGGGGCGCCCTTCCCTCGCGCGACGACAGCACGAACCTGGTGAGTCATGGCCACTCCTCGGCTGGTACGAGATCCGACTCGGATGTTTCTCATTACGACACACATCTCGTGTGTCGCAACACAGCATTGTGGAGTGCCGACCGAGGGTCAAGGATTCGACGCTCAACACACTGCGCGGGGGGCGTGCCCCGACAGAACCGCCGGTGGTCGATCTTGTTCCACTTCGATGTGCCGGGCGGCAGGCGGCACACAGTGATGTTCAGGCCCGCCTCGGCGGCCAGAACGGCGAGCTCGGCCTTCCAGGCGCGGGTGCGGTAGCCGTTGGAGCGGCCTGCGTCGGCGCTGATCAGCAGCCCCGTGGCCTGCGGGTGGTCCTGCCTGCCGAGCGACCGCCTGCCACCAGCGGCGGATGGAGCCGACCGCGAACGCGGCGGTGTCGTGGTCGGTGCCGATGACACGCAGGCCGCAGCCCCGGGTCCACCTAGCTAGGGCGTGTTTCGAATGTGCTGGTCACAGGCACTCGTTGATGGCCGCGACAAGGACGGTCGCTTCGTAGCGCACCGCGAGCTTGTCGTACCTCGTGGCCACGGCGCGGTGCCTTTTGAGGCGATTGATGCCGCATTCGACTGCGTGCCGAGCCTTGTAGTCCTCGGGGTCGAACTTCGGCGGACGGCCGCCGCGCGAGCCGAGCTTCTTGCGGTTGCGAGCCTGATCAGCCTTGTCCGGGATGGTGCAGCGGATGCCACGTCGGCGCAGGTAGGCGCGGTTCTTGCGGGACGCGTATGCCTTGTCCCCGCGCACACGCCTCGGCCGGGTACGCGGCCTGCCCGGCCCCAGGCGGGGCACCCTGATACGACCCAGGACGACCTCGAACTGCGGGGAGTCCCCACGCTGACCGGCAGTGATCACGATGGACATGGGCTTCTGCCCCTGCTCGATACCCAGGTGCAGCTTGGTGGTCAGCCCGCCGCGCGAGCGTCCGAGGCCGTGGTCGTCCGGCTCGACGGCGACGCCGCCAGGCGGCTCCCTCTGCAGGTCCCCCCTTTTCGCGCCCCGGCGGCGTGCTGGTGGGCCCGCACGATCGTGGAGTCGACGTTGATGTCCCAGGTGATCAGGTCCTTCGCATCCGCCCGGGCCTGGAGGGCGGTGAAGATCCGGTGCCAGGTGCCGTCCCGCTGCCAGCGGCGGAACAGGTCGTACACCCGGCCCCACGGCCCGTACTCGGCGGGCACGTCCCGCCACGGGACGCCGGTGCGGACCCGGAACCGTATGCCGTCGATCAGCTGCCGCCGGGTCCATATCGGCGGCCGGCCGGGCTTCTTGCCCTTCGGCAACAGCGGCTCCAGCGCGGCCCATTGCTCGTCCGTCAGGTCTCCACGTGCCACGAACCAAGATCATCTCATACCCAAGATCCTCGATACACGCCCTAGCTGTACCACTGGTTCCTGGCGAAGGCGGTCATGTGAGGCATGGCGTTCCCGTCCCTGTCGGCGGGGCGTCGTCGCCCCGCGTGCCGTGGTTGGACCCAGGGTCGTGACGTTTGCGGCAGCTCGGCAAGGCGGCTTCTGTCAGACGGAAGAACTTCCGTGAAAAGGCTGGTCAGAGTATGGGTCCGTCGGTCGCTGGCCACCAGAGCCGACGACGTAGTTGTGCTGCTTGTTGGTTCACGCCTGAGGTGGCCGTAGACGGCTACGGCGAACGCATCCACTCGGTACCTGGCCGTAATTGCCCGGTGATGGCTATTTTGTCGCTGGATATGGCATTTCTTTGCCGGTGTTTGCCCGGTACAGCGGCAGCAATCGGTATCGCGGCAGGTCAAGTGCTGTTCGTTTCGGCGGGGAGCCTTCCGTCACAAGCTCGCCCGGGAGGTCTGCCACGGCAAGCGCGGGCAGATCATGCAGGCGTACCGCGAGGGGCAGGAGGACCAGCTCGGTGCGCTCGGCCTGGTCCTGAACGCCGCGGTGCTGTGGACGACCCGCTATCTGGATGCCGCTGTCACCGCTTCGCGGGCGCTGCCCGCCGACCAGCGCCAGCACGAGGTCCAGTACGAGGACGTCGCCCGCCTGTCTCCCCTCAAGCACGCGAACCTCAACTGCCTGGGCCGCTACGGCTTCCGCGCCACCGTCCCGGCTGACGGGGACTTGCGCCCGCTGCGCGACCCCGCTGCTCCGGACGAGGACGCCGATCAGCGGTGAGTCAGAGCACCGCGGGCAACACCTGCCTCGGCGTGTCTCTCGGCCTCGCGCGCACTGCAGCGTGATCAAATACGGCATGGCATCGTCCTGGACTGGTGAACGGGTACGCCTACGCGCTATCGAGCCCGACGACTGGACAGCGTTCATGCGCTTCGCCGACGGTGACGGGCGGCGAGGGAGCCGGCTGGATCTACGGCGGTCCGCCGAGAGCTACCGTGCCTGGGCGAAGGAGCAAGCCGTTGCCAAGTGCGATGACGACCGCTTCCGCTTGGCAGTCGAAACGACGGCCAGGGGAGAGCTGGTTGGCACCGTCGGCTCACATCGCACCGGCCCTCGTTCAGGCTGGTTCGAGTTTGATGTCACGATCGGCACTGACCACCGGCGCAAGGGCTACGCGGCAGAAGCCGTAGTGCTGCTGATGCGCTTCATGTTTGCCGAGCGGCGCTATCACAAATGCCTAGGAGCGATCTTCGCCCACAACGAGGCATCGCTGGCACTTACCCGTCGGCTCGGCTTCACCGAGGAGGGGCGCTTGCGGGAACACGTTTACTTCGCCGGCCGGCACCACGAACTCGTCATGATGGGCATGCTCGCCAACGAGTTCGACCAGCGACACGCGATGAGCGAACCATGAGCCGGTCATCCAAGCGTGTGCGGAACGGCACTCGAACTTGATCAACGTTCGCTGTTCGCGGGTGGAGGCGGCCTGTCACTGCAAGCAGGACTGCCCTCAGCTGCGCACGGTGGCACGCAGGCG